>LFLF01000168.1 GCA_001184395.1 Candidatus Paraburkholderia calva | reverse complement strand
TGAAAAAGGATCGCGAGAGCCTGTTGGCGTTTTACGACTTCCCCGCTGAGCACTGGCAGCATTTGCGGACGACCAACGCGATCGAGTCGACGTTCGCGACGGTACGTCATCGCACGACGCGTACGCGTAACTGCGTGTCGCGGCCGACCTTCCTCGGTCTGGCATTCAAGTTGATCGAGGAGGCGGAAAAAACCTGGCGCCGTATCAACGGACCGGAAAAGATCAAGCTGTGGCTCGAAGGCGTCCCCTTCAAGGACGGCGAACCAGTGCAAGACGATCAACCGGTTCAGCAGAAACTCGCCGCTTGAAATCGACTGTCGCGATGCTGCTCATACACCACTCTTGACGCTAGCTCGTCGATGAACGCATCGCCCGTTACGACGCGCACACCGCCCTTCGCTGGCTCGACGCGCTGAATCCGCGCGTCGAAGCGGAACACGATGCCCTCACGCCCGAGCACGTCCTGCATCGCAAGGGCCACGTCTGCATCCTCGCGCGAGAGAATGCACTCACCGCGCACGAGCAGCGTGACGCGGCTGCCGAAGCGCCTGAATATCTGCCCGAATTCGAGTGCGATATAACTCCCGCCGACTAACTCCCGCCGACGATCACGAGATGCTCTGGCACTTTGGTCAGTTCGAGAATCGTCGAATTGGTGAGATAGGGAACGTGCTCGAGACCGTCGAGCTTCGGCACGGCCGCGCGCGTACCCGTATTGATGAAGATGCGATCGGCATTGATATCGCGCGTCGTGCCGTCGCCGGCCTCGATGCGCAACGCATGCGGCGCCATGAATCGCGCGTGGCCTTCGAACACGGTGAGATGCTTCGTGCCGCACAGCCACTTCTTCACGCCGTCTCGCGAGCCACCGATTACCTCGTCCTTGCGTGACTTCACGCGCGCCATGTCGATGCGCACGTCGCCGCCGATCACTACGCCATATTGCATCGCCGTGCGCGCGACATGCGCGGCCCGTGCGCTCGCGACATAGGTCTTGGTCGGCGTGCAGCCGACGTTCACGCAAGTCCCGCCGAACAGATGCCGTTCGATCACTGCCATGCGCTTGCCGCTTTGCACGAGCCGCCCTGGCGTGGTCATCTTACGCGTAACGTCCGGTGTGGGCAGCGAGCGTGCATTTCGAATGCAAAGAACACGGGCATAGGCCGTGCTTACCTCTGTTTATCCGAAAGCAGCCACTTCACCTTGCAAAGAAACGTTCATGACCGAGACGTTGTGGTTCCTCGTCGGCGGCGTGCTCATTTTCATGGGCCTCGCCAAGTTCGACGTTCCGGCGGCTGCCGATCAGCATGGCCATGTGCTATCTCGCGATCGGCTTCGGACTCGGGCCGGGCGCCGCCAACCTGCTGGATATCGATCTCGTCAGCGATGCCACCGTACTGTGGCGCATCACCGAAGTCGCGATGCTGGTGTCGCTGTTCGCTATCGGCCTGCGCCTGCGCGTGCCGCCGACCGATCGCATCTGGATCTTGCCGGTGCGGCTTGGCCTTGTGGCGATGGTGTTGACCGTCGTTGCGCTCACGTTGTTCTGCGTGTATGCACTGGGGCTGAGTTGGGGACCCGCGCTGCTGCTGGCCGCGATGCTCACGCCGACCGACCCCGTCCTCGCGCACGATGTTTCAGGTCGAAACGCCCGGCGATATCGATCTGCTGCGCTTCTCGCTGACCGGCGAAGGCGGCCTGAACAATGGTATTGCAATGCCGTTCGCCCTGCTCGGCATCGCCGTAGCCGCTATGAAGCGACGCCCAGCATCGTGCTGCACTGGGCGTTCGCAGCGCAGGCCGCGTGGGGCGTCGCGGGTGCGCTTGCGAGCGGCTGGCGGCTGGGCGAACTGTCGGTGCGTCTCATCGCTTATTTGCGCACACGTCACGGCGAGGCGCTCGAACCCGAAGGCTTCTACGCGCTTGGCCTGATCGCGTTGTCATACGGCGTGGCGGAATTGCTGCACACCTACGCGTTTCTCGCGGTGTTCGCGGCCGGTCTCGCTACTCGGCGCGTTGAACAAAAAGCGAGCGGCGGCAAGTCGGCGTGCGAAGCCGTCGGCACGATTGACGCGGACGATGTCCACGCCACCGCCGCCGATCCCGAGCGCGTGCACGGTTTCACCATCGAACTCGAACGCGTCGCCGAAGTGGCGATCATGCTGATGGTTGGCGCGGTGCTCGCGACGATCTGGTGCGAACTTTTCACGTGGAAAGCGTTGATTTTGATCGCGGGCCTGTTCATCGTCGCGCGGCCTCTCGCGGTCGAAGTTTCGCTGCTCGGGTCGAGCGCCACCGCCGGACAGCGGCGCTTGATGAGCTGGTTCTGCATTCGCGGCGTCGGCTCGTTTTACTACCTGCTATGCGCTCGAGCATGCGCCGCGTGCGGCCGCCGCGTCGCTGGTGCTGCTCGTCATCGCGATCATTACGGCTTCGGTCATCGTGCACAGCATCACCGCGACACCGCTGATGAAGCGCTATCAAAGAGCAAGTGTGGGCGAATGAGGCCGCTGCCGCACAATGCGCGGACGGACAACCCACATTACGTATGCAAAATACAGCCATGCACCGCGTCGCATTGCATGCCGCATAAAGCATGCAAAATGCTGAGATGGATCGATCTCGGGACACGACAAGCGTGAAACACCTGCTTTTCTCTTGTGGCCATGCCGGCACTGGAAAAACGACGCTGACAAAACGCCTCTTCTCGCCATTGATGCACGCAAGCGGCGAGCCCTTCTGCCTCCTCTATAAGGACACGCTGTACGGTGCCTATAGCATGGCCGCCATCGGCGCGCTGACCGGCGATCCGCACGACCGCGACAGCCCGCTTTTCATCCAGCATCTGCGCGATCCGGAATACTGCAGCCTCGTCGACACCGCCGCGGAAAACCTCGCACCCGGCACGAGCGTCATCGTGGTCGCACCGCTTTCGCGCGAAGTGTGCGAAGGCCGCTTGTTCGACCGCACATGGCTCGGCATCGGCGACGACGTGGCGATTCGCGTCGTCTGGACGCGTGTGCGTGAAGACATGGCACGACAGCGCATCGTCGCGCGCGGCGATCCGAACGACGCATACAAACTCGTGCATTGGGAGGACTATCGTCAGCGCCTGTTCGTGCCCGACGAAAGCGTGGCGAAGACGCTGGTGATGTTCGACGCCACTGTGCCTTCCCCATCGGACTACGACGCGCTGCTTGCGCGCCTCATCGTGGCGACGTGATCACGCCGCTGCGAGCGCGTGCTCCGACACGGCCGCGCTTGCGCCTTCATAGAGTTTGCCGAAGCGATTATCGAGAAAAACCGCGAGCGGCACCTGCTCCTGACGCACGAAGCCGCTCTGCGGCAGCACGCCTTCGCGGAACAGATCGAGCTCCGCGCAAATCGCACCGGCAGTCGTGATCTGAATCGCGCTCATTGGCATGCCGCATACCTGCTTCGCAAAGATCTTGCGCATGAAGACGTCCTGCACCAGCTGGCCGTGGCGCATGCCTGTCACCGTGACGAAGATCAGCACGACATCCTGCGCCGTGGATGGCACCGCGCGCCTGAGCATCGTCTTGAGTCCCTCGCGATGCCCCGGATACCGCACCGACTTGTAGTCGAGCGTTTCGACTTTCTCCGCGAGCATTTCGCACAGCGTGCCCAGTCCGCCCGAGGTGTTGAACGCATCGTATTCGATACCGTCCAGCGAGAAATGCTCGACGCCTTCGAGCGGTTGAACCCATTGCGTGTGCCCTTCGCAAATTGCTTCGCAAGGCTGGCAATACTCGTTGATGAGACCGTCGATGCTCCACGTGAGGTTGTATTTGAGCGCATTGGTCGAAAACTCCGGCAGCGCGCCCACGCGCATTTTCACTTCGCGCAGGTCGTCGAGACGCGTGGCCAGATCGTGCGCGACGATGCCGATGAAGCCCGGCGCCAGCCCGCATTGCGGCATGAACGCCTGCACGCTGTCTTCGGCGATGGCGCGAATGGCGTGCGTCGCGCGCACGTCCTCGGTCAGATCAAAGTAATGCACGCCCGCCCACCTCGCCGCCGATGCCACGCCGATCGCGAGGTAGTGAGCGTTGACGAGCGCATCGAAGCCGAGCAGGGCCTGACATAGGGCGGAGGTGTCCGCCGAATCGACACGGCGGGTGGCGATGCCCTGCGCATCGAGCGTGGCGAGTGCGTGTTCGTCGCGATCGAATAGCGACCACGTCGAAGTCTCTCGTTTCGCGCAGCAGATGCGCAATGCTTTGACCGATCAGTCCGGCGCCGACCAGGGCTACCTTCATCGTCATCCTTGTATGTGTTCGTACGGCTCGTTTTAGTGAGCGATTCTTCACACAGTGTAGGAGCAGCGGAATATTGATGACAGACGCAAAATGATGTGTTCCGACCATCGTTTTCGTCATTTTGACGATGACTTAATGCATTTTGTATGCAAATGCGAGTTGACCATCAGCCAGTGCGGTCGATCTTGCGCGCGAGGATGATCGATGTCGTCGTGCGCTCGACGCCTTCCAGCGCGCCGATCTCGTCGAGGAGATCGTTCAGTCGGTCGGGAGAATCCGCGCGCAGCCACGCGACGTAGTTGAACTCGCCGCTCACCGCACACAGCAACTGGATCTCCGGCATGCGCGCGAAGCGCTTCTGCACGTCACGGCCGAACTTGGGGGTGAGCTTGATGCCCACGTATGCCTGAATGCTCGCGTCGAGCACATCTTGCCCGAGCCGCACGCCCTAGCCCGCGATCACGTCGTTTTTCTCCAGCCGTGCAATACGGGCGATGCGTGGTGCGCGCAACTCCGAGTTGCCGCGCGAGGTTCGCCACGCTCTCGCGCGCGTTGGTCGCAGCAGCGCGACGAGATTGCGATCGATGTCGTCGAGTTGATTGAGGCGTGGTGATCTCATGTCGTCCCCTTGCGTGTTTGCAGTTTGCGTTTTGTGTTTTGCATGCCAGCCGTCACTTCGTGCATCCTGTGTTTTGCATGCATGCTCGGCAAGCGAGACATGGGCGATTACTCGCGAACGTATCGAATGTAAGCAGATGTGCGTTGAACAGCGAATTGTTGCGCAATCGTGATACCAATATCTGCCGATGGCGTTTGTGCCGGTCGTATTCATTTTCGAAAGCTTTTCGGTCCTTTCCTGGATGCTTTTGAACGCGGTGACATGGCCCGCCCCCTTTTCATCGATTCAAGGTAACGCGAAATGAAAAAGACCCTCGTTGCATTGGCGGCGTTCAGCATCGTGAGCACGGCCTTCGCGCAAGCTTCCGCACCCGCACCGGGCGCGGCCATGCAGTCCACAGCCTCCGCCACTGTCACCACCAAGCGTGAAGCGCACGTCGAAGAGCGCATCGCGCAACTTCATTCGAGCCTCAAGATCACGGCGCAGCAGGAAGACCAGTGGTCGAAGTTTGCCGATGTCATGCGAGAAAACGCGCATACGATGGGCGACCTGTATCGGCAGCGTATCGCGCAGCGCGACACCATGTCCGCGCTCGACGACATGAAGCAATGCGCGCCGATCACGCAGGCCGATGCGGACGGCACCAAGCGTCTCGTCGATACGTTCGATCCGCTTTACACGAGCCTTTCGCCCGAACAGAAGAAGCTCGCGGACAAGGCGTTCCGTCAGGGTGACCCGGGCAAGGGACGCCATGGACATGCAGCGCGCAAGCCGCATGCTTCAGGCGCGGAAACGGCATCAGTGGCCAAGCCTTAAACGCCCGATCAGTCTGAACGGCAAAGGCAAAACAGCCCGCATCGTCATCGACATGCGGGCTTTTTATCGTCCGCACGGTGCAGGCTGATGCAAAATGGCGCGATAGCCGTTACGATCCTGCACCCGAACATCTACGCTGAACGCTCAAGCCTTATGCCGCATCTCTTCCAACTCGATCTCGCCGCCGATCCCGCCACGCGCCGCGTCGTCAAGGACGAAACCGTCGACGTGGAGTTCGCCGCTGTGACGGGCGAATTGATGAGCCTCGAAGGCCCGAACCGCTATACACCGCGCGATGCGATCGTGACCGGCAGCGGTGGCGAGCGCTGGGTTGTGTCGCGCGAACGTTTCGATGCGAAGTACGTACCCGCAAGCGAATGTCGCGCACGGTGAAGCGGGCGCGTATCGCAATCGTCCGAGCATCATGTTGGCAAAACAAATGCAGGAGCCGTTGACCATCGCCCGGACGCAGGATGGCGACGTGCTGAGCGGTGATGCCGGGGACTGGGTCATGCAATATGCGCCCGGCGACTATGGCGTGGTCAAGGCCGCGCGCTTCGCGAAGGTTTATCGCGACGCTTGAGCGCGGTTCGTGCACTTAACGCGTGGCGTATCAAGCGAAATCGTCGCCCATGTCGATTTCGATTTCACGCGGTACGGTCTCGCCGTTCGCATGCATCTCTTCGAGCGAGCCGAGCGTCGCTTCCACATACGCGCGCAGCACCGCATAGCTGCGCGCGTGCAGACGCGCAGGCATCGCCCGATAGCGGGCAAGCGCATCGTGTGCGAAGTGGATCTCGATCGCGATGCGCCGCGCAGTGGCGCCCATGCGCATCGCCACGTAATGGACCATCAGCGAGATGCGGCCCTCGTCGTCCTTGCGTTCGACGAAACGCGTCTGGTCGGGAAACAGATCGCAGATCACATGCGCGAGCGTGTCGATGTCCTTGCTCGGGCAATCGTATTGGTATTCGTCCATGGTAATGTGTTCTCAAGCGTTGTCGTCGGTCACCGCGCTTCTTTGGATGCTGCGCGATAATATCGCACGAGTGCCACCGCGACGATCACGCCGAGCAGCAGATACACGGCGGCGGCGAGTAGCGAAATCATGCGCGCCTGAAACAGCGCGGCCGGCAAACCCACGAGCGCATGCACCGCGATCAGCACGCCCAGCGTATGACGCGAACGCTCACGTAGCAATTGCCACATCAACGCGGAAAAACCGAGTTGAAATGCGAACGCGCTCGCACGTTCGACCACGAAGATGGCGGCCGACACCAGAGACAAAGTTGCCAGCACCATGTGGATGCGCGCGACCGCTTCGGGTGGCGCGTTGCCGAAATGGCCATCGAGTGTGCCTTGATTGGCGAGCACCGCATAGACGATCCATTGCGCCTGCACCAGCACGCCAACGAGCCACGCCTTCGCGCCGCCGTGCCCGATGCCATAGCCGAGACCCGGACCGCGCCGTTCGAGCGCCGATGGCTACCGCGAGATGAGCCATTTCATCGCGAGAAACCGGCCCGATTCCTCGGAGAGGCCCGCCGTCACGACGCCATAGACGACGAATACCGCGGATTCGCGAGCCATGCCATGGTCGAGGCCTGGCTCAGCATGAAGCCGTGCACCGCACGTTCGATGACCATGGCGAAGAACGCGAACACCGCGACACCGAGGATGGCCTCACGCGGATCGATACCGAAGCGCGGCTGCGCCATGCGATACAACACGACCGGCATGGCGGCCACGATGAGCGTCGCGATGGCGAGGCTCGTCAACGTCGTCACACTAAGCATGCAACTCCCTGAAACCTTCGATACATCATTCGATGCTTTAAGGCAACGCTGAACCAACTAGCCGGTTGTATTCATCGATTCAGGCGCAAACAGCGGCAGATTCATCGTGAGTGAGGCTTTGCGCCTGGATTTCCGGTCCACCAGGGTGTTGCGCCTGGGCTTGCGGCCCGCTTTCCCCCATTACGGGCGAACCTGTGCCATCAATCGCTTGCGCGAAAGATAAACGTTGGTCAACGCCAGCGCAACGAAAGCCCGATTGGCGTTCTTCGCCAGACCCCGATAGCGCACCTTCGTGAAGCCCCACAGGCGTTTGACAACAGCAAACCCCTGCTCAACGCGAGCACCGATCTTCGACTTGTTGCGATTCTTGCCGCGCGCTACCTTGTCAATTTCGCCCGCCCGACGCGTACGCTGATTGGTGAAGTCGCGTGCCTTGGCGGCCTTGCCACGCATCAGCGCTTTCTGGCTCGCATAGGCGCTATCTCCATAGACGCCTTGCTC
>LFLF01000167.1 GCA_001184395.1 Candidatus Paraburkholderia calva | reverse complement strand
ACCAAGTTATCCAGCGTGGTCATCATGAACATCAATTCGGTGTAGCCGTCCGCTCTGCGCATCGTTTCGGTCTCAGTGTCGTTCGATTCCTTGATTCAACGTTTGCCCCGCCCAGTTTGCCCCTTCCCAATCAGATGATCCGCGTAAGATGACCCGTGTAGAGGGTATTTCAATAGCCGGCTGGGAGCGCAAAGTTGCTGGACTCGACGACCGATCCTTCCGTGACGCGTCCTTTGGTATCGGTGATCGCTTTCACCACGACTTTCCCTGCGTATCCGTTTTGTCTTGCTTCAGCCGGGTAACCGGGTGATGCCACCATGCAGGACCGAAGTGCATCTTGCCGCGTGTGCTGCGCGCACGTCGGCACGAGCAAGAGCCAAGTGCAGGAAACAAGAAAGTGCCGCTTCATCGCCACGAACCTCGAAAGCGCCTGAATAGAGTAGAGCGATTGCGCATTAAAGAATGCCTGAGCACGCGCCGTCCTCACGGCGCGCCGGTGTCCCGCGCATCGCGCCCGCGCCAGTGGCTAAACCCAGCCAGCCCCGACGCCGCGAGCTCGATGATGCACACGCCGGTCCATCCCATCGCGTGCCAGGCGAGCGACGCGAGCGCCGATCCCGCCGCGCCGCCGATGGAGTACGCCACCATATAGACCATGTTGACCATGTTGACCATGTTGACGCGACTGCACGCCTCGGGCCGGAGCGCATAGATGCGCGACTGGTTGGAGACCTGCGCCGCGTGCACGCCGATATCGAGCACGATCACGCCGACGACCAGCCCGGCGATGCTGCGCGCCGACAAGGCGAACACCACGAAGGAAATCGCGACCAGCCCGATGGACAGTGTGGTAACCGCGCGCGGCCCGCGACGGTCGGCGGATTTGCCCGCAAGCGGCGCGGCCAGCGCGCCCGCCGCGCCGACGATGCCGAACAGCCCCGCCGCCTGTGGGCCCATGTGAAACGGTTCTCCCGCGAGCAGCAGCGTGAGCAGCGACCAGAACGCACTGAAAGCGGCGAACAACGAACCGCCTGTCAGCACGGCTTCGCGCAATCCGGGGTTTTCCACGCTCAGATGCCATAGCGACGCGAGCAGCTTGCTGTAGGGCAGTGTCGATGTCGGGTGGCTCTTCGGCAGACGCATGACGACGACCGCCGCCAACACGATAGTCGCGATCACCGATGCGCCGAACACCGCGCGCCAGCCGAAGTATTGCGCGCCCCCCAAGACCGTCCGCGCGAGCAGGATGCCGAGCAATAGGTCGCTCATCACCGTGCCGACCGCGTGGCCGCGCTCGGCGGCGGGCGCGAGTTCGGCGGAGAAGGGTACCACCTGCTGCGCGATGGTCGCGACGACGCCGATCGCAAGACTCGCGCCAATCAGCACCGTGAGCGTCGGCGCCGCGCTGGCGGCGACCAGCGACACGCCCAGTGCCGCGAGTTGCAACAGGGATCAGCATGCGGCGGTCGAAGCGGTCGCCGAGCGGCGCGGGCAGTAGCATGCCGAGCGCATAGCCGAGTTGCGTCGCGGCGGGCACCGCGCCGATCAGATAGGCACTCCCCGGAAACGACGCGCGGAAATCCCCGAGCAAAGGTTGATTGTGAAATAGATATTCGCGACCGACACGCCCGCGATGGTGGCGAACAGCCAGAGCATGCCGCGTGAGTAATGCGGATGACGTTCGGGCGCGCTGGATTGCGGGGAGGGCGAAGCGGACATGAATCGATGGTTGCGAGAGACAGGCAGCCGCCGATCATACTGGAGACCGCGCACGCGCGCTCGGCGTGAGCGGCGGGGTTCATCGACGACTAGAAGCGGCTACTGTAACGCATGCCGATGGTCTGTTGCGCGCATCGCGCTGGTAGGTTATCGCCCAGTGCGTGAGTGAGGCGCCGACCATCGCGCCGAGCGCATCGGTGGCGAGATCAGTGTAGGAGAAACCGTCGCCACGGCAGGTGCCATCGGCGACGTCCTTGAGCAGTCCGGGTGTGGTGCTGATCAGCGAACCGTACAGAATTGGATGATCCGTATCCTGTGTAAGATAAGCGCCGAGCGCGTCGGTATCGTCGAAAGGTATAGAAGCACCGAAGTGCGCGAGCTTGTCCGAACCGGTCCAGCTATCCGAAGTCTGCCAGTGCCAGCCGCCATGCGACGCGCTGCAATCGAAACCCGCGTGAGCGAGTGAACTGGCGGTCAGGGTCAAAGCAAGGGCGCCTGCTTGCCTCGTGGCAATGGTCATGGTGTCTCCGCTATCGTCGTGTGCGTTTATGTCGGATGAATAAGACGCGTATCGACATTTACGGGACGAATCGAAGTTTTTGAAGAGCGAGGGCTCGATTCCCACTAAGTGGGGCAGGATGGACGAGCTTGAAACGTCAGCGGGCCGCCGCCCTAATCGACGCTCACGCAGTGCGTGACCAGGCCGGTCTCCGCGCGCGACAAATGCACGCCAAACGCGGGTGGCTCCATGGTGATGGAGTCGGGTGCGTCAGGCGTCAGTTTCAGCGCCACCTGATGCGCGGTCGAAGACGCGCACCACGCGACGGTGCCGCCGAAACGCACCGTGATTGCCCGGTGCAGATGCCCGCACACTACGCGTTCCACGTTCGGATGCTGCCGCAGCAGCGCATCGAGCGCGCGGGCGTCGTCCGGGGCGAGACGGATCGGGTCCATGAAGCCGATGCCGCACGCGAACGGCGGATGGTGCATCGCGATCAGCACGGAGACTCGCGGCAGGCATCGAGCTGCGCTTCGAGCCATACGAACCGCGACGCGCAGAGCCGCCCGGCGCCCGAGCCGGGATCGAACGTATCAAGCGCGATCACGCGCAGCTCGTCGGCATCGAACGCGTATTGCACAAAGCCGTCGCCCACCAGTTCGGCGCGCTCGCCGAACACGCGCTGCAGGTTAGCGCGATCGTCGTGATTGCCGACCAGCGGATACCAGCGCAAGGCAAGACGCTCCAGCAGCGTGCGCAACTGCTGGTATTCGTCGATGCCGCCCGCATTGACCAGATCGCCGGTGATCAACACGGCGTCGGGACGCGGATCGAGCGCGTTGAGTGCGTTGATGGCGCGTCAGAAAGGCGGCGGTGTCGACCCGGCCGTACGCGAGCGAACCGGGCGCGGTGATGTGCGTGTCGCTGATCTGGGCGAGCAGCATGGGCTTCGTCTCCGTCGAGAATCGCGCTTCGATTCTGGATGAAACGCCCGCGTGAAAGTTTACTGCGCGGCTTCGTCGGCAATCTTCGGCGTTGCCAGGCGGGCGCGAGCCACTGGAAACCAGTAAGCGTGGTTTCGCTGAAGGTGCATTCGGCGGCGGTTGCGGTCTTGACCGTTTTGATGTCTAGCGGCTTGGGCGCTTCCGGATATTCTCCACGCACGACCACGCGCGCGCCATGGTAGCTGGCGCCGGAACCGGTGATTTCCAGCGGCGCGCTGGCGGCGTCGGGATATTCGGCGCGCACCTTGTCCTTGCAGGCTTCGACGTTGCGATAGTAGGACGTGCAGCCACCGAGCAGCGCGAGCGGAAGACAGAGCGAGAGAAGCAGGCGGGAGCGATTGTTCATCGATGGATTCGGGTCGGGCGAGGCCGGGCGGGCGTCGGAGAAGGAAGGATGCGGCGAGCTTTATAACACGGGCACGCCGGCACGCAACGCTTCACTGTAGTGCATCGCACGGGGATCGGCGTATGGCGGGGTGCTTGTTTCGATACGCGAAGCGGTAACACAATCGCCTCGGGCACCTGGCCGCTCGTATTGCGTTTGGATCGATGGAGGCAAACGCCATGCAAAAAGAGATCGAAGTGGGCGATTACCTGCTGTCTCTGCATCCGGTGCCGAAAGCGGCCCCCGCCGTCGATGGCGATGGCGCCACCGCCGGCACGCCGCCCGAGCGCTACGCGATTCGCGCGTCTGGACTCGCGTGGGCGTCATCGCAATGGGGGATATTTTCCCTGCGTAGCGAGGGTGCGCGCGGGGCACGCGGCTGACTAGACTGTGCCTCCGGTTGCAAGGTTTAACCGGAGAGTTGATGGTGGAGGCCGCCATGATGCCAGTAGCCCTGTATGTCACTCCGCATTACATCGCCTCGGTGCGCCGTGGCAGGACGCGGGAATGTTTCGGCGGGACCGTGCGGTTCGTCGGCGTGGAAGCGCTACCGTTCGATATCGAGCACCTATGCCTGCTGGACCGCGAAACGCCGCTCGAAGCGCTGTGCGATGCCGTGCGGAATGCGGAGCGTTTGTTAAATGCCGTTTAAGGGGAACGGAGGCTCGCCGCGGTTCTAATAATCTATAAGCGACGGGTAAAGCGGGATGCAATAAGTGTCGCGCGCGATGCGCGATGTGATGGAGGCCTGGTGCCGGGGACCGGACTCGAACCGGCAAGCCGTTAGGCGGCGGATTTTAAGTCCGCTATGTTTACCAATTTCATCACCCCGGCCAAGCGGACGCGATTCGATTCTACCATTGTGGCCTGCCATGCCCAAACGCGCCCGCGCAAGGCAGCGCTCGCGCGCAGCGAGTCAAATGACACGTTCGCGCCCCTCGCGCATAATCGCGACGAATCAGAAAATCGCGAGGACTCACGATGGGCAAGACCCGGCTCGAAGCATTCAGCGATGGCGTGATGGCCATCATCACGATCATGGTGCTGGAACTGAAAGTGCCGAAAGGTGACCATTATGCCGACGACACCTCCTAAAGACGCCTACGGCATAACCCAAAACCAAAAGATAAGCACGTGACAAAAAGAAGCGAAATACAAACCACGAATGCTTGTTTGGCGCGAGCGGAGAAGAAAGTTAGGATGAGGTTGTCTCTTCCTTGAGACTCCATTGACAGGGGTTCCTGCCCGCTCCCACGAGCGGGCATTTTTTTGCCTGTGCAGGACAAGAAAAAACGCGCGCCCCACCGCGCCCGGTGGGCGAAAAACGAACCCCGGCAAGAATTCCCATAGAATAATCCGAGAGACAACGAGTCCGAGCACGCAACGTGCTCAGGGGCACGACACTGAACGCCGGCGCCGCCAACTCAATGGCGAACAAGCCTCCGGCCGCCCGGAAAACAGACGAAAAAAGAGGAATCGAAGTGCAGCAATACCAGGGATGCACCACCGCACCCCGCGCGCCGCAGAATCGCGCGCGCCTGCCAGCGACAACGCACACAGCGATACTGCGCAAACTCACGGCAATCGCGGCCACGACCGCGCTACTGGCCCTAAGCGCCTGCGCCACCCGCCCACCCGCGACCGCATTCGACCACGCCACCACGCAAGCGCTGCCATCGCCCCGCTCGAACGCCAGCACCCCGGCGAAACGGGCCCGCGCCTGCTCCCGACTGGCACCGACGCGCTGCAAGCCCTCATCGCGCTAGCGTGCGCCGCGACGAAGACGCTCGACATGCAGTACTACATCGCCAACGAGGACAACTCCGGCAAGCTGTTGCTCGCCGCTGCGCTCTACGCCGCCGATCGCGGCGTGCGCGTGCGCATGCTCGTCGACGACCTGAATTTCAAGGACATCGACCACATCATGGCGGCGTTGAACTAGCACGAGAACATCGAGATTCGCGCGTTCAATCCGTTCGGCAGCGCGTAACGCAGCTTCTTCGAACGCACGCAGGACATCTTCTCGAACGTCGATCACTTCACGTGCCGCATGCACAACAAGGCAATGATCGCGTATAACCAGATCGCCATCGTCGGCGAACGCAATCTCGGCGACGAATACTTCAGCATCAGCCCGACGTTGCAATTCCGCGACCTCGACGTGTTCTGCGCTGGCCCCGTCACGCAGAAAATCTCCGCAAGCTTCGACGAGTACTGGAACAGCACCATTTCTTACCCGCTGCGCGCGCTGAACAAGCAGAAGTTCGATGCCTCCGAACTCGACAAGACCCGCGACGACCTGCGCGCCCACTGGCGCACTCAAGTCGATCCGCTGAACGCGCGGCCGCTCAACGCAACGCCGCTCGCGCAGCAAATCTCACGCGACGAACTCGGCCTCACCTGGGCGCAGACCGAATTCTGGGCCGACAAGCCATCGAAGATCATGAATCCGAGCGACGACTACAAGAGCCCGCCAATGGAACGCCTCGCCGCGCTCCTGAAAGAGGCGCAGCGCGAATTCCTGATCCTGTCGCCGTACTTCGTGCCGCACAACGCAGGCCTGAAGGCGCTCGGCGACCTCACGAAACGCCACATGCGCGTCGCCGTGCTGACCAACTCGCTCGCCGCGACCGACGCCGTCACCGTGCAGGCGGGCTATGCGCCCTATCGCATCCGCTGCTGCGCGAAGGCGTCGAACTATACGAATTCAAGCCGATGCAGGCGTACGGCGAAGGCCGGCCGACCGCCGGCCTGTTCGGCTCGAAATCGCGCGCGAGCCTCCATGCCAAGGCGTATGTGATCGATCGGAGTATCCTCGTGATCGGCTCGATGAATCTCGATCCGCGTTCGGCGCTGCTCAACACCGAACTCGCGCTCGTGATCCACAGCAAGCCGATCGTGGAACAGGCTGCCGGTCTGTTCGATCGCGCAGCCTCCCCGGGTGCGAGCTGGCGCGGCGACTGGCCAGCAACGCGGTGATGGCATCGCTCAGGCGCGCCGGTGCGCCGCAGTCGGGCCTCGTCTGGACCACCGAGGAAAACAGCGCCGCGTGTCCTACGACTACGATCCCGAGGCCGGCTTCTATCGCAACGTGATAACGGGCATCTTCACCATCCTTCCCGTCGATAGTCAGCTTTGACCTGACGCAGCCTCACGCTGCGTGAATTCATCTCTACGAGGACTTCGGAACATGGCAAACGATTCAAAAGACAGTAAGGTACGCATGGAGAAGGACACGTTCGGCGAAATCGCCGTGCCGGACGACAAGCTGTGGGGCGCGCAGACACAGCGCTCGCTGCAAAACTTCCAGATCTCGACGGAGAAGCAGTCGCCCGAACTAATCACCGCGCTCGCCGTCGTCAAGCACGCCGCCGCCGACGTGAACCAGGGCCTGAAGCGGCTCGACGGCAAGAAGGCGCAGGCCATCATGCAGGCGGCGCAGGAGATCATCGACGGCAAGCATCCGGACGAATTTCCGCTGGCCGTGTGGCAGACCGGCTCGGGCACGCAGACCAACATGAACCTCAACGAGGTGATCGCCAATCGCGCGAGCGAACTGCTCGGCGGGCCGCGCGGCGAAGAACGCCTTGTGCATCCGAACGACGACGTGAATCGCGGGCAATCTTCCAATGACGTGTTCCCGACGGCCATGCACGTCGCGGCGGCGGTCGCGATCGTCAGGCATCTGATTCCGTCGCTCAAGACCTTGCGCGATACGCTCGACAAGAAGGCCAAAGCCTTCGACAAGATCGTCAAGATCGGCCGCACCCATTTGCAGGACGCGACGCCGCTCACGCTCGGGCAGGAGTTTTCAGGCTACGTCGCGCAGATCGATCAGGGCATCCGTCACGTCAAGGCGACGCTGCCGCATCTGTATCAGCTCGCGCAGGGCGGCACGGCAGTCGGCACGGGTCTGAACGCGCATCCGAAATTTGCGACCAAGGTCGCGCAGGCGATCGGCAAGCTCACCGGCCTGCCCTTCGAAACGGCACCCAACAAGTTCGAGGTGATGGCCGCCGCCGACGCGCTAGTGGCCGCGCACGGCGCGCTGAAGACCGTCGCCGCCGGCCTGATGAAGATCGCCAACGATATCCGCTGGCTCGCGAGCGGCCCGCGCTGCGGTCTGGGCGAACTGTCAATTCCGGAAAACGAACCGGGCAGCTCGATCATGCCCGGCAAGGTGAACCCGACGCAGTCCGAAGCCGTCACGATGCTGTGCTGCCAGGTCTTCGGCAACGATGTCGCGGTCAACTTCGGCGGCGCGAGCGGCAACTTCGAACTGAACGTTTTCCGCCCGATGATCGCGCACAACGTGCTGCAATCGGTCCGCCTGCTCGCGGACGGCGCGACGAGCTTCAACGACAACTGCGCGGTGGGCATCGAGGCAAACGAGTCGCGCATCGACAGCCTGCTCAACCAATCGCTGATGCTGGTGACGGCGCTGAATCCGCATATTGGCTATGACAAAGCCGCGCAGATCGCCAAGAAAGCTCACAAGGAAGGCACGACGCTGAAGGCATCCGCGCTCGGTCATGTGACCGAGCAGCAGTTCGACGAGTGGGTGAAGCCGCACGACATGGTCGGGAAGAAGTAAGCGGCCTCGCTGCAACGAAAAAAGGTTCATCGCAGATTTCCGTGGACGCGTGTCGGCGATTTTGTAATCTGACGTCTGGAAACGGACGTTGGAGGCCGAATTGCTGGATCGCAAAGCATTGGAAAGCACTGGGATGCTGGAAAGGCTATC
>LFLF01000166.1 GCA_001184395.1 Candidatus Paraburkholderia calva | reverse complement strand
TCGAACCTCGCACCTTGATCCGCGGCCATCGCCAGCGTCTGCTGCTTCATCGTCGTTTGCCTTTCTCCTTGCACGTGCGCTCTATAACACCTGACAAGCACAAGCGGTGGACTTAATCAGCGTTGCCCTAAGCTTGATGAGTTTCCAGATAGTTGATGGGTTTCCAGATAGCTTAATATTATAGCGTTTTGCCATTCCGTTCATTTATACGCCGCATTCGGGGACGGTTCGCGGAACGAATTGATTCCTGGGTCCGACGGTCACGTATGATCATCGCGACGATCGACCGCAGGGTGTCATGCCGGCACTTGCGCGGATTCGGGCGTTTTTTTGCGGCACGAAACCCTGCCGCGAAGCCGTATTTCGTTCCGTGGCGTAAACGAAACATTACCGCCACGGCGCCCGCGAACTCCCACGGCCTGCCATCCCCAATCCGGCCCCCTAAACTCGACCGCGGCCTTCGTGGCGCATCGCGCCTTCTTCAATCTTAGAGCCGAGACATGTCCGTCGAACACCCCGCATCGCACGTTCATCACGCTAGCGCCATGGAGCAGTTTCGCTGATGGGCTGGGTCGGACTCATCGTGCTCGGCGCGACAATCGGCACCGCTGGCTGGTGGCTACATCCCGTTGCGGCGCGCGGGATGCGCCGGCGGCGGACCGGCCGGACGCATCTGGGCCGCGATCGGCGCCGGTATCCTCGCGACGATCGTTGCACGCATGCTTGGTAACATCGTCGGTGTCTATCATGACGGCGATACGTTCGAATGGCTCGCCTGCGCGATCTTCGTGCTCGTCGTTGTGACGGCGACCGTCGCGCTGAGCGGACGCCGTTAGATCCCCTTTTTCGGCACGCGCCTCGCGTCCCGGCTCTCAGGCTCTCAGCAATTCAGGCAGGTGACTTCATGAATGATCGCATCGCAACCCCCGACGCCGCACAACGCATCGACTCGCTGCGCGCGCAGATGTCACGCGACGGCTTCGCCGCCGTGCTGATTCCGCCGCCGATCCGCATCTGTCGGAATATTTGCCGAAGCACTGGCAAGGGCGTAAGTGGCTGTCGGGTTTCACCGGTTCGGTCTGCACGCTGGTCGTAACGGCGGATTTCGTGGGCGTGTGGGTCGATAGCCGTTACTGGACGCAGGCGGAAGCGCAACTGCCGGGGAGCGGCATCCAGTTGATGAAGATGACGGGCGGCCAGCAAACCGCGCCGCACGTCGACTGGCTCGCCGAACACGTGCCCGCGGGCGGCGTGGTCGCGGTCGATGGCGCGGTGCTCGGTGTCGCGGTGGCGCGCGGGTTGTCCGATACGCTGAGCGCGCGCGGCATCGTGCTGCGCACCGACGTCGATCTGCTCGATGCCGTGTGGCCCGCACACCCCGCGCTGCCCGCTGCACCGGTGTATGAGCATGCCGCGCCGCACGCCAGCGTCACGCGTGCGGAGAAACTCGCGTACATCCGCGACGCGATGCGCGTGAAGGGAGCGCAATGGCACTTCGTCTCGATGCTCGACGATCTCGCGTGGATCTTCAATCTGCGCGGCGGCGATGTACGCTACAACCCGGTGTTCGTCGCGCATGCGTTGATCGGTCCGGACGAAGCGACCCTCTTCGTCGGCGACGGCAAGGTGCCCGAGGCGCTGAAGGGGTCGCTCGCGCAGGATGCCGTGCGCGTCACCGCTTACGCCGATGCGTCGAAAGCGCTTGCCGCGCTCCCCACCGGCGCGACGCTGCTGATCGATTCGTGCCGCATCACGCATGGCTTGCTGGAGCAGGTGCCGTCGTCGGTTGCGATCGTCGAGGCGGTGAATTCGTTGACCTTCGCGAAATCGCGCAAGACGGCGGTGGACGCCGGGCACATCCGTGCGACGATGGAGCAGGACGGCGGCACTCGCCGAGTTTTTCGCGTGGTTCGAGGCGGTGTTTACGCGCGTCGAGCGCATCACGGAACTGACCATCGACGAGAAACTGACGGCGGCGCGCGCGCGGCGGCCGGGTTTCGTCACGCTGAGTTTCGGCACGATCGCGGGCTTCAACGCCAATGGCGCAATGCCGCATTACCGCGCGACCGAGGCGTTGCATTCGGTGATCGAAAGCAACGGGCTGCTGCTGATCGAGTCCGGCGGCCAGTATCTGAGTGGGACGACGGATATCACGCGTGTGGTGCCGGTCGGCAAGATCACCGCCAAGCACAAACGCGATTTCACCGTCGTCCTGAAGGGCACGATGGCACTATCGCGCGCGTGTTTTCGTTTTCCGCGGGGCATCCGTTCGCCGATGCTCGATGCCATCGCCCGCGCACCGATCTGGGACACCGGCGCGGATTACGATCACGGCACCGGGCACGGCGTCGGCTATTTCCTGAACGTGCACGTCATCTCGCACTATGCGCCCGCCGAGCCGTGGACGGCAATGGAAGAAGGCATGATCACGTCGATCGAGCCAGGCATCTACCGGCCAGGCAAGTGGGGTATCCGCATCGAAAATCTCGTAATGAATCAGGCCGCGGGCAAGACCGAGTTCGGCGATTTCCTCTCGTTCGAAACACTGACTTTGTGCCCGATCGATACGCGCTGCATCGACGTCGCGCTGTTGCGCGAGGATGAACGCGCGTGGCTGAACGCCTATCACGAGACGGTGTGGCAGCGTGTCTCGCCCCATGTGGAAGGCGAGGCGAAGGCGTGGCTCGAAGCACGGACGAAGGGGCTCTGAATGATGGCGAATACTGCGGTGATCGTGATCGACGTGCAGACGATGTTCTTCAGCGGCGCCAGGTCCGCGCACCGCGCCGACAAAGTGATCGACGGCATCAACCAGTTTACGGCTGCGGCGCGCCGCGCGAATGCGCCGGTGTTCATCGTCTAGCACGAAAGCGATGCGAACGGCCCCCGCTCGCCCGCGACAGCGACGCCTGGCAACTGCCCCGGCGCTCGTTCGCGAGGCGCGTGACGAATCCATCCACAAAACGGTGGGCGATTCGTTTCACGGCACGCCGCTCGCCGAGCGTCTGCGCGCGGCGGGTGTGGACAGCGTCGCGCTGTGCGGCTACGCATCCGAATTCTGCGTGAACGCGACGGCGCGCCGGGCCGAATTGCTCGGCTTGCGCACCATCGTCGCATCGGACCTTCATACGACTCGGGACAAGCCTCATCTCGATGCCGCGAAGATCGTCGAGCACCAGAACTTCGTTTGGGCGCATTCGTCGATGTCGGGCAAGGGCGTGAAGCTGTTGAGCGGATCGGACATCCAACGAACGGAGTTCGCATGACCATCAAAGCAGTCGTGTTCGATTTCGGCGGCGTGTTGATCGACTGGGATCGCGAGTATCTTTACAAGCAACTGATTCCGGACAACGCCGAGCGCCGTTGGTTTCTCGACAACGTGTGCAAGATGGACTGGGTCGTGCAGCAGGACAGCGGCCAGACCGCCGAGGAAGGCACTGCCGAACTGATCGCGCTCTATCCGGAACACGAAGCGCTGATTCGCGCGTTCTATGCCCGCTGGCCAGAGATGGTGTCGGGCGTACTGGAAGAGGGCGTGGCGCTCGTGGACCGGCTCAAGGCCGTCGACATGCCGCTGTTCGGCCTGACCAACTGGTCGGCGGAGACGTTTCCTTACGCGTGGGAGCGCTTCGACGTGCTGCGGCAGTTTCGCGAGGTGATCGTATCGGGGCGCGTGGGCGTGGTGAAGCCCGATCCGAAGATCTTCGCGCTGATTGCTCGACGAGATCAGGAAGCACTTGCCGGATATCCAGCCGACCGAGCTAGTCTTCATCGACGACAACCTGAAGAACGCACAAGCCGCCACGCTGCTTGGCTGGCATGGCGTGCACTACACCGGCGCGATGGAAACGGAAACCAAGCTGCGCACGCTCGACGTGCTCATCTGAACGCAGTTTGAGGGGCAGCGCGCCGGTTACTGCGACAGCAGGTTATTCAGCGCGTTGCCGATTCCCCGCACCGTCTCGCCCGCACCCTTCGCGACGCCCTCCGCGCTCACGCCGAGCGCCTTTGCGAAGCCGGCGGCGAGCTTTTTCGACAGGCTCTCCGACAGCGAAAATTTCGGGTCGCGCAGATCGCCGTCGAGCGTGAAATCGAGTTTGATCTGCTGCTTGCGATCCTTCAGCGCCGCGATGGCGAGCTTGGTCGGAATCGACAGAAACGTGTCCGCGCCGTTGCCGCTATCGCCGATCTGCAGATAATTCAACGTCAGCGTGCCGGGCGCGTGGATGCGATAGCCCTTCACGGTGGCGTCGACGCCCATGTCGATCGTGCCGCCCGTCACCGCCGCCTTGGCGCCGGCCTTTTTCAGCAGATACGGATCGAGCGTGGCGATATCGACGCCGCGCAAGGTCGCGCGCGTCTGCGAATCCTTGCTCGCGATGATCATCCAGCCGCCCCAGGTCACCGCACCCGTGTGCGAAGGGCCTTTGATCGAGCCGGATATCGACAGGTCGGTGCGTTCGTCGAGCGCGGGCAGATGCAGATGATCGACGCTCGCGCGTATCGCTGATCAGCACGCGATACGACGGTTGCTGCACCGATTCGTCGTAGAACTCCATCGAACCGCGTTCGAACGATACGTGGTCGATCCGCTTTTCTTCCTGCGCGTGACCGGATTCCTTCGTGTTCGGAACGGCGTCGGCGGTGCTAGCGGTTTCGCGCAGACCGGGCAGGATGCGCATTCGGCTGTCAGCCGAACGGACGATGGCGAGGTAGTAATTGTCGACGCTCACGCTGCGCAAATGCAGCGGCCGGCGCAACAGCGAATGCATGTCGATGTCGAGCACCACGCGTTCGGCGCGCATCGCGTCGGCGGTGGGCCAGCCTTGCGAGCCGCGAATCCGCACACGCGACAGTGTGACCTGACCGAAGCCGACGTCGATTTCCTCGACGGAGCCGTTCGGCCCCAGCGTCTCGACGATGCGCTGCTTCATCTGATGCACGACGAACAGCCAGCCGCCCGCTCCCGCGACGACCAGCGCCACGACGATCCCGAATGCCCCAAGCGCTCCCCGTCGCGCGCTCGATGCCGCCATCTGCGAAGTCTCCTGTTCGTAGCCGTGATGAAGTGTGCCGCCAAAACGAAAGCGGCGACCTGCGTCGTACACAGTCGCCACTTTTGTGCCCGCTGTCGGTGCGCGCGCCCGCATTGGCGCGCACACTTCTTATGACGATTAGCGGGTGATCGGCTTGTAACGCAGGCGCTTCGGTTTGGCGACTTCTTCGCCCAGGCGCTTGCGCTTGTCGGCCTCGTATTCCTGATAGTTGCCGTCGAAGAACTCGACATGCGAATCGCCTTCGAACGCGATGATGTGCGTCGCGATCCGATCGAGGAACCAGCGATCGTGGGAAATCACCATGACCGAGCTGGCGAATTCGAGCAGCGTATCTTCGAGCGCGCGCAGCGTTTCGACGTCGAGGTCGTTCGACGGTTCGTCGAGCAGCAGCACGTTGCCGCCCGCGATGAGCGTCTTGGCCAGATGCAGACGTCCGCGCTCGCCGCCCGACAGATTGCCGACGAGTTTTTGCTGATCGCTGCCCTTGAAGTTGAAGCGGCCGATATACGCGCGCGACGGCGTTTCATACTTGCCGACCGTGAGCACATCCGCGCTGCCGGAGATTTCCTGGAACACGGTTTTGTCGCCCGCGAGCGCGTCGCGGCTCTGATCGACATAGGCCAGATTGACGGTCGGCCCTTTGACGATTTCGCCCGAATCTGGCTGTTCCTTGCCGGTCAGCATGCTGAACAGCGTGGATTTGCCCGCGCCGTTCGGCCCGATGATGCCGACGCTCGCGCCCGCCAGAATCTTCATACTCAGATTGTCGATGAGCAGGCAGTCGCCATAGGCCTTGCTGACGTTCTTGAACTCGATGCCTTTATTGCCCAGACGATTGCCGACCGGGATGAAGATCTCCTGCGTTTCGTTGCGCTTCTGGTATTCCTGGCTGTTGAGTTCCTCGAAGCGGGCGATACGCGCCTTTGATTTCGCCTGGCGGCCCTTCGGGTTCTGGCGCACCCATTCGAGTTCCTTCTTGATCGCCTCGAGTTCCTTCTTGATCGCCTTCTAACGCGCGGATTTGCTCGCTTCTTCCTGCTTGAGGCGGTCTTCCTTCTGGTCGAGCCAGCTCGAATAGTCGCCCTTCCACGGAATGCCGTGGCCGCGGTCGAGTTCGAGGATCCATGCGGTGGCGTTATCGAGGAAGTAGCGATTGTGCGTCACCGCGACGACCGTGCCCGGATAGCGCGTTAGGAACTGTTCGAGCCATTCGACGGATTCGGCGTCGAGGTGGTTGGTCGGCTCGTCGAGCAGGAGCATGTCGGGTTTTTGCAGCAGCAGCTTGCACAGCGCGACGCGGCGCTTTTCACCGCCGGAGAGATGCTCGATTTTCGCGTCCCACGCGGGTAGGCGCAGCGCGTCGGCGGCAACTTCGAGTTGCTGTTAGGGACTGCCGCCGTCACTGGTCGCGAGGATGGCTTCGTACTTCGCCTGTTCGGCGGCGAGGGCGTCGAAATCGGCGTCGGATTTGGCGTAGGCGGCGTAGATTTCGTCGAGCTTCTTTTGCGCCTGGAAGACGTCGCCGAAACCTTCCTCGACGGCCGACGCACGGTCTGGATCGAGTTGCGGCTCCTGCGGCAGATAACCGATGTTCAGGTTGGGCATCGGCGTGGCTTCGCCTTCGATGTCCTTGTCGCCGCCTGCCATGATCCTGATGAGCGGCAATTTACCGGAACCGTTGAGACCGAGCAGGCCGATCTTCGCGCCGGTGAAAAACGAGAGCAAGATGTCTTTCAGGATCTGACGCTTCGGCGGAACGATCTTGCCGACGCGGTTCATGGTGAAGACGTATTGGGCCATGTGGGTGTCGTCTGTGAAGAAGAGATTACGGTGCGAATGCCGAGCGGACGGCGCTCGATTCGGCGTTCGATGGAATTCGCCGGCGCGGATGCTGCCATGTGCGTTTCCCGCGCAACGCGTGGGCGCGGCGGGATCAAATGGCATTGTACTTCGGGCGGTGGGGGAGGATTGCGCGCGGGGTCATTCCCACTGCGCCACGCCCCCATGCCGCGAGCACGTGCCGCTACGATGCTGGCTGAAACTGTATGAGCCGTCGCGGCATCGCGCGGTCGCGCCATGAGGCACTGCGCTTGATCTCGAGCGCGCGGACGAATGCACAGAGTTGCCGTCGCGGTTCGTGTAATGGCCGTGATTGTCGAGGTCGGATTCGTCGGGTTGGTTCTGATACCCATAGCTTTGGTATGCGTACACGGGCGTGGATACCGCGAACGCCGTGACCAGCGCAAGCAGGACAATAGGCCGATGTCTCTTCATCTTCTTCTCTCGTCGTTGTTCTTTTCGTGTGCTTCGCCTCGATCCGCCGATGAAAAAAGCGCTGCTGACAGTTTTTGACGTGTGTCTTTGCTGGGTTAGACGTTGACCTTACACCCCTTCGGTAGAGGTATGGACATGGCAGTTAACCGATTGATTTATTAAAAGTTTCGAGACGATTGCCGATGTCCATGCCTGAGATGCTTTTGGGACCTGTTTTCCCTTCCCAAAATGTCCACACCCGCGAACTATTAGCAGAAGCTGTTCTCAGTGGTAACTTGCATGCCTTGCGAGCAAAAAATCCGCGACTGCGCCCATGCTTTCAATGGTAAATCGCGCTTCGCTTTCAGTAACCGAGGCTTCCCATGGACGTCCGTGTCCAGTTCCTTCCTTTTATTACGCAGACGGTTTATTGAAACCGCGAGGTTGAACATGGCCCTCTCGACTTGCCGTTGAACGGGCTCTCCCTTCGGTGGCTGTCCGTCAGGGATTGGTGGGGCGAGGCCGAGTTGCAGAAACACTGTGGCCAGGAGACCCTCGAAATTCTTGTTCGCAGGGTACCCCTTGATGCGCTCGGTGAGGATGTGGGCCACTACTGCTTCCAGAAGGTCCTTTCCCGTGCCGGTGACCAAGGCGGCGTCCTGTGCGCCGGCTTTTGCGCGACAAACGTAAGCATTCAGTGCTTCGGTGAGCCGCGCACCGGAGAACCCGTCGAGAAGCAACGGGTGCAATGTGCCATCCGGCATAAGAACATGGCCTTGAGCTTGTAGTGCACTGGCCAGATTCTGAATTGCGTCGGCACCACAGTAGTTCGGAGACTCCGCTCTGAACCCTCCGAAGCCTCGAACTTGGGAGACGATGGCTGCAACCAAGTGCTTGCCCGCATCTCTGTCGTTGTCTATCGCCCAATATAAAACAGCGGTGACTCGCTTCTTTTTACCCACTGAGCTTCGCTGCGAATAAGGGTCCGCCGACTCTAAGGCAACGCTGATTAAGTCCACCATAGCAGACGCTGGCGATGGCCGCGGATCAAGGTGCGGGGTTCGAGACTTGCCGCAAACGCACGCGACGCGACGAGTTGCTTGACACGATGAACACGATCGAGATTCGCCTCGAGCAGCGCCGTGGAC
>LFLF01000165.1 GCA_001184395.1 Candidatus Paraburkholderia calva | reverse complement strand
GAACCAGCGAAACAGCAGGTTGTAGAAGATTTGCTCTATCAACATGCGTTCGCTTCGAATCAAATACAGCACTTGCAACAGCAGTGCGCGAATCAGCTTCTCCGGCGCGATGCTCGGACGACCCCCCCTCGCGGCGCTCTCATACATCCGCGAAAAGACCGCGTCCATGCGAGTGAGCGCCTCGTTCAACCACAGCCGAATCGGTCGCAGCGGGTGATTGGCCGGAACCAAGTTATCCAGCGTGGTCATCGTGAACATCAATTCGGTGCAGCCGTCTGCTCTGCGCATCGTTTCGGTCTCAGTGTCGTTCGATTCCTTGATTCAACGTTTGCCCCGCCCAATCAGATGATCCGCGTAAGATGACCCGCGTAGAGTATATTTCAATAGCCTGCTAGCGTGTCCATAAGGCATGCGGCCGCTTCGGTGCCCCCAGTCATCCCTGTGTTCTAGTGATATTCCGAACATCTCAATAATAAGCGGCCACCTCGGCTGCACGACAGGCTGCGCTGACTAGGCATGAAAGGAATGGAACGTATGGATGCCGAAGCCTTCCATCGTGCGCAGGCTCTTGGGAATCGCGCGGTCAGACATGGTCCACAGCATCATGTGCGCCGATTCCGACACGAGCGATACGAAGTCCCAGAAGGTATCGTGCGCCGATGCGCCCGGCGGAATTTCGTTGTGCGGTTCGGGCTTCACCGCATGCACGAAGTCGGGAAACTTGATCGCGCCCTGAATGAAGAAGACCGGCATGTTGTTGCCGACCATATCGAAGTTGCCTTCCTCCGTGTAGAACTTCACGTTAAAACCACGCACGTCGCACACGGTATCGGCCGAGCCGCGCGAGCCTTGCACGGTGGAAAAGCGCATGTAGACCGGCGTTTCTTTCGAAGAGTCTTGCAGGAACGCAGCCTTGGCGCGGCCGCGCCGCGCGCATGGACGATCCGCTCCGGAATGCGTTCGTGATCGAAGTGCGTGATTTTTTCACGCATGATGAAGTCTTCGAGCAGCGACAGGCCGCGTTCACCGGCGCGCAAAGTGTTCTGATTGTCGGAGATCTTGACGCCTTTATTGGTCGTCAGGGCCTGTTGGTGGCATCGGTGCGGAATGTTTCGAGCGCTTCGACTTTCGCATTGGCATTGCTGTGCGACGGCGTGCGAGCGACACCGCCGGCGGGTTGCTTCTTCGTCGGCATTGCGGAAACTTCTTGGTTGAACGGCTATGAGGTCTTCATAGCTATTAGCAATCGGTGTACTCGCAAAATACGAGCAGCCGATGCGCATCGAACGCGCATCGGCTGCTCGCTGACCGAAACTTACGCCTTGCTCTGTGGCGACAGCGCCTTCTCGCGCGTGATCTTCTGCAGCCCGATGATGCGCGCCATGGCCGCGTGGTTCGACGTCGCGTCGTCGTACATTTTCGCGAGATCGGCCTTCAGCGCCGTGCGCGACGCGCCGTCCAGATACACCATGTGCCCCGACGGATAGAAGGCCACCGACAGATTCTGCCGCACGGTCTTGTCGATGAGCGGCATCTGCTGGAGATCGAGGATCGTCTGATAAAACGGCGTCACGAAGTCGTACATGCCGTTCGCCGAAAGCACCTTCAGATCGACATTGAGCGCCATCACCGCAGCGAGATCGCCCGCTGTGTAAAGAATGACGTTGCCCTTCGCATCGACCCCGACCTGCTTTCCGGTCGGATCGATATGCTTGAAGTCCCAATTCTTGAACGCCTGATCGTTCAGATCGGTAAAGGACGAGGTCGAGGTGAACTTGAGCTGTTCGTTGAGGTAGCTGTTCCACATCGCCGTGTAGACGCCGCTCACCGCTGTCATGCTCGGATCGTTGCCGCCCGAGTTCGGATCGATCTTGCCCGCGATGCCGCTCGAGATACCCGTCACGCGGCCGTCGTATTCGCCGAGCGCTTCGCCCTTCAACTTGAGCAGCATGGTGAGGAAAAGCGAGTTGCCACGGCTGTCGTAAGCGGCGATATCCAGACTCCACGCAATCAGCGTGGCCTTGTCGATGCCGGTGTATTCGGAGAGCTTCTCGACCACTTCGTCATCCGTTTGGGGAAACTTGTGCAGCGCGTTCAGATAGTCGGTGCGTGCGTACTCCGCGATTCCCTCCGCGAAGTTCACGAGGTTGGTCGGCGTGGGATGTACACCTAGCTTTTTATGATACCACGCAACCGCCGCGGCGGTCGGCAGCGCGCCCACGGGATTGCCCACCTGACGATAGTCCAGAATCGATGACTGCAGCGTGATGCCGTTCAGATCGACGCCGTCCTCGTGCAGCTTGCACGCGAGCACGCAACTGCGCGCCGTGCCGTACGACTCGCCGAACAGGAACTTGGGCGAATTCCAGCGGTTGTTTTTCGTCAGATACCGCTTGATGAACTGCGCGATGGAACCCGCGTCCTCGTCCACGCCCCAGAAGTCGCGGTTCTTGTTCGGCGCGATCGCCGCCGAGTAGCCCGTGCCCACCGGATTGACGAAGATCAGATCGCTCTTGTCGAGCAGGCTGTCGGGATTGTCCTCCATCTGATACGGCGCGGGCGGCGTGAAGCTCGGCATGGCCGTCTTGATGCGGCGCGGCGCGAACAAGCCCAGCAGCACGAACACCGACGACGACCCCGGTCCGCCGTTATAGAAGAACGTGAGCGAGCGCGTTTCCTCCTTCGCGCCGTCCTTGGTGAAGGCGACGTAGAACATCTTCGCGGCGAGCTTCGAACTGCTCGGGTCCACCGTCACCAGATGGCCGACCGTCGCCGTGTAGGCGATCTTCTCGCCGCCCACCGTCACGTTGTGATGCGTGACCGCCGCATTTTCGTCGGCCTGGGTGGCGTCGACCGAGTCGTCCGGGCCGTTGCTGTAGGGCGTCGAATCGAAGTACGGCTGGTCCTTCTTGCCCGCTGCCGATGACTTTGACGGCGCCTTTTTCACGGGCGCTTTTTTGGCCGCCGGCGCCGCCGTCTCGGGGACGCTCGCCATCGCGGCCTGCGCCGCGCTCGCCGCGTTCGGCGCGGTGGTGGCATTCGCCGGTGGATTGTTCGAGTTCAGTGGATCGGAGTTCATCGCGCTGTTCTCCTTCTCGCTCCAGAATCGTCGTTGGTGTCGTTGTGATGTCGCTACGCCTTGTTGCTGACTCTTGTTGCTAACTCTTCTTTTTCGCGCCAAACTTGAGCGCGGCTGCCACCTTCGCGCCGTTCGGACTGCCGAGACCCGTGCAGGCGTCCCAGCCCTTCGCGGCCGCGAAACTGTCGTTATTGCCTTCGGTGACGTCGTTGCACGCACCCTTCGTCTTGTACAGTTTCGCATTGACAAAGCCCGACGGCGCGCCGTTAATGGTGTTGACGCGCGCGATCAGCGAGGCCCACAAAGGCGCGACCGCGCTGGTGCCGCCGACCACCGTCTGCTCGCCGTCGATCAGCACTTCGTAGCCGGTTTGCGGCGAGGCGTCGCCCGCCACGTCCGGCACGCCGCGCTTGGCGAGCACCATGGTCTGGCCGCTCGCGCTCGTCACCGACAAACCTTTCTGCCAGACTGGCAGATCGAACGCACCGGACACGCCTCCGCCGCCCGCGCTGCCCTGATCGCCATCGTTCCAGACCACTTCGCGGCCGATCCCCTGCCCAGCCGCCGTCAGATTGGTGCCGCCGCAACCGAGCACGAATGGGCTGGAGGCGGGGAAATCGACGTGATCCGCGCCATCGCCCACCCCGTCGGACGAACCGCTGTCGCCCGATGCCGCGCACACCGTCACGCCGAGCGCGACGGCGCTTTGCAGCACGTCGTTGAATGCGCCGATGGACTGCTGCGTCCAGTTGGACTCCGGGCCGCCCCAACTGATCGACACGACCGACGGTTTGTTGGTGGTGTCGTGGATGGCACGGTTCACGGCGTCGATGAAGCCCGCGTCGCTGTTCGGCGCGAAGTACACGGCGAGCGTCGCGCCGGGTGCCACCGCCCCTGCGATCTCGATATCGAGCGTCACTTCGCCGTCCGGGCCATTCGGATTGCCGGACGGCGCATTTTTGCCGTTGTCGACGCCGACCGAGACGACCTTGGGCGCCTTCACGCCGAGCTTCGAAAAATACGCGGACAAATCGCTGGTCTGATAGCCGCCGCCCAGTTCGACGATGGCGATGCACTGCCCCGCGCCGTCGCTCTCGGGAAAGTCGTAGAGCTTGGCGAGATCGAGCGGCGTGAAGGAAGTTTGCGGCGCGCCGCGCGCCGGCTTGAAAGGCGGCCGGAAGCGGAAATGCGAGCGCGCCTGCGGACGGCTGTCGAGGCCGAGCACGGCGGTCACCGCGCCGTGGATGTCGTTCGGCACGCTGACCGGGCCGCTGCGCCCGCGATATTCACCCATCTTGTGATGCTGGAAGCGCTCGAGCTTCACGTCGAACGCTTTCTGGAACTGCTCAATGGTGCCCTTCAGCACGACGCTGCGCGTATTGGCCTCAGCGCGCACGACGCTCAGGCCGTAGTGCTTCGCGAAGGTCTTGATCTTGTCGACGTCTTCTTCCGATGCGCCGAAAAGCTTGTCGAATTCTTCGCGGGAAACCGGCACGCCAGGAGTATCGCCCGCCTCGACTTTCGCCATCATTTGACGGAAGCCGGCTTCATCCTTGCGGCGCAGCATGACGATGACTTCGATCTGCTCGGCCATGTCGCACTGGCCGATGCACTTCGATCCTTCGAGGTGCTGCTTGTCGCTGCCGCTTACTGGTTGCTTCGCCATAAATCGATGCTCCTAAGCAATGAAGTTCAGAGGGTTCTCGATCCTGCAAGCCATTCGCGTTCGGCGCGCACGCTAACGTTTTCGCGGCGAGGCACGCTGGTCATCGTATTTTCTGAACGCGAATGCAATTGTTTGGACCCGCAGCGACAGAATGCGTTTCTGGCGAGACAAAACTTGTCCTGATCCGACGATGTTCCGAAGCGCGCCCCAAAGGCCGGAGCATCATACGTCGCGGGCGCGGCGCGCAAAGCTTGACCTTATTGCGCGCGCGGCTTCAGCGCGTGCGCTCCTCGTCGTACTCGGGCCGCGCGCCGTACGGGAGCCACGGCTCGCGATGCTTGGCACCAGAGTTCGTAATCCGGCTCGAAGAGGCCGGTTTCATCGAATACGCCGAGCGGCAGGTCCAGTTCCGGACGCGATACGAACTCCACATATACGCGACCGATCCGCATACCGGGCAGAAATGCCGGCGGCCTTCCTCGGAGCTGGTCAGGTTTGCAGATTCCCGCTCATCTCGACCTGATCGCGCGGATAAATGGCATAGGCGCCGCCCGTCGAGCCGTGTACGCGCTGGCAGGGCTCGCAGTGGCACATGCCGACGCGGATGGGCCGGCCCATCGCGCGGAAGCGAAACGCGCCGCATGCGCAGCCGCCTTCGTGAAGCGTTTCGGTACTGTGGATCGTCATCGGCGTGCCTCCGTGTTTCGCCGTGCAAAAAAGCAGACCAGGGCAAAGAGCAGCAGGCCCGCGGCTTGTTACTTTGCTATGATAAACTGTCACGACTCGGAGATGGCACTGATGAGCGTATCGAGCATCACGGGCACGCTTTCTCTGCTGAAACTTCTGCCCGGCGCAGGGTCCGACTTCGGGGCGTCCGCGTCCGATCTGGTCGCTCACGTGCTGTCGCCGCGCAAAACCTTCCGTGGCGTAACGGTCGACGACGCCATGTCCGATGAATACGTGTTCCCGCTCGGACGCACCGGCCAGTCCATCGTGCTGTCGGGCCACCGCATCGTGGCGGGGTTCATCGCTGAGCGCGCCGCGGACGAATGGCTCGAACTCGCCATCGCGCCCGCGCCGCGCGCGGCCTGCCCGCCGAGCCAAGGTCAGGAGCCGCATCTCGCGCCCGATCCCGAGAAAGCCGACCAACTGCTCGATTGCGCGATGGAGTGCGCCCAACGCATCCTCGATCCGGTGGCGAGCGAACCAGTGACGGCGCTGTTCGAGACGCACTATCGCGGCGGCCGCAAATTTCTGCGGCTCAACTGGGAAGGCCTGCCGGAGGATCTGGTGCCCGCATCGCGCAGGCCGCTGGCGGCGCTGGCGTCGGACCGCGGCGACGGCCCGCGCCGCGAAAAGCGCGACTACGATCCTTACGGCCTGGAAGGCACCGGCGATCACGACGTGGACCGGCCGCTCGCCTATCGCGAGAAGATCGGGCCGTTCCTGTTCACCATGGTGTATCACCACAAGTATCTGCAAGTCGACGACGAGCGGCTCGGCACTGCGTTCGCCGTGTTTCACGAGGCGGGCAGCAATATCGTCGCGGCGGCGGTCAAACTCAAGCTCGTGAAGGTGCCGCCGCTCACCAGCAACGCTGATCTCGTCTACACGCTCGACACCTATTCCGACGATATGCTCTCGCTCGCTCTCGCCGCGACCGAGGCGCTCGGGCCGGAAAAGCTCTGCGAGGTGTTCAACGCGCATCGCGTGATCTATATCGGCTTGTGGGAAGTGCGCAAGCCGTAGCGCGGCGAAGGGCTGGGCGTGACGCTGCTGCATCAGGCGCTGGAATGCCTGCCGGTCGTCGATGTCGATGGCTGGCCCAATACGCTGTGCGTGGCGGCCGAGCCGTATCAGACGGAGATGAAGCACTTCGAGACCTTTCCCGCCGTGCTGCGCGAGGAACTGCGCGCACCCACCGAACGCCTGGCCGCCTATCTGACAAACTGGCTGGAGCGCTCGAAACTGCCCATCGCAACGCATTTTTTCGTGCCGATGGCCAAGCACGCGCCGCTCGTCTCGACTGGCGAGAACGCGCGCCTGATCGACCGGATCATGAAGAGCGAGGCCTGACGTGGCCGCTCCGGACTCGTTCGACAAAGCTGCCCGCGGCGCGCTGGTCGTAATCGACATGCAGACAAAGCTCGTGCCGCATCTGGACGGCGGCGAACTTCTGATGCAACGCGTCGCCACGATCCTGCGCGCCGCCGATCTGCTCGATGTGCTGGTAGTCGTGACGGAGCAGAATCCGCGCGGACTTGGCGGCACGGTGGAGAATCTGCTCGGCGAGCGGCATCGCCCGATCGAAAAAGACAGCTTCGATGCGACGCCCGCCGATACCTTTCTCGCTGCGCTGCCGCCCGCGCCCGCCACGCTATGGATCGCGGGCACGGAGGCGCATGTCTGCGTGCTGCTGACGGCGCTCGGGCTACTCGGGCGCGATTACCGCGTGGAATGTCTCGCCGATGCGGTCCTCTCGGCGCGCGGCGGCGCTCGCGAGAGCGCAGCAGGAAGGCGCGCGCATCAGCACCGTCGAAACGGCGATCTTCGGGTGGCTCGGCGACTTCAGGCATCCGCGCTTCCGCGAAGCGATCGCGCTGATCAAATAATCGGCAATGCCGGACCAGTAAGTCCACGTGGCCCGCACCGCGCAGCCATGGGCCAGGAAACATGGCTGACATGCGCAGAATTCAATTGTGACGGCTTTTGGCGTGCCTACAGTGCAGCAATTCCATCCCCTTCGCCACGCTTCGAGGCCGTCACCATGACTCATCGCCCGTTCCGGTTTTTCCGCGCGCTGTTCGGCTGCGCGCTGCTGCTCGCCGCCACGCTCGCCCACGCAGACACGCTCGATACGATCAAAAAGAACGGTGTCGTGCGCGTCGGCGTGTTCATGGACTATCCGCCCTTCGGGTCCATCGAGCCGGACATGAAGCCGCAGGGCTATGACATCGAGATGGGAGAATACCTCGCCCGCGCGCTCAAGGCGAAGGCCGAGCTCGTACCGATCACCGGCGAAAACCGCATGGCCTACCTCGCCACCCACAAGGCCGACCTGCTGCTGTCGGTCGAACAGACGCCGGAACGCGAGAAGATCATCGACTTTTCCAAACCTTACGCGCCATACTACCTCGCGGTGTTCGGGCCGAAGTCGCTCGCCGTGAAAAGCACTGCAGACCTGGCGGGCAAGTCGGTCGCGGGCGCGTGCGGTACACTGGAGGATCTGAGCGTCACCAAGGCCGCGCCGTCCGCCGCAGATATAAAACGCCTCGAAGATCCGAACGGCGCGATTTCCGCTTTCCTCACCGGACAGGCGCAACTGCTCGTGGTCGGCAACGACGTCGGCGCGACGACCATCGCGAAGAATCCGCCCGTGCAGCCCGAGCAGAAATTCCAGCTTTTCAGTTCGCCGGATCATGTGGGGCTGAACAAAGGCGAGCCGCGTCTCCCGAAGGAAGTGGACGACGCCATCCGCAGGCAAAGAAGGACGGCACGCTCAATACGCTGTCGACCAAATGGCTCAAGGCGCCCTATCCGGCCGATCTTTGAACCTCACGCTTTCGCGCCTTTTAGGGGCGCAGCCGGGACAGACAGTTAGGGCAACGCTAAAGCAGCCGGTTGTATTCATCGATTCAGGCGCAAACAGCGGCAGATTCATCGTGAGTGAGGCTTTGCACCTGGATTTCCGGTCCACCAGGGTGTTGCGCCTGGGCCTGCGGCCCGCTTTCCCCCATT
>LFLF01000164.1 GCA_001184395.1 Candidatus Paraburkholderia calva | reverse complement strand
CAAGTCTCGAACCTCGCACCTTGATCCGCGGCCATCGCCAGGGTCTGCTGCTTCATCGTCGTTTGCCTTTCTCCTTGCACGTGCGCTCTATAACACCTGACAAGCACAAGCGGTGGACTTAATCAGCATTGCTCTAGGTAACTTTAGCCGCGGCCTTGGCTAAACATTACCGGATCCTTGTCGGGGGGCGCTTCGGGATGCTGAGGTTCGTTCGGCCGATGCCCCGGCGAGGGCGGCGTGAGTGGATCGGCTTCCGGGTCGCGGTTCGGATCAGCGATCGGATCCAGCACCGGATTAGTTTGCATATCGAATTTCATGATGCGACCCCGTTTTTTCGGATGCCTGAAGCGTAGTCGTCGCGCGTCAGAGCGCGTCGTGCTCCGCCAGCATGTGCAGCGTGAACGGCCGTCCCGGATGCGCGCGATGCGTATCCGACAACTCAGCGCGCGCCCGCGCGACGATCGCCTCGCTGCCGGTGTCGTCCGGATGCTCGTCCAGCAAGATATGCGGTGTGCCGAGACACGCTTTCGCGACCGGCGAGGGCGGGCGGCATCGTCGGAGAGGAGCAGGCGGGCATCGGCGATCAGGCGCGGCAGGGTGCGCGGCGCGACCGCACCGGCCAGAAAGAGCGCGGCGGTCTGCATCGTGCCGAGCAGGATGGCGGTGCGCTCGTCGGGCCAGGTCGCTGCGTCCGGCGTGCTCTTGTGGCTGCGAGGATAGAACAGTACTAGCCGTTCGCGCTCGATACCGTGACGCGACCAGTTCGGCGTACTCGGTGTCGGCGGCGTCGGCGCCGTCCGGGCTGGGCGCGGGCGGTGCGCTCGGTTCGCCCGGAATCAGCGCTGGGGCGAGTTCATCGGTCAGGCTGGAAAGGGGGATGGCTCGCATTTTGACTCCTGCAAGTGGCGTGGCCTCGTCTCGAAAGTCGGCGTCATGCAACGTCGTGGCGGTTCATGCGCGGCGGCCGAATGAAACACACGAAAGCACTTGATGTGCCCACGCGCGGTTTTATTCCACCGGATCGCGCGAGTTTCGCGCAACGCCGCACGGCTATTGAAGACACCGTGCGCGCGATCGTCAAGCGCGGCGTGTGCGCGTCCGGCCGTGTTCAATGTTGTGCGCATGCAAAAAGAAAAACCGGCGGCATGCTTGGCGCATGTCGGCGGCTGATCGGGTCGGAGTGCTTGAAAGCGCGTCGGACTTTCGTTCAGGCGTCGCCGCCTTCTCGGAAGTCAGGGGTTTCAGCGGGAAAGCTTCCGCGCGGCGGCGGATGTCGTCGATCTCGCCGGGCACGAAGGTGCGGCTATCGGCGGCGAGCGCTTCCTGATATACGACACGCCTTCCATACGACACGCCTTCCGGCACACGGTGCAGGAGTGCGCGCAGTTCGCCCTGCGTGGTCTGTTCGACCGGTTCGAAGTTGTAGAGACCGAGCGACAGTTCGGCGCGCTCGTGCAGCAGGAACAGGCAGGTGGCGAAAATGCTAACGCCGAGCACTTCCTGCACGCCGAATCGGAATTCGTGCGGTACCGGCGAGAACGCAGATAGGCAATCAACAATGCACCCGCGAATGCACCCGCGAGCGCCAGCGCAGCAGGCTCAGACGCGAGAGAATGCGCTCACGTTCGGTTTTCAGCTGCCCGGGCGACTTCGGCACGAGTGCGATGAGAGATTGTTGACGGCGGAGTTCTTCGAGCGGGAGAGCGGCCATGGAGGTTCGTCGACCTTGCAAGTGAGCGCCATGAGCGGTGCGACACTGGTATTAACGCACGGTTTACGGAACGTTGACGACACTTTTCGTCTTGTTTCGCCCTGTTGTTTCCTGTTGCATTTAATGCCGATTTTGTATCAGCGCAGGCCTTTTACCGGCGTGCGGATGGTCGCCGTGCCGTCCACGATCTGTTGCGCAACACGAGCGCCTTGACCAGCGTCCCGAACACTTCGGCGCGGATCTTTTCGTCGGTCACCCGCAGCAGATACGACGGGTGATGGGTCGGTACGACGATGCGCCCCTTGTGCTCGATGGTCTTGCCGAGATACTCCGACAGCGCCGTGCGATGCCCCGTCAGCGCCTTCAGCGCGGTTGCCCCGAGCGCGACGACTACTTTCGGCGCGATGTGCCCGAGTTCTCCGTCGAGCCAGTATCGGTAGGCTTCGCGCTCGCGCTGCGCGGGCGGGCTGTGCAGGCGTTCGTCGTTGGGACCGCGCGTCTCCCATTTGAAGTGCTTCACCGCGTTGGTCAGATAGAGCGTGTCGCGCGACAACCCGGCTTTCGCGATCGCTTCGTCCAGAAGCTTGCCCGACGGCCCGACGAACGGCGTGCCTTCGCGGTCTTCGTGATCGCCCGGCTGTTCGCCGACCAACATCACGCGCGCATTCGCCGGGCCGATGCCCGCCACTGCCTGCGTCGCGTTGCGCCACAACGCGCAGCGCTTGCACTCAGCGAGCGACGGTGGCGCGGTCAGCAGTGTGCCCTTGATCGGCTCCAGGTCTCACTTCCATGTCGGGCAGCACGTTGCGCGGATGCTGGTCGCGCCGCGAGTACGGATCGGCGCGGGAAATCAGCGTGGATCGACGCGACCGTCCGGCGGACTCTCCCAGTAGCGCACCGGCATATGGCATATGCGAGGCCATTTCCACGGCGTTTTCGAGCGCCTGCTTAAAGGTGCTCTCGTAATAGGCGAGCCACAAAGCCTCGATGGCATCGCCGCTCACCGCTTCGCCGTTCATGCCGGCGGGCTCGCCGAAGTCGGCGGGCTTTTCCTTCGGTTCGCTGGTGCGATCGACGCGCAGCAGCGCGCCGTCCCAGAAGGCCGCGCCGTGCGGCGTGGCGATCATCCAGGTGGCGCTGCCCATGCGCGTGGCGAAGTGCAGGGCGGCGTGCTCCAGCAGGTTGTGCACCGGCTCGAACTAGCTGATGAACTCCGGCGGCCCGAGCGACGAACCGCGATGCCGGAAACGCAGCACCTGGCGCATGTGCTCTCCTCTGCACGCACGATGTCGATCATCCGGTGCAGGCGCTGCCTGTCGGCGTCGGTTGCGGTCGCCACGGCGCGGTCGCCTTGCGTCCAGCGCCATAGCGCGTGGTAGAGAAACGGCCAGCGGTCCGGAGAGCGGTAGCAGGCAGTCGTCTCCAGCATCTTGAGGAAGTTGCTGGCGATCTTCGGCGGCTTGGGCGCGTCCGAACCGGCGCCGGACCGGCTGCTGCGCGACGGTGCCGAACACCGTCGCCGAGGTGTCGGATTCCCGCCAGTCCACGTCGCGCGGATGGACGCGCTCCATGAGCAGCGTGCGCGTGGCGGCGCGCCAGGCGGCGAAAGACGGATCGAGGACGATGCTTCTCATGGCTGGGTTGTGGCGCCATATACTGTATATAAATACAGTATATGGCGAGGCCAATTGCTTCCCGGCAACTTTTTAGAGATGGTCGTGCCCTTTATCGATGTCGCTTCCGCCGTGCCGGAGCATGCGCCGGTTGTGCTGAATTCGTCTTCGCGATTTGGGAATAGCCATTGCTAAAATCCAGGCATCGCGGCTCGTACGGCCGACGACCACGACACCTCCGGAGCCGACATGCTTGCCATCATCATTCCCGCCCATCACGAAGCCGATCACATCGCCGCCTGCGTGAGCGCGGCGCGCCGTGCCACCGATCATCACCAACTGCTGGGCGAGGCGGCGCACGTGATCGTCATCGCCGACTGCTGCGGCGACGGCACCGAGGCGACCGTGCAGGCGCTGGGTGCGGACGTGACGGCCATCGATGCGCGCAATGTCGGCGTGGTGCGGGCGCACGGCGCGGAACGGGCGCTGGCTTGCCTTCACCGATGCCGATACCACCGTTGCCGACGACTGGCTCGCGCGTCAGCTCGACTGTTGCGCGGATGCAGTGTGCGGGGTGATCGGCGTGCATGACTGGTCGCCGCATATCGGCGCGGTGTGCGAGCACTTCGGCCGCACTTACACCGACGTGGACGGGCATCAGCATATTCACGGCGCGAATCTGGGCGTATCGGCGCGCGTATCTGAAGGCGTGCGGCTTTCCGCCGCTGGAGTCGGACGAGGACTGGCGCTCGTCGATGTGCTGATGCGAAGCGGCGCGTATATCGAATGGAGCGCGGCGCAGCGCGTGCTGACCAGCGCGCGTCTGGGCGTCTGGATTTTCGCGCGAAGAAGGGCTTCGGAGCGACGCTATTGGAGGTAAGCAAGCGTTATCTGACGCCTGCAACGGAGACGCCGCTACCGGTCTGAGCGCTTTTGCCGTTCATGTTGTTGAGAATGATCCGAACCAATTGCAAAGATGCCGCCGGATTGCGCGGCACACGCTCTCAACCCACTTGCGATCGCTGGGCAGATCGATGTCCCGCAGCACGTTGGCATCGTCGACATCGACGGCGAAGGGCGTTTCGGTCGCGAAGATGGCGCGCGCCCGCATCGAGCGGACGCGCGACGGCTTCGATGCTCGACGGCTCGATCCACGGCATGTCGCCCAGCGCGACGAGCCAGCCTTCCGCCTCCGAGGTCGCCCGCACGGCGGCGAGCGCCGCACCCATGCCGCGCTCCGCATCGGCGCTGAAGATGACGACGCAGCCTGCTTCGTTCAGCACATCGGCGATTTTTTCCGCACCGGGCCGCACGACGGTGACCACTTTCGTCGCGACTGCGAGTAACCGCCGCGCGGATTGAAACACGATGGACGTGCCATCGGGCAAGGGGGCGAGCAGCGTGTTGTGCAGTCCGGACGGGGCGAAGCGGGTTCCCAGACCCGTCGCCAGCAGGATGCCGGTCGCGCTGGACGAATAGCTCATCGCGGCTGCTCTCGTGGGAAGTAACCATCGATTATGCAACGCGGCGGAAACCGCCGCAAGCGACAAAAATGCGCGCGGCGCCCCGGTATCGCCGGGTGAACGCGCCGCGTGCATCGATTCGCATCACGTCATGCCAGATGGCAAGACTTTGTCCAGCGTGATCGGCAGATCGCGGATCCGCACGCCGCTCGCGTGATACACCGCGTTGCCGAGCGCGCCCGCTACGCCCGTAATGCCGATTTCGTCGATGCTACGCGCCCGTCCGGATTGATATGCGGATCGGGCGTGCCGATGTCGGCGTTCACCGGCACGTGATACTCAGCGAGATTAGCGTTCGTATAGCGGCCGTAGCGCCGCGGATCGAGCTCGGTCCTCTCGAACAGCGCCGAGCCCACGCCCCGCACGATGCCGCCCATCAACTGGCTCGCGCCGGTCCGGATTCGACGCGCTCACGACCCAGCCGTTGCTGACGATCACGTCCTCGCGCGATCACGTCCTCGCGCGCCGCGCCGGCGACACGCTCGTCGCCGATTGCGAACCGCCCGACACCGGCGCCTTCGGCAGCGACGAATCGCCAAGCGCGAAACGCACGTAATCGGGCGGAAAGCCGAGCGCGTCGGCGGCGACTTGGGTCATGACCGTGTAGGTGCCGGTGCCGAGATCCTGCGTGCCGGATGCGACCATCGCCGTGCCGTCGGGCAGGATGCGCGCCACTGCCGACGCCTCGCTGCGGTTGGCAGGATAGGTCGCGGTGCCCACGCCCCAGCCGATCAGCGTATTGCCGTCGCGCATGGAGCGCGGCGCGTGACTGCGGCGTGCCCAGCCGAATCGATTCGCGCCGCGCTGGTAGCACGCCATCAGCGATTTTTCGGACCACGGCTTCTTTTCCTGCGGCTCCATCTGCGCATAGTTCTTGATGCGGAACGCCAGCGGGTCCATACGCAACTGATACGCCATTTTGTCCATCGCGGTTTCGAGCGCGAAGCAGCCGCTGGTTTCGCCCGGCGCGCGCATGAAGGTCGGCGTGCCGATATCGAGCTTCACGAGCTTGTGCGTGGTCGCCTGATTCGGCACCGCGTACAGCATGCGTGTGACGATCGCCGAGCTTTCGGTCCAGTCCTCGAAGGTGGAGGTCGTCGAGATCACGTCGTGGCGTATGCCGGTGAGCGTGCCGTCGTCGCGCGCGCTCACTTGCATGCGCTGCTCGGTGAAGGGTCGGTTGCCGACCATGCCGAACATCTGCGGCCGCGTCAGTACCAGCTTGACGGGCCGGCCGAGCTGTTTCGACGCCATCGCCGCAAGCACGACGTGCGACCACACCGAACCCTTGCAGCCGAAGCCGCCGCCCACGAACGGGCAGATCACGCGCACGTTGGGCATCCGGAATACCGAAAAACTTTGCCATCGCGCGGCGTGCGCCCGAGATGCCCTGGGTGGCGTCGTAGAGCGTGAGATTTGGGCTGTCCCAGCTGGCGACGGTTGCGTGCGGCTCCATCGGATTGTGATGCTCATAGGGCGTCGTATAGACCGCGTCCAGCCGCGTCGGGCCTTGCCGCAAGCCGGCATCGACGTCGCTGCGCGCGGTGGTGATGGCGCGGCCCATCATCTTCTCTAGCTGATACGCCGAGCCGAGCGCCCGCTGAAAATCGGCGTTGGGCATCGTGCCTTCGTAGTGGATATAGGCCGCCGCACCCTGCGCGTGCTCGAGCGTATCGGCGATCATGACCGCGACCGGCTCGTTGCTGTAGCGCACTTCGTTCGTCTGCAACAGCGTGAGCTTGCGCACGGCGGGCAGCTGCGCATCGGGGACGCCGCCGTTGGGCAGGCGCATTTCGTTCTGATAGGTCCATCACCAGCAGCACGCCAGGCATGGCCTGCGCGCGGGCTGGTGTCGATCGACGCGATACGGCCTTTGGCGACCGTGTTCGTGATTAGTACCGCGTTGGCGAACTTGGCGTCGTTGTTATCGGCAGAATAGCGTGCCTGACCGGTGACCTTGAGAATGCCGTCGGTGCGGTCGTAGGGTTGTCCGATGATGCGGCTCATGCGACACCTCCCGCCTGTTGAACCGCCCGTACGATGGCGCGCTGCGCCAGCGCCACCTTGAAGCCGTTGTCGTGCAGCGGTCGCGTATTCTACACGGCGAGCGCGGCGGCGTGCCACGGCTTGTGCGCGACGCCGCCCAGCGCGATGCGCGCGCTCGTTACCGTGTTGCTGTCCATCTGCAACGCGGCGGCAACGGACACCAGCGCGAACGCGTAACTCGCGCGGTCGCGCACCTTCAGATACTTCGAGTGCCTGGCGAACAGTGGCGGCGGCAGATCGACCGCCGTGATCAGTTCGCCGGGCGCGAGCGTGGTATCGAGATCGGGCCGTTCGCCCGGCAGGCGATGAAATTCCGCGAAGGGAATCGTCCGCTCGCCTTGCGGGCCGCTCACGCGCACGACGGCATCGAGCGCTGCGAGCGCCACGCTCATGTCGGACGGGTTCGTCGCGATGCATTGCGGGTTCGCGCCGAGGATCGCGTGCATGCGGTTGTTGCCTTCGAGCGCCGCACAGCCGGTGCCGGGCAGCGTGGTAACGCCGTTCATCGCTTCGATGCGGGTAATGTCGACGAGCGTCATCGGCTGCATCATGCCGCCTTTCATCAGGTCGAGTAGGTTCGTGCCGCCGCCGATGAACATCGCGCCTGGCTGACTCACCGCCGCCAGCGCCGCGCTGATAGGAGATCGTATCCATGCCGGTCTCCTCAGTTCGACGACGCGACGGCTTTCACCGCCGCGACGATATTCGGATATGCGCTCCAGCGGCAGATGTTGCCGCTCATGCGCTCGCGGATTTTATCCTCGGACAGTTGCACTGGGCGAAAGCGCACATCGGCCATGACGGCGCTCGCGTCGCTCCGGCGATATTCGTCGATGAGCGCCGTCGCCGAACACAACTGTCCCGGCGTACAGTAGCCGCACTGAAACGCATCCTCATCCTGGTTTCTCGATAAACGCGCGCTGGATCGGCGCGAGCGTGTCGGCGTGGGGCGCAAGGCTTTCTACGGTCGTGACAGTTTCGCCGTCGTGCATCACGGCGAGCGTGAGACACGAGTTGATGCGCCGGCCCGTAGGGATCGGGATTGCCGAAGCGCGGAATGGTGCCGTCGATCCGTGCGCGTGCCAGATCTTCACGCACCTGCGCACGCGATTGCGGTTCGTTGGATGTCACGGCCATCGGCGCGGGCATGCCGGCCTGCGTCGCCGGTCGCGCCATCGTCGGACTGTGCCTATGTTGCGATGCTGAAGGCGCAAGTCGCGCCCGCGAGGAGCCAGTGTGTCAGCTTCATGTTCGCTCTCCCGGATCGAAACTGATTGCGCCGTCAGGTTGAACGGCGCGCGTCGTCATCGAGCCATACGAGCTATACGACGCCCGATGCCGGTCAGATGAGTGTCATCGCACCGGGCGCCTAAGGCAATGCTGATTAAGTCCACCGCTTGTGCTTGTCAGGTGTTATATATAGCGCACGTGCAAGGAGAAAGGCAAACGACGATGAAGCAGCAGACGCTGGCGATGGCCGCGGATCAAGGTGCGGGGTTCGAGACTTGCCGCAAACGCACGCGACGCGACGAGTTGCTTGACACGATGAACACGATCGTTCCGTGGACCGAACTGTGTGCGGTAATCGAACCCTATTACCCGAAACACGGCAACGGTCGTCCGCCGATGGGTTGGGAGCGTATGCTGCGGATTCACTTCGT
>LFLF01000163.1 GCA_001184395.1 Candidatus Paraburkholderia calva | reverse complement strand
CGCCTCCCCAGCGGGGGTAACTTTCTTTGCCGCGGCAAAGAAAGTTACCCCCGCTGGGGAGGCGGCTACTGCAATAAAAGCGCGATAACGGACCATTGTGCCGACGAACCGTACTAAAGACGCCCACGAGACACCAGCAAGAACAAAGCAAAAAACCCAAAAAACCTAAACAACACCCAAATCCCGACCGTTAAACCAAAAACCTAGCGCAAAAAACCCCAAAAAAGGCCGTTGTGCCCAGCAAGCCAAACGTTCGAGTTGGCCCCAAAAAACTCCCTCTGTTCGACCCATCGCTTTACACCAGGATAGCCAACAATTCACCCTATCGAAAGAGGCACGCATCCCATGGCTACCACCACCGCAAACCCGAAAGAACTTGCCCCTGCCAAAGGCGGCAAGATGAAGAAGATGATCATCATCGCCGTCGGCGCGATCGTATTGCTCGGCGTGGGCGCCGGCGGTGCGTATTTCCTGCTCGGCAAGAATGCGGCACACGCCCCGGCCAAGCCAGCGCCGGAACCGCCTCCCGTCTTCTTCCCGCTCGACTCGCTGACCGTGAATCTCCAGTCCGACGACGGCTCCATGCACTATCTGCGCACTGGTCTTACGCTCAAGATCAAGGACGAGAAGGTCCAGGCATTGCTAATGGAACACATGCCGGAAATCCGCAGCCACATTCTGCTGCTCCTGTCCGGCAAAAAGCCCGACGACATCACGTACGTCGAAGGCAAAAAGAAGCTCGCCGAGGAACTGCGCTCGACGGTCAACTCCGCAGCCAGCACGACCGAAAAGCCCGTGCAGGTGCAGGAAGTGTTGTTCACCGAATTCGTTGTTCAGTAACCCCAGACCGGAAGCATAGAGAGCCATGGGCCACGAAGAGTTCATGTCGCAGGAGGAGGTCGATGCCCTCCTCAAAGGAGTCACCGGAGAAGTCGATCAGGTTGTAGACGAGACCGCGGCTTCGGGTATCCGCCCGTACAACATCGCGACGCAGGAACGCATCGTACGCGGCCGGATGCCCGGCCTCGAAATCATCAACGACCGTTTCGCGCGTCTGTTGCGCATCGGCATTTTCAACTTCATGCGGCGCTCGGCAGAAATCTCCGTCGGCCCGGTGAAGGTGCAGAAGTACAGCGAATTCACCCGCAACCTGCCGATCCCGACCAACCTCAACCTGGTCCACGTGAAGCCCCTGTGCGGCACCTCGCTGTTTGTGTTCGACCCGAATCTCGTGTTCTTCGTGGTCGACAACCTGTTCGGCGGCGACGGGCGCTTCCATACGCGCGTCGAAGGCCGCGAGTTCACGCAGACCGAGCAGCGCATCATCAGCCGCCTGCTCAACCTTGTGTTCGAGCATTACACTACCGCCTGGAAGAGCGTGCGTCCGCTGTCGTTCGAGTACATGCGCTCGGAAATGCACACGCAGTTCGCCAACGTCGCTACGCCCAACGAAATCGTGATGGTCACGCAGTTCATGATCGAATTCGGCTCCATCGGCGGTACGCTGCACATCTGCATGCCGTACTCGATGATCGAGCCGATCCGCGACGTGCTGGCCTCGCCGATCCAGGGCGAAGCGCTCGAAGTGGACCGCCGCTGGGTCCGCGTGCTGTCACAGCAGGTGCAATCGGCGGAAGTGGAACTGACGGTCGATCTCGGCGAGATGCACTCGACCTTCGACGAGCTGCTGAACCTGCAGGTCGGCGATGTGCTGCCGCTAGACATCCCCGAGCAGGTGACGGCCAAGGTTGACGGCGTGCCGGTGATGGAATGCAGCTACGGAATATTCAATAGGCAATACGCGCTGCGCGTGCAAAAGATGATCAGCGCGGGCGATTCGACGATGGAAGGGAAACATGAGTGATTTGATGCAGGAAGGCGCGCCGGGCGCCGAGAAAGAAGAAGCGCTGGAGATGGACGACTGGGCGAGCGCGCTCGCCGAGCAGAACGGCAACGACGTACCGGTGGCCACCGCCGGCGTGTTCCAGCCGCTGTCGAAGGCCGCCGCGCCATCGACGCGCAACGACATTGACATGATTCTCGATATTCCGGTGAATTTGACAGTGGAACTGGGCCGCACCAAGATCGCGATCCGCAATTTGCTGCAACTCGCGCAGGGTTCCGTCGTCGAACTGGACGGCATGGCGGGCGAGCCGATGGACGTGCTCGTGAACGGCTGCCTGATCGCTCAGGGCGAAGTCGTGGTCGTCAATGATAAATTCGGTATTCGCCTGACCGACATCATCACGCCGTCGGAACGAATCCGGAAACTGAATCGATGAAAAGACTGACCGCCGCCGTTTCGCTCTTCGCCATCCCGCTCCCCTCTTTCGCCGCCGACATGAACGCGGTGAATCATGCTGTGCAGATCGCCTCGGGCGTCGGCGCGGGCAGTGCGGTGCCATCATTGGGCTTCGGCGCGGTCTTGCAGACGCTGTTCGGTCTGGCCATCGTGATCGGCTTCGTGTTCGGTTGCGCGTGGCTCGCCCGCCGGCTCAGCTTTCAGGGCAACAAGCGCGGCGGTCTGGTGAAGGTGGTCGGCGGCGTGTCGCTCGGCAACAAGGAGCGCGTGGCGGTCGTCGAAATCGGCGACATCTGGCTCGTGCTGGGCACGGCGCCCGGCGGCGTCACGCTTCTGCACAGGCTGTCGGTGGGTTCGGTCGAGGTGGAACAAGCCGCGGCGGACACGCAAACGTTGCAAGGCGGTTTCGGCAAGCGCTTTCGCGATGCCCTCGCCGGCGAAACGAACAAGCGTTTTCAGAAATTCGGCGGCGGGGACAAGTGATGCGCCTTTCCTCGTGATGCGCCTTTCCTCGTTCGCTTCCCAGTTCGCGCGCGGCGCCAGGCTCGCGCTGCCGGTCGTGATGGCGCTGCTGCCGTACACCGCATTCGCACAAAGCACGGCGGGCCTGCCCGCCTTCAACACCAGCCCCGGCCCGAACGACGGCACGACGTACTCGCTCAGCGTGCAGACCATGCTGCTGCTGACGATGCTCTCGTTCCTCCCGGCCATGGTGCTGATGATGACGAGCTTCACGCGCATCATCATCGTGCTGTCGCTGCTGCGGCAGGCGCTGGGTACGGCAAGCACGCCGCCCAATCAGGTGATCGTCGGGCTGGCGCTATTTCTGACCTTTTTCGTGATGTCGCCGGTCCTCGACCGTGCCTACAACGACGCCTATAAGCCGTTCTCCGACGGCCAGATCGCGATGGATCAGGCGGTGACGCGCGGCGTCGCGCCGTTCAAGCAGTTCATGCTCAAGCAGACGCGCGAGTCCGATCTCGCGCTGTTCGCCCGCATTTCGAAAGCCCCGCCGATGAACGGCCCCGAAGACGTGCCGCTGTCGCTGCTGGTGCCGTCGTTTGTCACGAGTGAGTTGAAGACGGGTTTTCAGATCGGTTTCACGATCTTCATTCCGTTTCTCATCATCGATCTGGTGGTGGCGAGCGTGCTGATGTCGATGGGCATGATGATGGTCTCGCCGACCACCATCGTGCTGCTGTTCAAGTTGATGCTGTTCGTACTCGTCGATGGCTGGCAGTTGCTGATCGGCTCGCTCGCGCAGAGTTTCGTTTCCTGAAGTTTCGCGAAGCTTCCTGAAGTTACGTTGATTTCGTTGAGAGATAGATAAAATGACGCCAGAATCCGTCATATCGATGGCCCATCAGGCAATGTACGTCGCTCTGATCCTCGCCGCACCGCTGTTGTTGGTCGCGCTCGTGGTCGGCCTCATCGTCAGCCTGTTCCAGGCCGCGACGCAGATCAATGAATCGACGTTGTCGTTCATCCCGAAGCTGCTTGCCGTCGCGGTGACGCTGGTCATCGCCGGGCCGTGGATGCTCTCCACGCTGCTCAATTACATGCGGCAGATGTTCACGATCACGCCGGGCATGGTCGGCTAGGCGGCCACGTGCCGATGTTCTCGGTCACCTATGCGCAACTGAACGGCTGGCTCACGGCCTTTTCGTGGCCGTTCGTGCGCATCCTCGCGCTGATCGCTACCGTCCCGGTGCTGAATCACCAGGCCATCCCCATACCCGTGAAGGTCGCGCTGGCGGCGTTCATCACGCTGATCGTCGCACCCACGCTGCCTGCCATGCCGCAGGTCACGGTGTTTTCAGCGGCGGGCATCTGGATCATCGTCAATCAGTTTCTGATCGGCACCGCGATCGGTGTCACCATGCAGATCGCGTTCTCGGCCGTTGATGCGGCGGGCGAATACATCGGCCAGCAAATGGGACTGGGCTTCGCGCAACTGTACGATCCGCGCGCGGGCGGCAATGAAGTGATTGTCGGGCGTTATCTGAACGCGCTGGCGACGCTGGCGTTTCTTGTCCTCGATGGCCACTTGCAGCTCATCACTGCGCTCATGACGACGTTTCAGAGCGTGCCGGTGGATGTGAACGTGATGGCGGCGGCATCGCACGCGCAGGGCTGGAAGACGCTCGCCGGTTACGGCGCGAGCGTGTTTTCGACCGGCCTGCTGCTTTCGCTTCCGATTGTCGCCGCGCTGCTGGTCGCCAATCTGGCGCTCGGTATTCTCAATCGCGCGGCGCCGCAGATCGGGATTTTCCAGGTCGGCTTTCCAGTGACGATGCTGATCGGCTTGCTGCTCCTGCAGTTGATGATTCCTAATCTGATGCCGTTCTTTCAGCGCATCTTCGATTCGGGGCTGGCGCAGGTCGGGAGCATCGCGGGCGCGATGCTCTGACGCCCCTGCTTCCCCTCTTTCACGCTCCGCCACAAAAAGAACCGCGCTTCAGACGCGGTTTTCTTTCGAACGGGACCGGATTTGAGACCGGCCATTTCCCATGCTCCCGGTTTCGAATCGTGCCTTCGAACGGGCTTACACGTTTCATTGCCCATGAATCGAACCGGGCCGCTCACGATTGGTTTTCGCGTCGGTACATCGTTTTCACCGCTGAAAAACAAAAGGGAGCATCGCCCAAGGACGCTGCTCCTGTAATGCGCGCATCTGTCACGCGCCGTGCCGCTACTCTTCTCTACATCGCGCGGCCAAACACAGCCTGAGAATTACCGTGAATCAACTGCCGAGATAGCTGAACAGCGACATCTTCTGAATCTGCGAAAACGCCATCTGGGCCGCTTGCAGCGAGTTCTGCGTCAGCTCGTATGAACTGATCGACGACACCAGATCGATACTCATCAGATTCGCCAGATCGGACGCGTTCTGCGTCTTGCTGGTCGACAAAATGCTATGTTGCGACTGGATTTCCTGCGAGCGGCCGCCCACGGTCGTCTGCGCGGCCAGCACGTTGTTGTACGAGTTGCCGATCTTCGTGCTCACCGTCGACAACACGTTGGTGAGCGTCGCCTGGGCGCTGCTCGACGTGCCGATCGGCTGCTTGAGCGCGGCGACGAGGTTGTCGAGCGTCGCGAAGATATCGTTGTTGCCCGACGATGCCGGCGCCACGGTGAACTTGTCGCCGTTGCCGGGCGCGCCGCTGATCTGGACCGACTGACCGCCGAGCGTGATTTTCGAATCGGCAGTGTAAGGCTGCGGCGTGGTCGGCAGCGAGGAATCGGTTGGATTGGCTGTGACCGTGTAGGTCGTGGAGCCGTCCGTCGGCGATACCGCGAAGTCGATCGTGTAGGTGCTGCCGTTGTTCGGGTTGCTGGTGTCGTTCATGCTCACGGCACTGCCCGTGCCGGTGTTGCTCGACGATGCGCTCGGCACCGCGCCGCTTTCCGACGGCGATACGCTCATGAAGATCGACGCGCCCGTATCGCCCACGGCGACCGAGCGGTTGCTGCTGATCTGCATCGTGCGCGAGCCGAGATCGCCGTTGTACGAAACGCCGACACCCGACGAATTATTGGAGAACGGCGCCGTGCCGTCCTTCAAGCCCGAGAAAATGTAGTTGCCGTTGCTGTCGGTCGTGTTGGCCATGCCGAGCAACTGATCGCGATAATCCTGAATGACGGTCGCGATCGACTGGCGGTCGGCGTCGGTGAGCGATGCATCGCCCGCATGCACGACCTGCGTTTTGATGCTCGTCAGCACGTCGCTGACGTTGCTGAGCGTCGAGTCTTCCTGCTGGAGCGACGACAACGCGGTGGTCTGGTTGGTGCCGTACTGCGTGAGCGTGGTGCTCTGCATCGTCAGTTGCACGGCCTGCGCCGCGCCGAGCGGATCGTCGGAAGCGGTCGAGAGACGGTTGCCCGACGAGATCTGCTGATACATCGTCGAAAGCATACTCTGCTGATCGCTCATCGACGAGACGTTCAGGTTGAAGTATTGGGAGCTGGAGATTCGCATCGCGTGGTCCTTGGCTTTCGAAACGCTTAGTTGAGCGCGCCGAGAATCGTCTGGAACAGCGACGAGGCGATCTGGATCACCTTGCTGTTCGCCTGGTAGAGCTGTTGATACTGCATCAGGTTCGCGGCTTCCTCGTTGAGGTTTACGCCCTGCACGGACTGCTGTGCCGAGGTCGCCTGATTGAGCAGCGCGGTTTGCGACGTGCTCGTGCTCTTCATCTGGTTCGTCTGGTTGCCGATGTCGTTGACGTAGTTCGCGTAGGCACTCGTCAGCGTGTCGGTGCCGCCGCTCATCAATTTCGACGAGACGAGGTTCGACATGGCGGTGGCGTTGCTGCCGTCGCTCGTGCCGTCCTTGTTCGCGGAGATATTGAAGACGTCGCTGTTCGCGGGCTTGCCGGTGATCGTCGCGCTGATGCCGTTGGACGAGACTGTAATGCCCTTGCTCGAGTTGTACGGAATCGTCGTGCCGGCGGTGTAGCTGGTGCCGCCGACACTCACATCCACATTCGATGTGAAGCTGCCCGCAGATGCGTTGTACGTCAGCGCGATATCGGTCGGCAGGCTATAGCCGGATGCGACGGTCGCCGACGTGATGGAGCCGAAGCCCGTGTTCGCCGTCGCCGACGATGTCACCGCGGGCGAAGCCGCCGCGATTGCCGCGCCGTTCGTTGTCGCCGGGGCGAAGTTGTCGAGCGAGCTGCGCGTCGGCTGGATGGTGAAGGAATCGCCCTTCTGCATCGTGCCGGAAACGCTGATCTTGAGGCCGCTGAACGTGCCGTTGGTGGCGGGCGGCGTGATCGAGCCGATCGCCTTGCTGCTCGTGTCGGTCACGTTGTAGGATGAGCCGTCATAGGACACGGTCCAGTCGCTGGTGGGCGGCTGGCTGGCATCGGTGAACGATGCGCTGACCGTGCCCGTGCCTTTGTTGTGCGCGTTCGCGTAGACGGACGGCGAGCCTGCGGTGAAGAGATCGCCGCCTGCCTTGCCGTTGAGATCGATACCGAGCGCGTTCTGGTCGTTCACTTGCGCGGCGAAGCTGGTCGCGATGGCGCCGAGTTTGGCCTGAGCCGGATCGAGCGTGTTGGTGCGGAAATCGATCAGGCCGCCGACGGTGCCGCCGGAGAGCGCGGTGTTGTCGAGATATTGCGTGTTCGCGGTGGTTTGCGTCGAGCTGTCCTTGGAGGCGAAGGCGATGGTGAGTTCGCTGGGATCGCTCGGCGAGTTGACCGTTTGCAATCCGTATTGCGTACCGCCGACGATGAGCGGCTGCCCGTTGCCGACGAACACGTTGTAGTTGCCGTTTTGCTGCACGACGGACACGCCGATCATCGAGCTCAGGTTCGTGACGGCCTGATCGCGCTGGTCCATCAACTGGTTCGGCAACTGGCCGCCCGCGGTTGCGGTGCTGATCTGCTTGTTGAGATCGGCGATCTGCTGCGAGTACGTGTTGATTTGCGTGACGGCGCTGCTCAGTTGCGTGTTGACGCTCTGACTAAGCTGGTCGTACTGCTGGCCGGCGGCGTTGAACTGGTCGGCGAGCGTTTGGGCGCTGCTGACGAACGACTGGCGCGCGGACGTGCTGCTCGCGTTGTTGGCGACCGTCTGCAGGCCGGAGAAATAGTTGCTAATGCCCGTCGAGATGCCCTTGGTCGGATCGCCGACCAAGTTGTTGAGCTGGGCCATCATCGTGTATTTGGCAGTCGCGGCGCTGCTCGACGAGGTGGTGTTATTGACGTGCGTCGTCAGGTACTGGCTGTACTGGCGTGTGACGGCGGCGGTTTGCACGCCATTGCCGAGGTAGCCCGACGCCGTGTACTGGCCGGACGATTCCGTGTACGACACCTTCTCGAGCGTATAGCCCGGGGTCGCCGCATTGCTGATGTTGTTGCCGGTCGTCGTCAGACCCCACTGGTCCGCGTTCAGACCGGACAGCCCGATGCTGAAAATGTTGTTCGACATGCGTGAATCCTGGTGAGGCGGCGTGAGATCAGGCTATGCCGCGTTGACTGCTCTCTATATCGGCCGGAATTTCGGGAAATTTAGTGCTTTGGGGATTACGGGCGCTTTAGGCTGTGCTGTGGTGCTTTGCACGCGTGCTCGGTTTGCCGATTCAGGCATTATCCGAGGGTTTCGTTTGCACTATCGACAGATGTAGTGGGGGTTTTGGGGGGTATTCTGGCTTTTGCACTCGTTCATGGGGCGCTGGCGCTTATTCGGTTTTTTGCCGTAGGCGTCTCTGGAACGGTATTCGGCACAATCGTTACATTGTCGAGCTAGCGTCAAGAGTGGTGTATGAGCAGCATCGCGACAGTCGATTTCAAGCGGCGAGTTTCTGCTGAACCGGTTGATCGTCTTGTACTGGTTCGCCGTCCTTGAAGGGGACGCCTTCGAGCCACAGCTTGATCTTTTCCGGTCCGTTGATACGGCGCCAGGTTTTTTCCGCCTCCTCGATCAACTTGAATGCCAGACCGAGGAAGGTCGGCCGCGACACGCAGTTACGCGTACGCGTCGTGC
>LFLF01000162.1 GCA_001184395.1 Candidatus Paraburkholderia calva | reverse complement strand
GCCGAGTTGAGCCACCATCTGCAAGCCGAGACCGAGCAAGGCAAAGCCGGTAACCACCGCAACGGTACCAGCTTCCAGACGGTGCTTGCTAACGCCCAACGGCGAACTGGAATTGGATATTCCGCGCAGCTCGGGCGCGGCATGCCCACTGATGTCAAAAAGGCGGTCGCGCTCTATGACGGTGCTATTGAACTTGGCCACAAGGCCGCGGTATACAACCTTGGGCTGAATTGGGAACGGGGCTGGGCGCGGCTTTGTCAAACGAAGCGCTGCCCGACGACGCTCGCGCGATTCAGACATACAAACGGGGCGGGACGGACACGCGCTGTCAGCTGCAGCTTTCGACTCTACTGGAAGCCGTGCAGTGACGGAAACGGTCACCAGCGATGTTCGCGGCGTCTCATGCCCGACGCCCAACCAGTCTGCGCTCGTCGTCTATCTATTGATAGATTGATGACGACCTGGAGGGGTCACTACACGAAAGTGATCAGATTGTCCGGGATCTGAGAACGTGAGTGGAACACGGAATCCCTGACCATGTGCTAAAAACGGTCCACCATGGCACGCTCTACCAGGCGCTACGAGAACATCGTCAACGTCATAAAGCAAAGACGCAATAAGGAGGAGTAACATGGCAAGGACTGTAACCATCGAAGATCCGCCGGATATCGTTCTCGGGCACCTCCCGCCAGACATCGAGGTCGTGACCCTTATGCCGCTCGAACTGAGCAATGATGAAGTACGGGCAATTATTGCAAACACTACCACCCGAATCATCACGCTCCCGGCCGACATCGAGACGGCCGACCTGATCGCCGCCAGTATCGGCGACGCTGGCAAGAGCACTGACACGCTGTAGCGAAAGGATGCGCCGACGGCGACGGCCCGCAGCAGGACCGCCAGCCCGGGCCCGCCGGTCGACGCCGCAGTGGAGATGGGCGAACCCCGGCAGGCGCCGGCCATCACCGGCAGGTCCCTAGGACTGTCGCCTGCGGACTCGCAATCGTCTCGGTTACCGAACCGGCTTGAGTCTCCTGGATTTGTTCATGGAATGTTCAAAAAATCAACCCGAGATTGTCTAAGTGACCGAAACATAATCACGTTGACTCGATTCAATTGCAGTGGATACTATTAAATGGACGATTAAATCGTGCAAACACAATTATGTATGCCTCTTCCGCATCCGATGGCGATGGATGCGGTCATAAAACCGCGAAAGGAGCGGCCATGAAACAGCTGACGAAGATTTTTTGCTGTCCGCGCTGCTGATCTCAGGGGATCGTCCATCCGGTTCCGCTTGCGGCGGCGGCATTGATTTAACGACGCCACCGACCCCGACCTGGTCAGGCAGATCTCCGGGATCTCGGGAACCACCGGGGTACAGAGTGTCGCCGGGGCAGCGCAGGCCGTACCCAACGGGAGTAACGTGGTGATTCTGGAGGGCATGGGAAATCCGGTGTCCTGGGCCTTGACTCCGGGGCCAGCGGTGGCTATCACAAAGGCAAGGACCTCATGTACGACAAGCTTCAAGACGTCAAGGCAGACCTGGATCTTATCAATCAGCGCCTTGGACTGGACAGCATCGTCATCCTGTCGGGATGCAACACCGGCAAAGATCCGCACGGGAAAACGCTTTTGCAACAGATGTTGATTATCCTCACAAAAGCGACGGTCATCGTCATGGCTGGAGCAAGCCTGGCCATGACGGAAATGGCGAATAAATGCCACTGCCGGAATTAGTAAAGTCTGAGGTCACGGCACGCAGGAGGCTGCGTTCATCCTTTTGAATCCTTTTGAACTGATCGCGGTTGGCCTGGGCGACGACGTCCTTCTGTGCCGCAAGGATGGAACTTTGCTACCAATACTTGGTTACTTCGCTTGTTTACTTCGGCCGTGCAGACGGACCCCTTCTTGAGGTCGCGGGTAAGGCCGATAAACTCCTTGTTCGCAAAAATCGTCCGTTTTGTGAAGCGAAGCATTGAAAACCATCCACATGCGATGTAACGGCAAGGCATTTTGAAAACTTGAGTGGGTGAGCAAATTTTTTTGCAGTGCAGTGAGTTGTCGTACGAATTGGAACGCTCATAGTTTCATCGCCGAATTGCCGGTGTCGCCATCGTCGAGCCAACATTCGGGCGTGAAGGCTTGTGCATCCGCAAAACCGAACGTTGCGTCTGCTCGGGAGCTGGTCGATCCAGAACACGTCTTCCCGATGAGGCCCTCGATCTCGATACCGTAATGCTGCGCGAGCGCCTTCGCGCCACCGCAGTGATCGAGATGCCCGTGCGTCAGCAGAATCTTCTCGACGCTCACGCCTTGCCGGCCCACTTCAGCGATGATCCGATCGATGTGGCCGCCGGGATCGACAACAGCCGCGCATCGCGTCGTTTCGCATTAACGATCGAACAGTTCTGCTGGAAGGGCGTCACGGGGACGAGAATGCGCCGATGCAAGGCAGTCTGTAAAAGCGCTCATTGTACCAGTGTCGTAATAAGGGTCGTGTTGCGCGTGGAAGGGCTTTGAAGCCTTCGAAATCCGGCGATCTTTGCGGTCATAGCGAAAATCAATGACGAAAATCGCAGTTGCGCGGGACGAACCCCTCGTTTTTTGTATAATAGCAACACCTGTCTGTAGTACTTGCCATGCCGTCAATGGGTAAATGTCAGAGCGCTAGTCCGTTTTTACAATCATCAGCTGTTGGGGGCCAAAAGCCTCGTAACTGCAACTCAAGCACGTCATTTGGTCCACACGTCTTGTCCGGCCAGACGCCGCGCGTCTGCCAGACGGCCATTGCCGCCGTCGCTCCGGATGGGGACTACGCCGCCGTTCCTGCGCTGTTCATCGCGCACGATGTGATCCGTGTTCGTCTCACATCGATTTGGCGACATGTGGGGTCTCGTCAGGCTGCCGGACAGGTTGCGCCAGACGTGAACAATAACCAGGCGTTTGCGGCGCCGTTTTTGCCACATCCGAGCATTCGTACGCCGTTCGCTTGACCGAACGGCGTTTGTCGTTGCTTCGCACGCCCTGAGCGACCGGCGCGCTCCGACCAGCACTGCGTGGACGCTCCCTACTGCCAACAATACGACCATGAATGCTCGATTTTTTCGACATATCGGTGGCCTTTTAGCCATCATTCTCACGGGTTGTGCCGCACCGGGTTCCAGTGACGTCGCCGCCAATCATCAGATGACAAACGTCGTTAGCACGACGAGTGCCTGCTCCACTGTGGCGCTCGCGTTCGACAACAGCCTCAAGAACCTGCCGGACGACAAGGCCAAGCATGGCGAGTCGCTCTCTAGCGCAGAGCCGATCACGAACGGCCCAGACGTCAGCGACTTCGAACAGAAGGGCCGCGCGTCGTGGTACGGCCGCATGTTCCATGGCCGCAAGACCGCGAGCGGCGAGAAGTTCAACATGAACGCGCTGACCGCCGCGCATCGCACGCTGCCGCTGGCTTCGTATGTTCGTGTGACCAACGAGGCGAATCACAAGACCGTTGTCGTGAAGATTAACGACCGCGGACCTTACGTGAAGGACCGGATCATCGATCTGTCGTACGCGGCGGCGGCCAAGCTGGGTATGCGCAGCGACGGCACGCAGAAGGTAAAGATCGAAGGCCTGTCGCAGGAAGAAGCGCAAGAGGTGCGCGAAGATTCGCAGTTTCTGGCGGCGGACAACTGATCCGCGAGCCGTTCGACCGAGTTTCATACAACACACGACGGGGCCGTTTCGACGGCCCGTTTTCTATTCTTCTTCCGCCTGATCGCGCCTGCCGAGCAGCAGAGCGCGTTCGTAGAGTGCATTGCGCGGCGCGCCGGTCAAGGTCACTGCGATGCGCGCCGCACTCTTCACCGACAACTCTTCGAGCAGCGTGGTCAGCAGCGCATCGTGCGCGTCGTCGGCGGCTTCGATTTCCGGTACACCCTGCACGACCAGCACGAATTCGCCGCGCTGACGGTTCGCATCCGCTTCGAGCCAACTAGGCCCTTCGGCCAGGGTGCATCGATGCAGACTCTCATGTAACTTCGTTAACTCCCGAGCGATCAGCATATGCCGTTCGCCGCCGAACGCCTCAGCGAGCGCGCGCGTGGTTTCTACGATGCGATGCGGCGCTTCGTAGAACACCAGCGCCTGCGGATGTGTTGCGAGCGTGCGCAGTTGCGTCGCGCGTTGCTTCGCCTTGGTTGGCAGGAAACCGATGAACGTGAAGCCGGCGACGAACGCGCCCGCTGCGCTCAGCGCCGTGGTCAGCGCGCTTGCGCCCGGAAGCGGAATGACGGGAAGGCCGGCGGCGTGCACGGCGTCGACGAGACGTGCGCCAGGATCGGAAATGCCGGGAGTGCCTGCATCCGACACGCACGCGATGCGCTCGCCTTCACGCAGATGGGCGATCACGCGTTCGGCGGCGCTGCGCTCGTTGTGCTCGTGGACGGCGATCGAAGGCTTCGAGATGCCGTAGCGGGACAGCAGTTGCGCGGTGTTGCGCGTGTCCTCGGCGGCGATGCGATCGACGAGTCCGAGCACATGCAGCGCGCGCACGGTGATGTCCGCCGCGTTGCCGATGGGCGTCGCGACGACATAGAGCGCGCCCGCCGGATACTGCTGTCCTTTGGCCAATTCGAAGATCTGAAGCATAAGCGCGAACGCGATGTGCACGATGGGAAAGGACGTCATTGTGCCACGCGATGTCTTCACAACTTTTGCGGGAGCACCATGTCCAAAACAATCGGCGATGCCTTCGAGACGGGCACGCTCGACTATCTGCGAGGGCAGCGCATGCGGCTCGTCGCGCGCAACGTGCGTTGTCGCGGCGGCGAGATCGATCTGGTGATGCGCGACGAACGCGGTGCGCTCGTGTTCGTCGAGGCGCGCGCAAGCAGGCGCTTTGCCGATGCAGCGGCGAATATCGGCTTCACCGCTTCACCAAGCGCATGCGAATCGTGCGCGCAGCGCAGCACTATCTGATGGCGCGGCGCGTTGCCCGCGTGTCGCTTCGATGTGATCGCGTTCGATGCGGGCCGCATCCGCTGAATTCCGGATGCCTCCGCATCGACAGAAGCTAATCGGATACGTTGAACGGTTCGGCGCGCGACGCATGCAGTAAACTCGCGAAATTTAAAAGTAACCGCCGCGACGCGCGGCCGATCAAGCAGAGTCGATGTCAGTCGAACGCATTCAACAGCAATTCCGCGATAGCGCGGCGCTTACACAAGACGCGCTCGACACGCTCTTCGGGGCGCTCGCCAACGGCTCGAAGATTCTGGTCTGCGGCAACGGCAGTTCCGCCACGGACGCGCAGTGTTTCGCGTCGCATCTGATCGGCCGCTTCGAGCGCGAACATCCCGGCTTGCCGGCGATCGCACTGACCACGGACACGTCGATCCTAACGGCCATCGGCAACGAGTTCGCGTTCGAGCAGATCTTCTCGAACCAGGTGCCCGTGCTCGGCCATGCGGGCGATGTGTTTCTCGCGATCTGCACGTCCGGCGATTCGGTGAACGTGCTCGCGGCCATTCAGGAAGCGCATGAGCGCGAGATGATCGTGATCGCACTGACGGGCGGCACGGGCGGCGCGATGTCCGACGTGCTCGCCGACACCGATATGCAGATCTACGTGCCATCCGAGCGGACGGCGCGAATCCAGGAAGTCCATCTGCTGACCATTCACTGTCTGAGTGACGGCATCGATGTGATGCTGCTCGGCGAAGACTGAGTTCAAGGAGAAACGGAGTTGATAAACAAGACACGCGTCAAGGCGACGCTGGCCAATGCCACGATCGTGGTGAGCATGTTGTCGGGCGTAGCCTTGACGTTGCAGGGATGTGCGCTGGCGGTGGTCGGCGCGGTCGGCGCAGGCACACTGGTCGCGACCGACCGCCGCACGCTCGGCGCGCAGACCGAGGACCGCGAGATTCAGGTGAAGGCGAGTTCGCGCATCGGCAAGAATCTGCCCGATACCGCGCACGTCAACGTGACCGTGTTCAATCGCCGCGTGCTGCTGACCGGCGAAGTCCCTGACGATGCGTCGAAGCAGAAGGCCGAAGCTGTCGGGCACGACATCAACAACGTGGGCAGCATCATTAACGAGCTGGCTATTCAGGGCGCGAGCTCGTTTTCGTCGCGCGCCAATGACTCTTATCTCGAAGGCCGCGTGAAGACCGCGATGGTCGGCGAATCGAATCTGCGTGCGAACTACTACAAGGTGGTGTGCGAGCAGGGCATCGTCTATCTGATGGGGCTCGTCACGCAGGACGAAGGCGCGCACGGCGCGGATGTCGCCGCGCAGACGCCGGGTGTCGAGCAGGTCGTGAAGGTGTTCCAGTACATCAAGCCGGAAGAGGCGACGGCACTGGAAGCCGCGGCCGATGCGAGCGCGGTATCCGCCGCAAGTGCGCCCCGCTTCGACCGAGCCCACGTCGGCACGGTGCCGGATTCGTCGGTGACCTCGCGTCCGCTGGACAAGCAGGCGCCTGCACCGGTGAAGGACTCGAATGTGCATTCGGGCAATCCCAATCCTGCTTCCACGGCCAAATGATGAAGACGCGCGTGATGTTGAGCGCGGCGGCGCTGGCCGTCGCATCTTATGGCGTGTCGGCTGCGGAGCCGCCGGTGTCCGCAGCGAGCACAATGGCGATCGCGCGCAGCAACGAGTGCATGGGTTGTCATGCGCGATCGATCGCAAGCTCGTGGGACCGTCGTTCCAGCAGGTTGCCGAGAAGTACAAGGGCGATGCGCAAGCGCTTGCGAAACTCGCGGCGAAGGTGAAAAACGGCGGCTCGGGCATGCGTGGATCGATTCCGATGCCCTCGCATCCTTCCATGAACGATGCGGATATCAAGACCTTTGTCGCGTGGCTCCTGGCGGGCGCGCCGCAGAAGTGATGCGGTGCGTGTAGTGGTCGGACGGCTTGCTGGAACAATGCGGGGCTGTGGTACACTTTTACTTCATTGGGGGGGGTAGCTTCTTCTTTTCATTGGGGGGTAGCTTCGTTGGGGGGGTAGCTCAGCTGGGAGAGCGTCGCGTTCGCAATGCGAAGGTCGGGAGTTCGATCCTCCTCCTCTCCACCAACAGAACATCCGAAGTTGTCCGAGAAAGTCCTGCCCCCCCAGCTGCGAAGGCTTGGGGTTTTTTGTTTTAATTGATGTCCAGGACATCCATTGACATCCGGGGGCACTATGGGCATTGTTGATGCCCATAGTGCCCCCACGGAGACCTGAATGCCCCTCACCGATTTGGAAGTCCGCAACCTTCGCCTGCGCGAGCAAGCTTACCGCCTCACGGATGGCTTGGGCATGTATCTCGAAATTTCCCCTGCGAATGGAAAATATTGGCGATTCAAGTATCGATTCGCGGGCCAGGAGAAGCGGCTGACACTTGGTGTCTACCAGGACGTCGGCCCAAAAGAGGCACGAGTGCGCCGCGACGAGGCTCGCAGGCTCCTTGCTAATGGCATTGATCCGGTATCGAACGAAAAGTAGAAAAGTACAGAAGGCGGCGAATGTTGAGCGTGCTGCTAATAGCTTCGAAGCAGTTGCGAGTGAATGGTTTGCGAGGCATGCGTCCGGCTGGGCCGCGAGTCATGCCGACAAGATCATGGCGTGGTTAGAGAACGAGGCTTTCCCTTGGTTGGGAGCAGGGCGATAGCGGAAATCAAAGCACCGGAAGTCTGGCAGTCCTGCGAAGGGTCGAGGCCCGCGGTGCGCTCGACACAGCGCATCGAGTCCATCAGATCAGAACCGCTACGCCGTAGCAACCGGACGGGCAGAGCGAGATGTGAGCGCTGACCTGCGCGGAGCATTGCCGGCAGCCCGTCACACATATTTCGCTTCCGTGACTGAACCTTCCGATGTGGCATCGCCTTTGCGGACACTCGACAGTTTAAGGGGCACGTTCGTTTGTGTAGTGCGCTCTTCGGTTGGTGCCATTGTTGTTCGTCCGGCCCGGCGAGCTGAGGACGGCTGTGGGCTCAGTTTGATCTTGACAAAAGCAATGGCGTTACACGGTCTCCAAGGCGAAGAGTGAGCATCTTATGCCCTTGGCAAATCAGGCCACCGCAATTCTGCGCGAGCTGCATGCGCTTACTGGTCATCGCCAGTATGTATTTCCAGCTCGAGACGTCAAAAAGCCGATGAGCGGCGCAGCCATCAATGCTGCTTTGAGGCGACTTGGCTTTGATACAAAGACCGAAATCACGGGGCATGACTTTCGTGCGATGGCGCGCACGATTCTCCACGAACAACTGCGCTTCTCGAGTGAAGTCATCGAGCATCAACTCGCGCATAAGGTTCCAGATGCGCTGGGCACTGCCTACAACCGGACCAAGTTTATCGACGACCGCACTGTCATGATGCAAAAGTGGGCTGACTATCTGGAAAAACTCAAGGCTGGGGCGGACGTTTTCCCATTCTCTGGCGCCACGGTTTAGCTACGCCGAGTATAGTGTGATTGCGTTTTCTGCATTTCCACTGGCGGACGCAAGGCATCTCCGATTCGAATGAAATTCCATTGCAGCATAAAATCTACGCGGACCGCTTCGTTCGACTATCCGCGTAAATCTTAATCCGCCTTGAACACCGATATCCTTGTTCTTTGCTGATCACTGGTCCGATCTCAAATCGTAAGCGAATTTAAGGCAACGCTGAACAAGCCGTTGTATTCATCGATTTGGGCGCAAACAGAGGCAGATTCATCGTGAGTGAGGCTTTGCGCCTGGATTTCCGGTCCACCAGGGTGTTGCGCCTGGGCCTGCGGCCCGCTTTCCCCCATTACGGGCGAACCTGTGCCATCAATCGCTTGCGCGAAAGATAGACGTTGGTCAACGCCAGCGCGACGA
>LFLF01000161.1 GCA_001184395.1 Candidatus Paraburkholderia calva | reverse complement strand
ATTCTCGAATGACTCGGAGTGGCAGAAAGTCAAACTCATCATCGCTTATGGCCTGTGTCCCCAATGTAGGTTGCGGACGCAATCGTCACTCTTAAAAGCCGACGAAGATAGGCGGGCTCGTTTTAGCGCTTACGCATGTCGGATGTGCGCCGTAATCACTGCTCGCCGATAGACCGTTGATTCGACATCGTTTTCGTGAGCCGCTTCGAAAAAGCATTGCGGGTAACACTGAATGCCCGCCCACGTCTTCGCCATGCACAATTGCTATTGATTAGCCTTCATCGGGCGGCAACTTTTGGCGGAGACCATCGATGGCAAATGAAGCGACTCAAGGCGCGATCATCGAACCGCGCGACAATCTTTCCTACGTTCGCAGTGCAACCGACATTCCGCTGTCCGACACGACGGTCTCGCGGCATCTGCTCGATACGGTCGCGCGCTTTCCGGATCATCTGGCCGTCGTGTTCTGCGAGCAGAACGTTCGTTGAAGTTGGCGTCAGTTCGCCGATGAAGTCGACGTGCTCGCCACCGCGTTCCTCAGCCTGGGCATCGGGCCAGGCAACCGTGTTGGCATCTGGTTGCCGAATCGCGCGGAATGGCTGCTGACGCAATTCGCGACGGCGCGCATGGTGCGGTGTTGGTGAACATCAATCCGGCGTATCGGCTGGCCGAACTCGAATATGTGCTGAACAAGGTCGGTTGTCACGCGATCGTGGCGGCTGAACACTTCAAGACGTCGAAGTATCTGGAAATGCTCGAGACGCTTGCGCCTGAACTGGCCGATGCCGAGCCCAACGCGCTGCGGGCGGCGAAACTCCAGAACTGCGCGCCGTGATCCGCATGGGCGATGCGCAATCGCCCGGCATGATCAATTTCGACGCGCTGATGCAGGAGAGAATCGCGCACGCGTCGACCGGGCGAAGCTCGACGCGCTCGAAGCCGCGCTCGCGCCCGACGAGCCGATCAACATTCAGTTCACGAGCGGCACGACAGGCAATCCGAAGGGTGCGACGCCCACGCACCGGAACATCGTCAACAACGCGCGTTACATCGCGATGGCGATGCGTCTTTCCGAACAGGATTTGCTTTGCATTCCGGTGCCGCTGTATCAGTGTTTCAGCATGGTGCTGGCGTGCGTTTCCACCGGATGCGCGATGGTCTTCCCGGGCGAGGCATTCGATCCCGCCGCGACACTCGCCGCCGTCCACGATGAGCGCTGCACGGCGTGCCGACGATGTTCATCGCCGAGCTGGATCACCCCGACATCGCGAAATACGACCTCAGCCGGTTGAGCACGGGCATCATGGCGGGCTCGCCGTGTTCGCGCGAAGTCTCGACCATGCATCTCAGCGAAATCACGATTGCATACGGAATGACGGAGACCAGCCCGGTATCGGTTCCAGAGTTCGACGACCGATCCGCTGGGCAAGCGCACGACGACCGTTGGGCGCATCCAGCCGCATATGGAGGTGAAGATCGTCGATCCGCTCGGCGCGATGGTGGCCGTCGGCGAAACCGGCGAACTCTGCACGCGCGGCTATTCGGTGATGAAAGGCTATTGGGGCGACGAGGCCAAGACGCGCGAGGCGATCGTCGATGGCTGGATGTACACCGGCGATCTCGCGACGCTCGACGCGGAAGGCTACTGCAATATCGTCGGCCGCCTGAAGGACATGCTGATTCGCGGCGGCGAGAACATCTATTAGCGCGAGATCGAAGAGTTCCTGTTTCGCCATCCGAAGATCCAGTCCGTGCAAGTGTTCGGCGTACCCGACGAGAAGTACGGCGAGGAAGTGTGCGCTTGGATCGTCGTGCGTCCGGGTGAGCAGATCAGCTAGGAAGACGTGCGGGAGTTCGTGCGGGAGTTTTGCCGAGGACAAATCGCGCACACAAGATCCCGCGCTATGTCCGCTTCGTCGACGAACTGCCGATGACAGTGACCGACAAGGTGCAGAAGTTCGTCATGCGGGCGCGCATGATCGAGGATTTTAAACTGGCGGAGGCAAAGACCGCGTGATGTGACGAGCGCTCCCTTTTGCCATGAAGCGAAACGTTCGGGGCGAAAACTCTCACGTACCGCAAACGTTTGAGCAGACGAAAAAAAGCGGGCCTGGAGCCCGCTAAAAACCACACGCTACGGGGTTAGCGCGAGGAGACCAAACGTGAGATTGTTCCGATTCACTTCAAATCAAAGAACGATCTCAACACGGATGCCCAATAAGAGCTTCGGCTTACACCGACCGGCGGACGGCAGGAACAAAAATTCACTGCGCCCGAACGCATCCATGTTGAAACCATTTGAACGGATTGTGCGCGAATTGACTGCCTATCGCCGTAACAAAGTGTTTCAGGTTGTAACCCTTACCAGATAAGGCTCGCGACAAATTTCCTCGCGCAAAAGGTGATTTTCTGGTGCATAAATTGTTTGTTAATCGGGCTTATATTCGTTCGCCTCGATCGAGCTGGAAAATGCCGTTTTTCGGGCGATACGGATTATGCTAATTCCTCAGAAAAAATCGAACGGGCGGACGTATGAAAACGATTTACACCATGTCCGAAAACCATTCTCAATTGCAAAAAATGACCTGGAGACTTGCATGACTGTCGATGCATCCTTGCTGCGATACTACTGCGCCGTCACCGAAGCGTTTCCCGTTCTGGTTCCCGATACCGATGCGCAGGCCGTGCGGCAGCGCTTCAGCGATGTCGCGAAAGCGTATGCGCCGAACCCCGACGAGCGCGTCGCCATCGAGCAAATCGAGATTCCGCTCGAAGGCCGGACGCTGGCCGCGCGGTTGTATCGGCCGAAAGCGGAGGACGGTCCGCTGCCACTGCTGGTCTATTTCCACAGCGGCGGATGGGTCGTCGGCGATTTGAACACGCATGATCCGCTCGTCACGCAACTGGCACTCGCCGCGCGCTGCGCCGTCGCCAGCGTCGATTACACGCTCGCGGCTGGGCTTCGCCACCGATCGCCTGGCGGTGGGCGGCGACAGCGCGGGCGCGCATCTTTCGGTCGTAGCGGCGCGTGGCGCGAACAAGCTCGTTGCGGGGCTCGTCAGCCTTCAACTGCTGCTTTATCCGGTGATGCGCCGCCAGTTCGAAAGCCCAGTTGCCTCGCAAATGCGAACGGCCCCGGCCTGACCAACGAGGAAATGAAATGGTACTGGGCACAGTTTCTGTCCGGCGTCACGCCCGACGCGCACGACGTGCGCGCATTTCCGCTCGCCGAGCCGTACGAGCGGACGCCCGCGCCGGCGCTAATCGTGGCGGCGTCGCACGATCCACGGTACGACGACGCGTACGAACTCAAGCGCTTCCTCGAATCGAACGACGGCCGCATTGAGTTGATCGATGCCGCGGACATGACCTACGGCTTCGGCCGCATGCACACGCAGTCGGCGGCCGCCCATGCGTGACTGCGCAAGATCGGCGAGCGCGCGGGGGAACTTCTGCGCGCTTGAGAGGTGCGCAGGCCAACCGGCCGCCGTCCGGCTATTTCAGCCATTTGTCCACGACTGACTGAAACTCGCCGGTCGAGCGGGCGAGATGCAGCCATTGATCGAAGTACTGCTGCCACACGACATCGCCGCGCGGAAGCAGATACGCTTTCTCGCCGAACTGGAACGGCTTGTCCGGATGTACCGAACACAGGCCGGGATTGAGCTTCTGCTGCAACAGCGTTTCCGAGGCGTCGATAACTATCACGTCGGCCTTGCCGTCGAGGATCTGCTTGAAGATGGTCACGTTATCCGGATACTCGATCAACTGCGAGTGCGAGAAAAACTGCTCCGCGAAGCGCTCATTGGTGCCACCGGGATTGACGATGGTCCGCACGGTGGGCTGATCGATCTGTTCGACGGTCTGATACTTGTCCTTGTCTTCACATCGCACGATGGGCGTCTTGCCGTCTTCCATGTACGGCACGGTGAAGAACTGGCACTTCTGGCGCTCGAGCGTGGTCGAAACCCAGCCGACCGCGATATCGCACTTGGCAATGGCGTCGTTCATCAGATTCGACCACGACGTCTTCACGTACTGCGCCTGCGCACCGAGCGATTTCGCGAGGCTGTTCGCCAGATCGATATCGATGCCTTCGAACTGGCCATCCGGCCTGAGGAATGAGTAGGGCTTGTAGTCGCCGGTCGTGCAGACCCACAGCACATGCGAGGCAAGCAACTGATCGAGATGAGACGGCGGCGCGGCGGGCAGGGCGCTCGCGGCTTGTGCGGCGCACGCCGATACCGTGCCGATCTCGATCGTCTGCGCCTGCGCGAGGGCGGCGGCGGAAAGAAGTGCCAACGAGGCGAAGACACGGCGTAAGGACGAGCATTTCATCGATTCTCCTGGTTATCGTTGTGTGATCGGGTTTGACTCTGGCCGTCGATCATAACGAGCGCGCGGGTTCCTGAATATCTGACCGAACGGCATAGGCCCCACGCGCATGCGCGGAATCACCACACGAAAACGCCCTGTCGCTCCGGTAGAATGAAGGATTGTTCTGCCTTCAGGCATCGAGCGACGTGGCCCACACTCTTCAGAACGACACTTTCCTTCGAGCGCTGCTGCGCCAGCCGACCGACTACACGCCGATCTGGCTGATGCGTCAGGCGGGCCGCTATCTGCCCGAGTACAACGCCACGCGTGCCCGCGCCGGCAGCTTTCTCGGCCTCGCGAAAAGCCCCGACTACGCGACGGAAGTGACGCTCCAACCGCTCGACCGCTATTCGCTCGACGCCGCGATTCTCTTCTCCGACATCCTGACCGTCCCCGACGCGATGGGCCTCGGTCTGAATTTCGTGCAGGGCGAAGGGCCGCGTTTCAAACGCACGGTGCGCACCGAAGACGACGTGAAGCGCCTCGCCGTGCCGGACATCAGCGCGACGCTGTCTTATGTGACGGACGCCGTCAGCCAGATTCGCCGCGCGCTCACCGACGCGCAGGGCCGCCAGCGCGTGCCGCTGATCGGCTTCTCAGGCAATCCCTGGACGCTCGCGTGCTATATGGTGGAGGGCGGCGGATCGGACGATCACCGCACGGTAAAGTCGATGGCCTATTCGCGGCCCGATCTGATGCATCGCATTCTCGACATCAACGCGCAAGCGGTAACGGCGTACCTGAACGCGCAGATCGAAGCCGGCGCGCAAGCTGTGATGATCTTCGACACCTGGGGCGGCACACTGGCGGACGGCGCGTATCAGCGCTTTTCGCTCGACTACATCGCGAAGGTGGTCGCGGGCCTCAAGCGCGAGCACGACGGCGCACGTGTGCCGGTCATCACGTTCACGAAGGGTGGCGGCCTGTGGCTCGAAGAGATCGCGACTATCGGCGTCGATGCGATCGGGCTGGACTGGACCATGAATCTGGACCGCGCGCGGAAAATGGTCGGTGCGCGCGTCGCGTTGCAGGGCAATATCGATCCGAGCGTGCTGTTCGCGTCGCCGGCGGTCATCCGCACGCAAGCGCGCGGCGTGCTGGAGAGCTTTGGGCATCATCCCGGGCACGTCTTCAATCTCGGCCACGGCATTTCGCAATTCACGCCGCCGGAGAACGTCGTCGAACTGGTCGACGAGGTCCATCGTTACAGCCGGGCCATGCGTGTAGGCCAGTCCGCGAACTGATCCGATCTGTGCTGGTGTGCAGCATCGGGACGGCGGCGCGGATCGTCTGCAGAAAGGAAAAATCGCCTGATTCGCCCACGGCGGGCGGGATCCAAAGATGTCAAGACGGCACTTATACACATTTTGTTCGTTGCGGCGCGCCATTATACGTATGAGGCTCGGCAACCAATAACGTATCGCTATTTGGCTTATAAGTGCATGATTTTAAGCATGTTTTATGAGAATTGCCCGAAATGTGGGCTGACGCACACAAGGGGTGGGCAACGGTATTTGCGGCGACGGCGACGCACTTCTCAACAAAGTTATCCACAGGCCTGTGGAAAGCATCGGAAACTTAAAAATAATCTTCGGTTTACCGGCGATTCTGATGTTTCACTTTAAGTTCGGCGCGCTCGCCCCGGAATCGTCGTGGAACGCCTGTCCCATAGGCCACGCGAACCGTTTCGTACGATGAGTAAGGTCTTCGTACGCGTTGCCGTCGACCAGCCGATGCACGTGCTGTTCGATTACCGCTACACGCTCGACACGCCACCATCGGCGGGCATGCTCGTTCAGGTTCCATTCGGGCGTCGCGAGGTCGTGGGCCTGATCTGCGAAGTCACGTCCGCCACCGACTTGCTCGCTTCCAAATTGCGCGATGTCCGCGCGCTCTGCGATGGTCTCGCGCCTGTGTCCGAGACGTGGATCGCGCTGGCCGGTTTCGCCGCGGAGTATTACCAGCGAGGCCTGGGCGAGGTCGCGTTGCCTGCGCTGCCGCAGGCGCTGCGCGATCCGTCGCGCTGGAATCGCCTGCTGGCTATCGAGCCGCGTTATCGCCTCCTCGATGCCGAGCGCGAGAGTCTACACGAAAGTTTACCGATCAGGGCAATAGCTTTGCGCCGCCTGGCGGATGCGCTCGTCGAACAGCCGTCGCTCGCGCTGTCCGATGCGCGCGCGCTGCATCCGAAGGCGGCCGCGACACTCGACGACTGGAGCGCGCGCGGCTGGATCGAGCTTGCGGTGCCGGACAACATTCCGCTCCTGCCTTCGCAGGCCACGGCTCACGCCGCGCTTCCCGTCCTCACCGACGAGCAACGCGATGCCGTCGATGCCATCACGAACGTGCAGGGTTTCGCGCCGTTTCTCCTGCATGGCGTAACGGGCAGCGGCAAGACCGAAGTTTACCTGCACGCGCTGGCCGCATTGCTCGCCGCGAAGCCGGATGCACAGGCGCTCGTTCTTGTCCCCGAAATCAATCTGACGCCGCAGTTCGAGGCGGCTTTTCGCGCGCGCTTCTCTGCGCTGGCGAAGGGTTCCATCGTCACGATGCACAGCGGTCTGGCCGAAGGCGAACGCGCGCGAAACTGGCTCGCCGCGCACACCGGCGCCGTGCGAATCGTGCTTGGCACGCGCCTCGCGATTCTCGCGTCGATGCCTCGACTCGCGGCGATTGTCGTCGACGAGGAGCACGATCCCGCCTACAAGCAGCAGGAAGGTCTGCGCTATTCCGCTCGCGATCTGGCGATCTATCGCGCGAAACAACTCGACATTCCGGTCGTGCTGGGCTCGGCGACGCCGTCGCTAGAAAGCTGGTGGCAGGCCGAACAAGGTCGCTATACGCGTCTGACGCTCGCGCGTCGCGCCATCGCCGAGGCCGCACTGCCGAGCGTGCGATTGATCGATCTGGAAGAGGAGCGGCGGCGTGGGCGGGCATCGGTGGACGGCTTGTCTGGGCCGTTGATCGCCGCGCTCAAATCGCGGCTCGAACGCGGCGAGCAGAGTCTCGTGTTCCTGAACCGCCGCGGCTATGCGCCGATCCTGTCCTGCGACGCGTGCGGCTGGGTCGCGGGATGTCCGCGATGCAGCGCCTATGCCGTGCTGCATAAGCCGGAGCGCACGCTGCGTTGCCATCACTGCGGGTGGGAATCGCGTATTCCGAAGTCGTGCCCGGATTGCAGCAACATCGATATCGCGCCGATGGGACGCGGCACGCAGCGTGTCGAGGAAACGCTCGCGAGCGTGGTGCCCGGCGCACGCGTGTTGCGCATCGATGCCGACAGCACGCGTCGCAAAGGCAGCGCGCAGGTGCTGTTCTCCGACGTCCACGCGGGCGAGGTCGATATTCTCGTCGGCACACAGATGATCGCGAAAGGCCACGACTTCCGGCACGTGACGCTCGTCGGCGTGCTCAATGCCGACACCGCGCTGTTTTCGCACGACTTCCGCGCGAGTGAGCGCCTATTCGCGCAACTGACCCAGGTGAGCGGCCGCGCCGGCCGCGCCGGATTACCCGGCGAAGTGATGATTCAAACGCGCTATCCGCGTCACGCGTTGTACCAGGCGCTGTCGCGACAGGATTACGTGGGATTTGCCAACTCGACGCTCGCTGAGCGCCGCGACGCGCGCCTGCCGCCGTTCGTCTATCAGGCGATGCTGCGTGCCGAAGGGCGCACGCTCGAAGCGGCGCTGGCATTTCTCGCCGAGGTCGCGGCGGCGTTCGCATCCCTGCCGGGCGCGGACCGCGTGATGGTCTACGACGCCGTGCCGCTAACCATCGTGAAGGTATTCAATGTGCATCGCGCGCAATTGCTGCTCGAAAGCGGCTCGCGCGCGGCACTGCAAACCGCGCTGCGTGCCTGGCAGCCCCTGCTGCGCGCACAGCGCGGCGTGTTGCGCTGGAATGTGGAAGTCGATCCGTTAGATGTTTGATTGCGCTCCGCGATCAAACCTTGACGCGCGATGCGTCCGCCCGCGACGGCACGACATCGTCGTGTGCTTCGTCGATCTGATGCGTGTTCGCCGAAGCGCCACGCACGAACAAGACGACGCAAAACGCAAACAATACCCAAACGCAGACAATCACCATCCAAGTGTTTATGCTCGTTTTTCTCCGTATAGCCGCGGTGGTCCTACGCGTTAGGTCGCGCTGACGCGCACCTTGCGTTTATATCGGCGGGGATCGAGCTTTTACTTAAGCGTTATCTCAATAATATTTGGCTTAGGGAAAGTACTAACAGGCTGTTAAAATAGTTTTTTTGAATGTGCGCCTACTCATTCGAAAGAGCCAACGCGACGTTCAGACCCAACTAATTTAACGCCGGACTTCGTTGATTCAGGTGCTGCTAATGTCGCATTCTTTTCGGCGGTCGCTCTCATGCCGCCCGAGCGGCCAGCGTTCCCATGCGCGTCAGGTTGTAAGCTGCCTGGATCAGCAGAAAGAATTGGTCGACGCGCTTCAGTCCTCGATACATCGCCTGCCGAATCCTCCCGACTGTCTTGCTCCAACCAAACA
>LFLF01000160.1 GCA_001184395.1 Candidatus Paraburkholderia calva | reverse complement strand
AGTCGGGAGGATTCGGCAGGCGATGTATCGAGGACTGAAGCGCGTCGACCAATTCTTTCTGCTGATCCAGGCAGCTTACAACCTGACGCGCATGGGAACGCTGGCCGCTCGGGCGGCATGAGAGCGAACGTCGAAAAGAATGCGACATTAGCAGCACCTGAATCAACGAAGTCCGGCGTTAAATTAGTTGGGTCTGAACGTCGCGTTGGCTCTTTCGAATGAGTAGGCGCACATTCAAAAAAACTATTTCAACAGCCTGCTAAAGAGGCATGAGGACCGGCGAATGTTTCGAAACAAGGCTTCGTGGCTCTCTGCTTGCGCATTCGCCTTCGACCTGTGTGCTGTCGTGGGCACCTGGCTCGTTGCCTATCTCATCCGCTTCAATGGCGTGGTGCCGCACGAGTTTCTCGACAGCGCGCTTTCTTCGCTCGTCTGGGTGCTGTCCGTCTATGGCGTGATGTTCCGCGTCTTCGGCCTCTATCGCGGCATGTGGGTGTTCGCGAGCCTGCCGGACCTGGTGCGTATCTCCAAGTCGGTCGTGGTCGGCGCGCTGCTCGTGATGATCGGTGCGGTGATGGTGCAGCCGCTTCCGGTGATCCCGCGCTCGGTGCTGTTGGTCGCGCCACTGTTGCTGTTTCTCGCGATGGGTGGCGCGCGCGCGCTATATCGCGCAACGAAAGAGTTTTATCTCTATGGTGGCCTCGTCGGTCAGGGCAAGCCTGTCATCGTTCTGGGCGCCGGCACGGCTGGCGCCATGCTGGCCCGGGAACTCGCCCGCTCGAGCGAGTGGCGGCTGGTCGGACTGCTCGACGACGATCCCTCCAAACAAGGCCGCGAAGTCCTCGGCCACAAAGTGCTCGGCCGCTTCAGCGACCTCAAGCGCGTCGCGCAGCAATACAAGACCGATTACGCGATCATCGCCATTCCCTCCACCTCCGTCGATGAACAGCGACGCGTGGCTACGCTGTGCGTACGCGCGGGCGTCAAGGTCATGGTCCTGCCCGCGCTCAATCAACTGACGCAAGGCGAGACCGGCTTCCTGTCGCGGGTTCGCCAGATCGACCTCGAAGACCTGCTCGGCCGCGAACCCGTCAAGATCGACATGCCGCACGTCGAACAACTGCTGCACGGGCGCGTTGTGATGGTGACCGGCGCGGGCGGCTCGATCGGCTCCGAACTGTGCCGCCAGATCCTGCGCTTCTCACCGGCGCAACTCGTCGCCTACGATCTGAGCGAATACGCGATGTATCGCCTGATCGAGGAGTTGCACGAGCGCTTTCCCGAGTTTCCAGTCGTGCCGGTCGTCGGCGACGCGAAGGATTCTCTGCTGCTCGATCAGACCATGGCGCGTTTCATGCCGCACATCGTCTTCCACGCGGCCGCCTACAAGCACGTGCCGCTGATGGAAGAGCAGAACGCATGGCAAGCCGTGCGCAACAACGTGCTCGGCACGCTGCGCGTCGCGCGCGTGGCCATCCGTCACGACGTGCGCCATTTCGTGCTGATTTCCACCGACAAGGCCGTCAACCCGACCAACGTCATGGGCGCCTCCAAGCGTCTCGCGGAAATGGCGTGTCAGGCGTTGCAGCAATCCGCGCCGCGTACGCAGTTCGAGACGGTGCGCTTCGGCAATGTGCTCGGCAGCGCAGGCAGCGTGATTCCGAAGTTCCAGCAACAGATCGCGAAGGGCGGTCCGGTGACGGTCACGCATTCGGAAATCACGCGCTTCTTCATGACGATTCCCGAAGCCGCGCAACTCGTGTTGCAGGCCTCGAGCATGGGGCTCGGCGGTGAAATCTTCATCCTCGACATGGGTCAGCCGGTGCGCATCGTCGATCTGGCGCGCGACCTGATCCGTCTCTACGGCTATTCGGAAGAGCAGATTCGCATCACCTTCACGGGTCTGCGTCCGGGCGAAAAGCTCTACGAAGAACTCCTCGCCGACGACGAAACCACCACGCGCACACCGCATCCGAAGCTGCGGATCGCGCGGGCGCGGGGCGTGCCGGACAACTTCATCGACGAGTTGCTGCCCTGGCTGATGCAGCATCGCGTGTTGTCGGACGATGAAGTGCGGCGCGATTTGCGACGCTGGGTGCCGGAGTATCAGTGCCTGACGTCGCCCACGCTGCAATCGGTGCCCGTGGCGAAGGCGGCGAACGAGCGCGGCGCGGCGCACTGAGGCCGCTCAAGGTCACGCATGACGACACCGCTCGACGAACTTCATGCGCTGACTCACGCGGGTTCTCTTTTGTCGGGCGATGGTCACATCGTCGCGCCGTACGATCTCGAAGTATCGGGCGCCTGCACGGCAGCTTATCGTCCGCTCGACGGTGTGCGCAACGCGGCGGTCGAGCCGTTCGTCGCCGACTACGACCGAGCGCGGCACGTTCATCTCATCAACGCGTTCGGCGTCACACTCGGCGATTCCATCATCGGTCTGACGGCGTTGTTCGCGCTTAAGCGGCGTCATCCGCATCTCACGTTTTCGGTGTACCGGCCGTCACGCGCACCGCGCTACGTGCAGCGCCTGTACGAACTCGCCGCGCCCGCATTCGGCGCTATTGCCGATCTGCCGGTGCCGCGAGCGCATCTGCCCGATGACGCGTTCAGGATCGACCTCGGCAATCATCTGTTCTGGCCGCGCTTCGCGTCGATGCCGATGATCGACTTCTTCCTGTGGGCGCTCGGTGTCGCACCCGAAAGCATCGCGGCGGACGACAAACGCAATCGCTGGCTCGCGGATCTGCCGCTGCCCGCCGTCGCGCAACGCGAACCGTATGTGCTGCTATGTCCCGATGCCAGCACGCCGGTGCGCAGCATTCCGCGATCGTCGCGCGCGCGGATCGTCGAACGCCTATGGGATGAATTCGGTTTGCCGGTGCTCGGTTTCGGCGCGGTGGACCATCCGCGCTATCGCGATATCGCATCGCACTCGCGCGATACCGATGCGTTTCTCGTGTGGATCAGGCACGCGCGCTATCTGGTGACTTCGGACACGGCTGCGCTGCACATCGCGGCGGGTTTCGACGTGCCGATGACCGGGTTCTTCACGACCATCGCGCCGCATTTGCGCGCACGCGACTACGCGCATTGCGCATCGGTGGCGTTCGATTTGCCGCATCTGCAAGGCATGCACGCGAGCGCGCGCACGGGCGATCTTGCGGCGCTGGAGCGCGTCTATCGCGATTTCGACTGGCGCGCGATGCCGATCATGCGAAGCACGTGCCGAAAATCTCGTCTAGCCCGCCACGGCTGCGGGATGCCGCACCTGAAAAATCGGCAGGTGGCTATATAGTAGCTCTGTCACCCAGTCGATGAACACGCGCCCGCGCCTGGGCTGATGGCAGTTAGCCACATACAGCACCGACACCACGCGCGCATGCGACGGATAATCCATCAGCACTTCCTTGAACTGTCCGCTTTTGAGCAGCGGATCGAGCGTATAGCTCGAACTCTGGATCAGGCCGAGGCCCGCCACGCCTGCCGCGATATACGAATCGCCGTCGTTGACCGCGATCTTGTGCTTCATCGCGAAGGATGCGCGCTTTGCCATCGACATCGAATTCCCAGTTGTGCACTCGCCCCGAATTGCTGAGCACATATCCGATGGCGAGATGGTGCTCGAGATCGTCGGGCGTCATCGGATCACCGAACTGTTCGATGTAACGCGGCAACGCACAGGTGATCTGCGAATACGCGCCGATGCGCTTGGCCACTAGCCCGACGTCGCCGACTGCGCCCACGCGCACCACGCAATCGACGCCTTCCTCGACGAGATCGACCTGGCGGTCCGTCAACAAGAGTTCGATGCCGATGTCAGGATGCGCTGCGAAAAATTCCTGCAGCACGGGAATGATGGTGCTCTTCGCCATCACCTGCGGAAGGCTGATCTTGACGTTGCCCTTAGGGCTGAGCTTGGAGTGTGACAGCGACGCTTCCATGTCGTCGACTTCGCCGAGCACGCGCACGCAGCGTTCGTAATACGCCTCGTCGTCTTCGGTGATGCTGATGCTGCGCGTGGTGCGGTTGATGAGGCGCGCGCCGAGATGCGCTTCGAGGGCCTGTAGTATCCTCGAGACGCTGGCGGGCAGCAGACGCAGCGCGTCGGCGGCCTTGGGGAAACTGCCGGCCTCGACGACGTGCGCGAAGACCTTCATGGCGAGAAAACGGTCCATGCTGTTGATCCGGGATCGAAAACCGCGCAGGCCGGGGGTACATGTCCGAAACCGGCGCGCGGGCAGGTGGGTGCCGATTAACCGTGGATCATACGTTGGATCGCGTCAAAGCGAGGCAAAAGTGCGGAAACGCCGCGCGCCACGCACCGAAACTCACTCGATGCCCAGGCCCTTGCACACCCACCACGAATCTTACAATTACCCACTTCGGTTCAGTGCGAGAGTTCATAGCCCAGTTGAATATCGTAAAGCGCTGCATCCCGCGCCACGCGGCGTCTTCAGGAAGCCGATTTCGGCCTGCACCGCGTCTTGCAGCGCGGCGGCGAGACGGCCGGAAGTCAGGTCGGCGTAGATCTGATCCTAGTTCTAGTACGGCGTGACCGTCACGCCCTTAGGCGCCCAGTAGGTCTTGGCGTAGGTTTCCTGGATGGTGCACTGTTCCACGCCCACATTCTTGCCCTTCAGGATTTCAGCCGTCGGCAGGATGCGGTTGCCCTTCTTGGCGACCAGACGCGTCGGCGTGTTGAACAGCTTGCTGGAAAAGGCGATCTGCTCGGCGCGTTGCGGGATCATCGACATGGACGAGAGCACGCCGTCGAATTTCTTCGCCTTGAGCGCGGGGATTATGCCGTCGAAGTCGTTTTCCACCACACGCACTTGGCCTTCAGGCGTGCGCAGATTTCGTTGCCGAATCGATATCGAAACCGACCAGCTTGCCGTTGGAACTCCTCGATTCGAACGGGGGATAGCTGGCGTCAACACCGAAGCGGATCGTCGAATAGTCCTTCGCTTGCGCGGACGTGACGGCGGTGAGTGACGTAGCGGCGAGGAGGGACATCGTCAGTACCGCGAGCAGTTTCACTGTGTTTACTCCAGAAGGTGGTCACTTCGGCCCGAAGGGTCTCTTCTCCGGGCGGCCGTCGCGACGTAACGCGCCGAAAGGAATTCCTGGGATCGTGTCTGTCAGAATCGGCAGAAGGTTACCAAGCCAAAAATGTGTGGCACCTAGTAAAAGCCCCGATAGTATTGGCTTTTTAGAGCAAACCTTCACTTCCTCGACACCGAAATATATTCGAATCCACCCTGGAGCCGTGCCGCACTGCTCAATGTTTGCGCAGCGGATGATCCTTCAGCAGCCAGGACAGCCCGAACGCGATTGTGCGCCGCCCGCCGCGACCAGATAAATGGCTTGCATCGAGGCGGCGAACGCGTGCGGGTAGCCGTCGTGCAGCGCGGCGGGCAGATGCGCTACCGCCTGCGGCCCGAGCGACGGCGGCATTTGCGCGCCCGGCGGCAGCAACGCTTCGAGACTCGTGTGCAGGCTGTTCGAGAAGATCGCGCCGAACGCCGCGACGCCCACCGACCAGCCGATCGAGCGGAACAGCGTCGCGCTGGAGGTTGCCACGCCGATCAGCCGGAATTCGACGACGTTCTGCACCGCGAGCACCAGCACCTGCATGACCATGCCGAGTCCCAGGCCCAGCAGCGCCATGTAGGCTTGCATTACCGGGAGCGGGGTGTCGAGCGCGAGCGTGGACAGCAGCATCGCGACCGTGACGAGCGCCGTGCCCGCGATCGGAAAAAGCCGGTACTTGCCGATCCTGCTGATCACCCGGCCACTCACGATGGAGGAGAAGAGGACGCCCGCCATCATCGGCGTGATTTGCAGTCCGGCCTGCGACGGCGTCGTGCCCTTCACGACTTGCAGGTACAGCGGCAGGAAGGTGACCTCCCCGAACAGCGCGTATCCGACGATGAAGCTGATCAACTCCGCGAGCACGAAAGTGCGCTCCCTGAACAGCGAGAGCGACATGATCGGCTCGGCGGCGAGGTGCTTTCGTAGACGAAACCTCCCAGACAGCCCAGCCCGAGCGCGAGCGTGCACCACAGTTGCGGCGAATTCCACGGTAGAATCGCGCCGCCTTCGCTGGTAAAGAGGATGATGCAGGTGAGCGCGGCCGCGAGAAATCCCGCGCCCATATAGTCGACGCGATGATTCATGTGCGCCGTATGCAGCCAGAACACGAACTGGATGATCGCGAGCGCGGACACGCCGAGCGGCACGTTGATATAGAAAGTCCAGCGCCACGACAGATGCTCGACCAGAAAGCCACCGAGCAGCGGGCCGACCACGGTTGCGGGTCCGAACACGCCACCGAACAGGCCCTGAAAGCGGCCGCGATCCGCGGGCGGGATGACATCGGCGATGGCGGCCATCGTCACCACCATGAGTCCGCCCCCGCCCAGGCCCTGCAGCGCCCGCAGCGCGATGAGCTGGGTCATGTTCTGCGCGACGCCGCACAGGATGGAGCCCGCGAGAAAGATCAGGATCGACGCTTGCAACACGTCGACGCTTGCAACACGCTCTTTCGTCCGAACTGATCGCCGAACTTGCCATACAGCGGCACGACGATGGTTGAACTGAGCAGATAGGGTGTGACGACCCAGGACAGGTTTTCGCGCCCGCCCAGATCGCTGACGATGGTCGGCAGCGCGGTGGACACGATGGTCTGATCGAGCGCGCCCAGCAGCATGACGAGCATGAGGGTGGCGAACAGCAGCCACAGCGGCGGTTTCGTCGAATCCGCGCCGGGAAAGGCGGTTTGGTGCAGAGTAGTCATGGCAAACCAATCAACGTGGAGGGTACCGTGGAGCGAACACGGGTGACGTGTCGGAGCGGAGCCGGCGGACCTCGGTCAAGGCATCGACTGGGCGGCGAGAGCGGTCCCGATTAATATTAATTAATATAAAAGTTAATATAGTCGACGGTACAACGCGAGTCAATGCAGACATGACAGAAGAAGCATTCGACGCCGGCCCCGCGTCGCCCAGAAAAGCCGGCCGCCGGCCGGGACGCCCGAGCGGCGGACACAGCGCGGACGCCCGTGAACACTTGCTGAATGTGGCGCTGGAGTTGTTCGCGCGGCAGGGCATTGGCGAAACGACGCTCGGCGCAATCGCGCGCGAGGCAGGCGTGACGCCTGCGATGGTCCACTACTACTTCAAAACGCGTGACCAACTGCTGGACATGCTGATCGATGAGCGTTTCGTGCCGTTGCGGACCGAGCTTGCACGCATCTTCAGCGAGCCTGACGCGGAACCGGCTGAAACGCTGCGAGCGTTTGTGGAGTCGCTCGCTGCCACGGTGGACCGGCATCTGTGGTTTGCGGCGTTATGGGTGCGCGAGGTGATCAGCGAGGGCGGGTTGCTGCGTCAGCCCATGGCGGCGCGCTTCGGCGAGGGCAACAAGGATCGCGCGGTGGAGCGCATCGCCGCGTGGCGGCACGAGGGCAAGCTCAATCCGGAACTGGACCCATCGCTCGTATTCATGTCGCTCTTCGGGCTGACGGTGCTCCCGCTCGCGACGGCGCGCTGGCGAGACCAGAGCGAGTGCACGCTGACTACGGAAGGGATCGCGCAGCATGCGGTGGCGTTGTTGATGCATGGAATACGGCCGTTTTGAGGGCGATGGCCGGACAAGTCGGGAACGCATCCCCCGGCATCACCCCTCCGTTTAAAATGCGCCCCTCACATCCCTCACATCCCGCATATCCCGAGGAGACACCCCGATGGCAGCACCCCAAGCGGTGCACGCCCCGACAGCCGCACCCGTCAGCGCCGTGTCCATTTCCGCGCAGCTCGACCACCTGCCCGCCACGCCGTCTTCACCTATTCGCTGCTCTGGTACACGGCGGCGAATCTCATCATGGCGTTTTAGGACACCGCAGGCGGCCTGAACTTCTGGCGCTTTGTCGCGGGCGTGGGCATCGGCGTGGAACTGGTGACGATCGGCACGTATATCTCCGAACTCGCGCCCAAGCATATTCGCGGACGCGCGTTCGCCTGCGAGCAGGCGGTCGGCTTCACGGCGGTGCCGGTGGTCGCGTTGCTCGCGTTCTGGCTGGTGTCGCGCGCCGTTTGGCGCCGTTCGGCATCGACGGCTGGCGTTGGGTCGTCGTGATCGGCGCGCATGGCGCGCTGTTTGTCTGGTGGATTCGCCGCACGCTGCCGGAAAGCCCGCGCTGGCTCGCGCAAAAAGGCCAGCTCGACGTAGCCGAGCGCGTGATGCGCGAACTCGAAGCGAAGGTCGAACGCGAATACGGCAGGCCGCTGCCGCTGCCGGTCATCGTCGACCAGCCCGCCACCGCGCGCGGCTCGTTTGCCGACATGTGGAAGCCGCCCCAAGGCAAGCGCGCCGCGATGATGATCATCTCAACGTGTTTCAGACGGTCGGCTTCTACGGTTTCACCAACTGGGTGCCGACGCTGCTGGTCAAACAGGGCATCACGGTGACGTCCAGCCTGATGTACTCGAGCATCATCGCGATCGCGGCACCCGTCGGGCCGCTGATCGGGCTCGCGATCGCCGACCGCATCGAGCGCAAGACGGCCATCGTGCTTATGGCGGCGGTGAACATCGTCTGCGGGCTGCTGTTCAGCCAGTCCGGCAATCCGGCGTTTCTGATCGCGATGGGCGTGGGTCTCACGCTGTCGGGGAACATCATGTCGTACAGCTACCACGCCTATCAGGCCGAACTGTTTCCGACTGGTATCCGGGCGCGCGCAGTCGGTTTCGTGTATTCGTGGAGCCGCTTTCCCGCGATCTTCACGTCGTTCATCATTGCCGCCGTGCTGAAGGAGTTCGGCACGACCGGCGTGTTCGTTTTCATTGCGGGCGCGATGCTGATCGTGATGGCGGCCATCGGTCTGATGGGGCCAAAAACGTGCGATATCGCGCTGGAGCAGATTTCGCACTGACCGGCGCGCGTGCCACTGCTGCGGATGAAACCGCCAAAAACGGGCGTCACATACTGCGTGTTTGCGTTTCGTATGCCAGAATCCGCAGAACGTTCCTAAGGCAATGCTGAACCAGCTGGTTGTATTCATCGATTCAGGCGCAAACAGCGGCAGATTCATCGTGAGTGAGGCTTTGCGCCTGGATTTCCGGTCCACCAGGGTGTTGCGCCTGGGCCTGCGGCCCGCTTTCCCCCATTACGGGCGA
>LFLF01000016.1 GCA_001184395.1 Candidatus Paraburkholderia calva | reverse complement strand
AGTCGGGAGGATTCGGCAGGCGATGTATCGAGGACTGAAGCGCGTCGACCAATTCTTTCTGCTGATCCAGGCAGCTTACAACCTGACGCGCATGGGAACGCTGGCCGCTCGGGCGGCATGAGAGCGAACGTCGAAAAGAATGCGACATTAGCAGCACCTGAATCAACGAAGTCCGGCGTTAAATTAGTTGGGTCTGAACGTCGCGTTGGCTCTTTCGAATGAGTAGGCGCACATTCAAAAAAACTATTTCAACAGCCTGCTAGTCGTGAATCGAGCGGCCTGTCTTCCGACGCGTGGGCTGAACCGTCACGCCAGTCGGGCCGCATGATCGTTTAAGTCTATCATCGCGCCCCATTCAGGTGACCCGAACGAAGCGCTCAAGGTGTACGTGAACATACAGGTTTGCGTTATAATTTTAGGTTACCCCGCGGTGGGACGCGACATCTCTTCGCACAAGCCCGAATTGCTCACCATCCGCGAAGCGACCGATCGGGTCGGCGTCACGCCGCGCACGCTCAAGTAATGTGAGGAACGCGGTCTCGTCACGCCGAGCCGCAGCGAAGGCCGCTACCGCCTTTACAGCGAGCAGGATCTGGAGAAATTCGCCCGCATCCTGCTGGCTGCGTTCGCTCGGCTTCTCGCTGCAGAGCATTACCGAAATCCTCAAGCGCCCGCTCGACGCCGTCAGCAACGGCCGCTCCGATCAAGGAGCGTCTCGCACGCAAGCGTCGCCGGACGGGAAGCAAAGAGGATGCCGCGAAATCTTTCTCGACGGCGACAATGATCATCCTTCAGCAGCATCGCGTGGCGTTGCATCAGACGCGGCTGGTCGAGGTCGTGAATCCATTCAATCCGCAATTTCAGAACGCGTATGAACGCCTGAGCGGCGGTTTCGAAGGACTCGGTTATGCCGCAGGTCAGGCCAAAAGCCTGGCAATGGTCGAAATGAGCCGAGTCGTCGCGCAACAGGCGAGTTTTCTGAGCGCGCTCGACGGCTTCTATTTTCTGATCGGCGTGGCGCTGATCGGCGGCGTCATCGCGTTCTGACAGAAGCAGATCGATTGAGTATCGCGCTCGCGTAACATCGCGCAGGCACATGACAACGGTCCGAATATGAACCTCAAATCCGCGCTCGCAACGGCGAGCCTGCTTCTGACATGCGCGCTGGCCATTGCCGCGAACCTGTCCGTGGATATCGGCGGCAAGCGCACCTTCACCACGGAAGAACTGCTCGCGCGGCCGGATGCGGCGACCATCCGCGTGCCGGACGACGTGACCTTTCATCGCACGATGATGTATCGCGCCGTACCCTTGCGCGCCCTGCTCGATGCGCGACATCTGCCCGACGACGGCGAACTGCAGATCACCGGCACTGACGGATTCGTCACGCATCTTCCCGCGCGTCTGCTGTTCGACGACCGCGCCAAGCCACCGCGCGCACGAGCATGGCTCGCGATCGAGCCGCCCGGCGAGCCGTGGCTGCGCGTAACGGGCGGCGGCGATATCGGGCCGTTCTATGTCGTCTGGACCGATGCGGCCGCATCGGACATCAAGAGCGAACAGTGGCCGTACAAGGTCGATGCGATCCGCGCAACGCAATACGCCGCCGCGCGCTGGCCGCAGATCGCGGTTGACCGCGAGGTGCCCGCCGAGTCACCGGTTCGCCGCGGACAGGCGCTGTTTGCGACGCAATACATGACGTGCCACAGGATGAACGGCGCGGGCGATGCATCGATGGGGCCGGACCTTAATCTCCCGCACAACCCGACCGAATATTTCCAGCCGTGGGTGCTGGCGCGCTTCATCCACGATTCGCGTTCGATCCGCGCGTGGCCCGGCATGCAGATGCACGACTTCGACCGGAGCGCGCTCAGCGACCGCGATATCGGCGACGTGATCGCCTATCTCGGCTACATGGCGAAGCACAAAAAGTAGCGCGGCGAGGGGAAACCCCAAGTTTCATCGCGCGAACATTGCATACAATGAGTCCGTCGATTCGCCAGAACGGACGTCGAATACCTGCTTCAGAACCCGCTTTGCATACAATTCCGTCTGAGCTGCCACGCTCAGCGGACGACGTGTATCCCGCCATCAAGAACGCGCTCGCAAACGACCGCTTTGGCGCGGGGCAGTATCTGCGCGAGGAACAACTGGCGAAGAGTCTCGGCGTGAGCCGTACGCCGGCGCGCGAGGCGTTACGCCGGCTGGACGCCGAGGGCTGGATGGGAACGCGCCCGAACTACGTACGGCGTGCGCGTGAAAGCGTGGACCCTGCAGGAGGATGCCCGCGAGATTTTCGAAGCGCGCCTGCTGATCGAGCCGCATCTTGCCGGACACGCGGCGCTACCGCTACAGTTACATATCGGCGCAACCGGTATCGATCGCCTGAAAACGCTCGCGGACGCCATGATGGCGATCACCCAGTGCCCGTCCACCCCCGAATCCTATCGAGCGTGGTTCGGCGCCAACAGCGAGTTCCACGATATCATCACCGTAGCCGCGAACAACACGCGCCTCGACCGCTCGCTGCGATCGATGAAGGAAACGCCGCTCATCAAGTGGACCTTCGACACCTACGGCGACGCGGACCGCGAATGCAGCGCGCGCCAGCACGTCGAGATCGTCGCGGCGTTCCGCGGCGCTCTCGAACAGCGCAACTCCGCGTGGGCCGAGGCCATCACGTGTGCTGCCACATTATATCGCCGCCGAAAAAGCCGTGTTCGACCGCTACGACCGGGAGCACGCGTCCGGCTGAACCGAATCCGCAAGCTTTGTCTTAGAACCCGCAGCACCGGAAGTCGTTGTACGCAGGTAGTCGCCAAAGCGGCATGCAAACATGCAACCGTAGGAGACGCGACATGTTGACAAGCACTGTAAACGCCGGCCCCAGGCTGGACCGATTGCCCATCTCCGGATTCCACAAGCGCGTGCTGTGGCTAATCGGCGGTGGCATGTTCCTCGATTCGTTCGATATCTATCCCGCCGGCGGCGTGCTCGGCGTGCTCGGCGCGCTGGCCAAGTCGGGCTGGTCGACGATGCAACTGAACGCCGCGTTTCTGTCGTCCACTTTCATCGGCATGCTGATCGGCGCGTTCACCGCCGGCATGCTCGGCGATGCAAAAGGACGCAAGTTCACCTATCAGTTTAATCTCGCGGTGTTCGGCCTCGCCTCGATTGCGGGTGCGTTCGTGCCAACGCCGGAGGCCGAAGGCGAACTGGCCACGTCACCGTTGTCGCGCGAGTCGCATCACTGACACTTCGTTGAATCACACGGAACAGGGGACGCACATAAACGTTTCGCATCAGGACAAACGCAAGGCCTTGAAGGCGCGGTTCGCGCGCAAGGAGATCATCACGACGCCCGGCATTTTCGACATGGTGTCCGCGAAAATGGCCGATTCGATGTCGAATGCCTCTACATGACGGGCTTCGGCATGGTCGCGTCGTATCTCGGCCTGCCGGAGGATGCTGGCATCGCGACCTACACCGACATGGTGAATCGCGTGACGGCGTTCTGCAGCGGCACCCAGACTCCACGATCTGCGACGGCGACACCGGCTACGGCGGCCTGCTCAACGTGGCGCAGACAGTGCGCGGCTACGAACAGGCTGGCGCGGCAGGCATCCAGCTCGAGGATCAGGAGTTTCCGAAGAAATGCGGCCACACGCCGGGTCGCCGCGTGATTCCGCTCGAGGACATGGTGAAGAAGATCAAGGTCGCCGCCGAGAGCCGCACGGACGCGAACTTTCAAATCATCGCGCGGACGGATGCACGCACGACGCTCGGGCTCGACGAAGCGCTGCGGCGCGCCGAGGCTTTCGCGAAGGCGGGCGCGGACGTGCTGTTCGTGGAGTCGCCGGAAAGCGTAGAGGAACTGGAGACGATCGGGCGCACGTTCGACCTGCCGCTGCTGGTGAACGTCATCGAAGGCGGGCGCACGCCACAATTTGCGCCGGAGGAATTGCAGAAGCTCGTCTTCCGTCTGGCGATTTATCCGGCGTCGGGATTCCTGACTGTCGCCAAGGCGCTGAAGGATGTATACGGCGAGATTCTCGCGCGCAAGGGCACGCAGGGCGTGGTCGGCGCAATGTATCCGTTCTCGGAAATGTGTGAGTTGATGTGGTTTCCGGAGGTGTAGGCGTTTGATCGGGCGCATGCGGATTGTGATCGCATCTGCGCGCGGTGGCTGTCGCGCCACCGCGCTTGCCGCACCTGTTCGGGCTGCTGCTAGACGCCTTTGCTGAAAACCCCATTCAACTCCCCGCCCCACGCCGCGCGCCAGGCCGCCGCCGACGCTCACGCGCCGCACGCCGAACGCTGCGACATCGCTCAAAGTGAAATCCGACACGCCGCCGATCAGCAGATTCACCGGCTTGGGCGCCACCGCCTTCACCACTGCCTCGATCTGCTCGCGTGTCTTTTGACACCTGGCGCATACAGGCAATCCGCGCCGGCATCTGCATAGACTTTCAGGCGCGCGATCGCATCGTCGAGGTCGGGGACGCCCGCAACGAAATTCTCCGCACGCCCGACGAGCAACGTATCGCCGCCGCCCGCATCGATTGCGCGGCGCGCGGCCTTCATGCGTTCGACCGCGACATCGACCGGAAACAGCGGCGCGACCGCTTCGCCGGTCGAATCCCCGATCGACAGGCCCGGCACGCCCATTTCCACCGCCATCCTCACGCTTTGCGCGACTTCGTCCGGCGTCGCGCCGAAGCCACTTTCGAAGTCCGCGTTGACCGGCAGATCCGTGGCTTCGACGATTTCACGCAGATGCGCGAGCACTGCATCGCGGGTGACATGGTTGTCGGCGCGCCCGTGCGACCAGGCGAAGCCCGAACTCGTCGTCGCCAGCGCCTTGAAACCGAGCGGCGCCAGCATGAAACAACCGGATTCGTGCAATGCGCGGAAGGCCGCGCGCTTTTCGGCGATGGTGCGAGGCATGTTGTGTCTCCTTGTCGACGGGACGCGCATCAAGGTCGCGCGCCGGAGCATGTTGGCACGGAAATGAGAATGACTCTAAGCCTCTCATAAGGAAGCGGCCCGTATGCTTGAGCCTTACGAATGAAGCGAGAGGCACCATGGAGCAAAACGATCACGCCGGCCAGGCCCTGGCCAAAGTCCCGGAAGTCACGCTGGTCTTCTGGATCATCAAGATCGCGGCGACCACGCTCGGCGAAACCGGCGGCGACGCGGTCTCCATGTCGATGAACCTCGGCTATCTCGTGGGCACGCTGATTTTCGCGGCGATCTTCATCATGGCCGTCATCGCACAGATTCGGGTGGAGCGCTTTCACGCGCCGCTCTACTGGGTCACCATTATCGCGACGACGACCGTCGGCACCATGCTCGCGGACTTCGCGGACCGCTCGCTCGGCATCGGCTATACGGGCGGCACGTCCATTCTGTTCACGCTGCTGCTGGTTTCGCTTTACGCGTGGCATCGCGTGATGGGTAGCGTGTCGGTGGCGACCATTTCATCGCCGAAAGCCGATATGTTCTACTGGGTGACCATTATGTTCTCGCAGACGCTCGGCACCGCGCTCGGAGACTGGACCGCCGACACCGCCGGTCTCGGCTACACGGGCGCGGCGCTGATCTTCGGTGGCGCGTTGCTGCTGCTGGTAATCGCCTACTACGCGACGCGCATCTCGCGCACCGCGCTGTTCTGGTGCGCGTTCATTCTGACGCGCCCGCTCGGCGCGGTGGTGGGCGACTTTCTCGACAAGCCGGTCGCCAACGGCGGCCTTGCGATGAGCCGCTACGACGCATCCATCGCGCTGGTCGCGTTTATCGTGGCGTGCATGTTCCTCTTCAAGCAGCGGGCCGCGCGCACTGCGCATTGATCAGCGGTCGTCCTCGCGGATCGACGATGCATGCCGGCACAGCGCCGTCACTTCGATCCGCATATACGGAAACAGCGGCAGGCGGCTCAACACGTCGTGCAGATGCGCGGGACTGTCCACATCGAACACGCTGACGTTCGCGTATTGCTCCCCGATGCGCCACAGATGCCGCCACACCATCGCGTTGCAACTGTTGCGACATCGCCTTCTCGTCTGCATTGAGCGCGTTGGCGCGTTGCTCGTCCATCTCGGGTGGCAGGTCGACGGTCATTTCCAAATGAAACAGCATCGTTACTCTCCTATCCGGTGATGCGGTGATCGAAGCCTCGCCCGAAGCGAGGCTCGCGGCCCCGGGGCCCGCGCGGCATGTCAGGGTTCGGCGTGCATGCGCTCCACTTCGGTCCCTTGCACGTCATCGCGGTCGCGCGAGAGCGTGAAGTCGAATCGATCACCGCGAAATTGCCCGTGATGCCGTAGGGCTTGCCTTCCGCACCCAGGCCTTTTTGAGTTCGGGCACGAGGCCCTCGCGCGTTGCGAACGCGAAGTCGTCCCACAGATACGGATCGCCGTCGATATTGATCTGCGTGGTCAGCTTGCGATGCCCCGGCGCCGACACGAAGAAATGGATATGCGCGGGCCGATGACCGTGGTGGCCGAGTTGATCGAGCAGTTTCTCGGCCATGCCGCCCGGCGGCACGCTGTAGCCGACCGGCACCACGCTGCGGAAGCTGTAACGGCCTTCGGCGTCGGTACGGATCGAGCCGCGCAGATTGAACGCCGGCTGCGACTTGTCGAAGTGCAAGTAACTGCCCAGATGGTTCGCGTGCCACACCTCGACCAGCGCATTGGACAGCGGCGCGCCGTCCTCGGCGAACACGGTGCCACGCATCACCAGCGGCTGGCCGGGGTCCGTGCCGTCGTCGATGCGCGCATGCCCCTGCGCTTCCGGCGCGCCGGCAACGTACAACGAACCTTCGATGGTGCGCGGATTGCCTTCGCTCGTCGCGCTGTCGTTGATCTTTTGCAGAAGGGCGCCGATCGTATCGTGGTTCATGCTTGTCTCCGTTGGTATCGAATGATGTGGGGTCGGTAAAGCGCTCGCGCATCGCGACGCTCGTACCTTGCCTGGAATCGCACCGCAAACGCTCCACGCGCGCCCAGTCGAGCACGATGCTGAGACCCGCGCCCTGCGGCAGATGCAGCGCGAAGTCTCTGTAGATGAGGGGTTCGGTCAGGATCTCTTTGGTGAGCAACAGCGGCCCGAACAGTTCGGTGCCCCACGCCATCTCGCCGAAAGTGCTGAAGAGCTGCGCCGATGCGATGGTGCCGACCGCGCCTTCGAACATGGTGCCGCCGTAGAGACCGATATCCGCGGCGCGCGCAATGGCGGCGACATGCGCGGCGCCCGCGAGACCGCCCGACTGCGCGATCTTCACCAAGAACACATCAGCAGCGCGCTGGGTGGCGAGCGCGAAGGCATCGGCGGGGCCGTGCAGCGCCTCGTTGGCCATGATCGGCACCTGTCCCAGTCCAGTCAAACGCTTCAAGCCCGCGCAGTTCACCGCATCGATCGTCTGCTCGATCAGACCGCCGTCCGCGTCGGCAAAACGCGACGCGACCCAGAGCGTGTCCGTCTCGCTCCACGCCTGATGTTCACGCGCACTTCGCCGCGCCCGCCCAACGCTTTTTTGATAGCGACGACATGCGCCACGTCGTCGCCGACGGCGCGCGTACCGATCTTCAGCTTGAAGATGCGATGCCGCTTCATCGCGAGCATCTGCTCCGCTTCGTCGATATCGCGGCCCGTGTCGCCGCTCGCCAGCGTTCACGTGACTTCGACCGAATCGGTCACGCGGCCGCCGAACAGTTCCGACAGCGGCACGCCCAGACGACGCGCCTGCGCATCGAACAGGGCGGTTTCGAGCGCGCACTTGGCGAAGCGATTGTCTTGCAGATGCGCGCGCAGCTTCGCCATGATCGCGCCGGGACGCGTCGCATCCATGCCGGCGACGAGCGGCGCGAAGTACGTATCGATGTTGACCTTGATGCTCTCGGGACTTTCCTCGCCGTAAGCGAGACCGCCGATGTCGTGCCTTCGCCGATGCCTTCGATGCCGTCGCCGCAGCGCATGCGTACCAGCACCAGCGACTGATGGCGCCTGGTCGCGACGGAAAGACGGTGCGGGCGGATCGTCGAGACATCGACAAGGATGGTCTCGACGGACTGGATAAGCGCGGGTTCGGCTGACATGGGTTCCTCCTGTTGAACCCATGCTAGAACCTGCCGTCACGTGCGGCCAAGACCGATTCAGACTACTTCGATACCCGCAAGGTTGGTCAGCGCGCGTGCCGCCGACGTAGCGGAAGAATCCGCCGGTAGGCGTCGGAGGCATACCAGGCGCGGGCGCGCGTCATGTCGTCGAAGGAGATCGCGATGAGATTGCCTTGCCATCCACCCTCGATGATTTCGAGCACGGCGCCATGAATGACGAAGCGCCCGCCGAACGGCGCGAGCGTTTTGTCTATGCGTTCAAGGTATTCGACGATTTCGTCGCACGGCTCGACGTCGTGCAGATGGGCGATGGCATAGGCGGTCATGGCGGCGCTCCTAGAAGAAAGGTTACGCCGTCCATCTTCAGACGCGATGCATTACGCGTCTATTACGCCGGAGGTCATCGCCGGCGCCATGCCATGGCTTCGAACACGCCGTCGCGGCGGATCAGCGCATGGATCAGCGACGCCGCCAGATGCACGACGATCAGCACGAAGAAGCACAGTGCGAGGAAGCGATGCGCGTTCCACAGCATCGAATGCAGGCTGTTGCTGTGCGGCAGCAGCGAGGGCAACTGCACGCCGAACACGATCACCGGGTAATCCGCCACCGAGAGCATGCCGTAGCCGATCAGCGGCAACGCGATCATCGGCACATAAAAAGCCAGATGCGACCACATACGCGGCGAGCTTCATCGGCGCGGGCATGTCGACGGGCAACGGCGGCGAGCCCCGCACCAGCCGCACGACGAGGCGGATCAACCCGAGCCTAGAATGGCGACGCCGAGCGGCTTGTGGATGGAGACCAGCCTGAGATAGTTTGGCCTCACCGTGGACGCCATGCCCACGCCGATGAACAGCATCGCCAGGATGCAGACGGCCATGATCCAGTGCAGCGCGCGCTGCGAGGGCAAGAATCGCGCGTGGGTCGCGCTCATGATGCGGCTCATGGCTTGGCTCCTTGCGCTCCGGTATGCGTATAATCCTTGTCCTCGGCTGTGCGCCGGTTGAACGACACCGAGTACGCCGCCGGGAACGGATCATCGGAGACGCGCATGCCGGCGAGCAACACGGTCGGGTCGAAGTTGAGATCGCGGCACAGACCGTCCGGCTTCGGTTCGATTGTCTTCACGACGAGTGTGCCCGCGACGACCGTGCGCCGATCTTCGGGCCACACCTTGCTCGGATCGGCGGTCGGGTCGCCCGGATTCGCCACGGTGACGATCATCGACCAGCGTTGCGGCGCAGTCTGCACGCGCTGCGTGATTTCGGCATCGAGGAAGTTCGGGCCGCGCTGCTTCAATTGATCTGCGGAAAGATGCTCCGGATTTCGGCCGGCACGAAGGACCAGCGCACTGTCTGATCCTGTATCTGCGCGTTCGTGAAGACGAAGCTGTTGAGGCTGTTGAACTGTTCCTCCGCATACGAACCCGTGAACGGCGCGCTGCCCGCCCACTTGCCGAATGCGCCGATTTCCAAATGCGCGGCGGCGAACTTCTTCATCGCGGCGGGATCACCCTTGTCGGCAAGCGCGTTGTAGCGCGTAAAAGCCGTCGATGGTCGCGACGGGGAAGAACGGCGCATCGATCATCACGGAGCGCCATTCGTTGCCGTCGAACGCCACCACGCGCAGTCCGATGCCGCGCACGCGTGCTATCGCGGCGGACGCGTTGGGATCGGCCATCGCGAGATTGAAGCGGCCCGTGACCGGATACGAACCCGGCGCGAAGACGGACGCCTTGGACAAAGATGCGGCGCCGCCGGTCGATTCGAAGCTACCGGTAAAGCAGATGCCTTTGGCATGATTGCGCCGGAAGCCGAGCGCGGGGCCGCCGGGGGGCGCGAGACTATTGACGATCTTCGACGGCGTGAGACGCCCTGGCGTGAGCCAGCCCGCCGTATAAACGAAGGCCAGCACCAGCAACCGCCACGATGACGGCGATCAACACCAGCGAACGTATGGGGGAAGCGGCGGAATCGGGTCGGTCTGCCATGGACTCTCTCGATCGGCTATTTGGCTGGTCAGTAATCTAGTAGCATGGCGCGATTCGTGCACGTTGTTTGAAATTGCGGCTTCTTGGTCCTTCCCCTTGTTCAGACCATATTGCTTAGGATACCGACTGTTGTAATACCGACTGTTGTAGCGATTGAAATCATTCCACGAATCTGCTCGATGGCTACTTCAGCAAACGAACACGAAAGATCGCGAAGCGCCCTTCGCGCGGATAGCCGTTGGAGAAATTGTTCAACTCATGCAGATGCGAATCCGCGATGTACAAATAGCCCTGCGAGATGGCAAAACCATCGGCCCACGACAATTGCGGATGCTTGCCGACGAAGGTCTTCTGCCTGAGCCGCGGCCTGCCGTTGGACTCGATCACATCGAAGCCGACCACCGTGCGGTTCTCCAGATCGCCGCCGTACAGCACGCCCGCCGGGCTCATGATGAGGCCGCCGGTCAACGCGCCGTCGCCGAGATATTGCACGCACCTGGACAGTTCGTCCGCCGATAGCGACGCGTCGATCAAAGCCGCGTCGGCACGCGCCAGTAGTGATGATCCGTCAGCGGCCGCAGACCCATGCACGGTCCGGCGAAATGGCGATGCTGTCCGTCTGCAGCACGAGCACGCTGCCGTCGGCCTTGCGCGCGATGTGGTCGCCGAACATCAGATGCTGGTTCGGATCGGAGATGCTCGAGCGATCGCCCGCCAGCAGCAGGCGCGATTCTTTGGTCTTGAGGTCGGTGACCGCAATGCCGCCCTGATTGACCGCATTGCTGAGATAGGCATAGCCATGCTTCAGATCGATGCGAATATCGTTGAGCGAATCCTTCGGCGCCACCACATGGCCGTATTCGATCTGGCGTACGATCTTTTTCGTCGCGAGATCGAACTCGATCAGCTTGGGCGGCTGCCGGCTCTGATCGACCGAAGTGAGCGAGGAATCGGTGCCCACAGATGATCGTTTTCATCGACCCATAAGGCCTGCACCGAAATCCATTGGTGCGTGCCGTCCTCGTCGGGCTTGAAGGTATTCCAGCTTTCGTCGGGAAACGGCGTAAGCGCGCCGGTGGCTGTATCGACCTCGACCATGCTGTATCGCGAACGCTTGGCCGATGCGGGCGCCGTCGCGAATACGCGCCCCTGCTTCGAGACGCCGATGCCCACCAGCCTGAAGTCGTCTCCGAAGGTGGCCACGGTTTCGAGCCTGGGCGCCGCGGCGGCGAACGATGGCGCGTCGTAGGCGGCGCCGAGCGCCTCGGCGCCCAGTGTAGTGAGAACGCGCCGGCGCATGCGCCGATGCGGGTCATCATGATGCATCGCGTCTCCTTTCGATGGCCGCTTTCATGCCCGGCCGGTCGCTTGATGCTAGGAAGATGGCATACCTCTATCAAGGCGCAAAGCCTTGCCACGCAAGGCTCTTGCTTCGCATGGTATTTCTTATCGAAGAACGGTAAGGAAGCGTCACGCAGACGCCCCGAAGGGGCGTTGCGGCGAACGGCCGGCCGGATTCAATCCCATGAATTCCGGGAAAAACCATCCTTTACCGGCGCTTTGAATTGCGTGCGGCCCGTTATGATGATTCCCGTAACGAAGCTCTTCCACACTCCGGCGGATGAGCATTTTTCAGGCTCGTACGGTACTCCTCCCGCACGACACTTTTTTATTTCTTGCCGGGTCTAACACTGCTCATTTATCGTCTTATGAAAACTCAGGCGTGCGTTTCTTCCGCCTCGCGCGCGACGGATGCATCGGCCGCCAGCCATTCCAGCGCAAGCGCGACCCACCACGCCGCGCCGGTTTTCAGCATGGCACCGTTGAAATCGTAGTTCGGGTTATGCAGCGGGATCGCGCAGCCGCAATTGCCGTATTCCGAGCCGTCGCCGTTGCCGATGAACACATAGCAGCCCGGGGCCGGTGCTTATGCAGAACGCGAAATCCTCGGATGGCATCTGCGGGTCGACCTGCGCATCGACGCGCGCTTCGCCGACGAGTCCGCCCAGCACGCGCGCGGCGAATGCGGCCGATTGCGCATCGTTGATCAGCGCCAGATATACGCGCTCGAAGTGGAACTCGGCGCGCGCGCCATGCGCCTCCGCAATACCGCGCGCAATCTCGCCTATGCGCCGCTCGACGAGATCGAGCACCTCATCGCTGAAGGCGCGCACCGTGCCGCTCAGCCGCGCGTGACCGGGAATCACATTGCCCGCGCTGCCCGCATGAATTTCCGTGACGGACAGCACCGCCCCTTCCTTGGGATTGACGCTGCGATGTGGCTGCGCGGCGTGCGAGCCGACACCGGTCAACTCCAGGCTAAAGGTATTGCTCGACACCATGATCGCGCCGGGACGCAACGCAAAATGCCCCGCCGCGATTCCCGGCCAGTTGTGCGCGCCAAACACGGCCTCCATCGGGCAACGCTCGAACAGGCCGCCTTCGATCATCAGGCGCGCGCCCGCGCCGCCTTCCTCCACCGGCTGAAAGATGAAGTTCACGGTGCCATCGAAGCCGCCGTGCTCGGCGAGATAACGCGCCGCGCCTAGCAGCATCGCGGTGTGGCCGTCGTGGCCGCATGCGTGCATGCGGCCCGCCACGCGCGATGCATGCGCGAAGTGGTTGTGCTCCTGCATCGGCAAGGCATCCATGTCGGCGCGCAGGCCGATCGAGCGCGTGACGCCGCCACGCCACAGCACGCCGACGAGCCCATAGCCGCCGATATCCCGCTCGACATGAATGCCCCATTGTGTGAGCAGGCTGGCGACGTAATCGAAGGTATCGCGTTCTTCGTGGCGCAGTTCGGGATGCGCGTGGAGATGCCGTCGAATGCCAATCAGTTCGGGTTCGATCGCGTCGAGGCGCGGGTCGTTCAACATGATTCGGTCCATCGTTTTCATTGGGAGTTGTTGCAAAGTTCGGTTCATTCGACGACGACTTGCGCGCCCGGCTCTACTGTCTCGACCGTCTCGTCACCCGTTTCACGCTTGGGCGTGGTGATCGCTACCGCGATGCTGCTGACCACTGCCGCCGCCGCGAGGTAGTAGCCGATCACGAGCTTGTCGCCCGTCAGATCGATCAGGCTGGTCACCGCGAGCGGTGTGAGGCCGCCGAACACCGTGATACCCGTGATACCCATTGTGTACGCGAAGCCGACGCCGGTTGCACGGAAGCGCGTCGGGAAAATGTCCGCCAGCACGCTTGACGCGCAGGCCGATGCACGCCTGCAGCGCCATCAGCGGCAGCGGACCCGGATGATGCGCGAGCAGCCAGAACAGCGGATAGGCGATAACTGCCGTGAGCAGCGCACCGAACAGCATCGGCTTTCTCACGCCGATACGGTCCGACAGCTTGCCGATGACCGGACACATCAGCACCATTGTGATGCCGTAGGCCATCTGGCCGAGATAGTTCTGGACTGGAACATCGTCATGTGCAGCTCGCGCACCGCATAGGTCGTAGTAGTTCGACACGTAGGTCGCGACAGTCCAGAACACCATGATCGCGACACCGCCGAGCAGGTGCCAACGATGTGCCGCGAGCGTCGGCAAGAGCGGCGGAGCGTCTTCGCGCTTGGCTGTCTCGAAGGCGCGCGTCTCCGGAATCGAGCGGCGGATATACCAGCCCACCGGCCCGATCAGGAGGCCGAACGCAATACGCCATGCGCCGCCGCTGATCTGTGCGTCGGTAAAAAGGTTGGTGAGTACGAGTCCGACGAGGCCCGCGAGTCGCGCGCGGCCGCCTTGCGACATCTGCTGGAACGAGGACGCAAAACCTTTGTGCGATCCCGGCGCGTTCTCGACCAGCATCGCCACCGAGCCGCCGACCTCGCCGCCGGCTGAAAAGCCCTGCAACAAGCGTCCGCACGTGATGATCACGGGCGTGGCGGCGCCCGACACGATCCGCGTAACGGCCGAGCACGAGCGTGCCGACCGGGCGCGCGACGAAGCCCACCGCGAAGGTGACGAAGGTCAGAAGCAGGGAAATGAACTCGGAGTGAGTCGCGAAGAACGTGCGGGAGATGGGGACTGCGAAGATGCCGTAAGCGATGAAATCGTAAATTTCGAGCAGATTGCCGACTGCCGCGGCGGCGAAGGTCTTGCGCTCGATGGGGGCGTCGAGTTGGGTGTCGGGTCGTCGCATGAAGGACATCCTCTGGAATTTTGATGTCCTCCACGGTACGCCTGACCGCCGCAAAACCCAGCATACTGTTCAAAAGTACAAATTATACCTTCCAGGCATAGCGCTGTGCAGCACGGGTAAGTGCGTCTTTGCGCCAGCATTTTGGTGTGCCACGCTCATGCCTCGCCAATGATTACGATAATAATCATGGATTTCAGGCATTTGCGGTACTTTCTCGCCGTTGTGGATTCGGGGAGTGTGGCTGCGGCGGCACGTCAATTGCATATCGTGCAGCCGGCGCTGAGCCCGCAGATTCGCGATCTCGAAGAGGAACTCGGCGCGGCGCTGTTCTCGCGCAATGCGCGCGGTGTGGAACTGACGGCGGCGGGTGCACAGTTCGTGCTCGATGCGTGGCGTCTGCTCATCGACATAGAATCGGCGCGGCAGCGCGCACTGCGGGTGGCGCAAGGGAGCGCCGGAACCTTGCGCATCGGCGTGTCGGCGACTTATGGCTGGCATCCGACGATTCTTTCGCATATCAACAACTTCCGGCAGAGCCATCCGGACATCTCGCTGTACGTCGAACCCGCTGCTCGCGGTGAAGCAGATGGACGCGCTCATCGAAAGCAAGCTCGACGGCGTTTTTTTCGGCTGGCGCGATGTGTGCGATTCGCGCTTCGAAGCGGTCACGGTGTTCAATTGCGGCTTGCGGCTCGCCGTGCCGGACCGCAGCGATGAGCCTTTCGAGGTGCCGCACCGTCTCGCCGATCTGGCCGACAAACCCTGCGTGTGGTTCGATGGCGATGCCGCGCCGCCCTACTACACGACTTCCTGATTCACCAGTGCCAGCTTACGGGCTTCTCGCCGAACATCGTGCAACTGGGTGGCGACACGATGACCATTCTCGGGCTCGTCGCGGCGTGCATCGGGTATTCGATCGTGCCGGATACGTCCGTACACAGCCATCCTTCCGCGACGTGGCTGGTCTCGCATCCGGAGTTGACGCTCAAGTATCCGGTCAAGTTCGTGTGGAAGCACGACGACGAATTCAATGGCCCGCTGGCGCGCTTCATTCGCGAAGTGAAGGCGCATGTGCTCGGCGAAGCGGTATCGGCCGGGTTCGAGGCGCGCTTGCAGACTAGCGTCCGCTCCGGATGATCGCGAGCAGTTCGGGACTAACGTCGGAGAGTCCATGCAGGCGTTGCGCGATCTCCACATCAGGCTCGTTCGAAGCGTCGAGATGCGCGGTGGCGTCGCTGAACGACAGGCCGCGTGCCGACATGTGTTCGCCGAAGTAGCATTCCATCACGCATGCATCGATCAATGCTTCGTATAGCGATAAAGCCTCAGCACTCGCCAAACCATATCGCTGCTGGACGATGCGGACCAGCCTCGCGATAACGTCGCGCTGCTTCGGGGTAGCGCTGGCTATCGGTATCTGCCGCAGCGGCGCGGCATCGATCTGGAAATTCGCGCCTTGCATATTGCCGCGATGACGCAGCCAGTATCGAACCACTGATGAATTCAGTACCGCGGAGAGAAAACGCATATCGATGCGCGCCGTCCTGATCACATTCACCGACAGCATCACATAGGCTTCGTCTTCGGTATGCAAGAACACCGGCGACACGCACTTGCGCGGCGCGAGAATCTTCTCGCCGGCCGCGAAGAACGCCTCGTCGCGCGGCCAGTACAGATGATGAAACGCAAGCAGGCCCATACGCGTTTCGGGTCTGACTTCCATGATCTCCCTGAACCGGCTCAGGTGCTCGACGCTCGACGACGCGCGCACCGCGTCGAAACCGCCCTTTTTCGCGTAGATGATCTGCAGGCGTAAATCGCATCGGTCAATGCCGCCGCCTGCTGTGCGGAGAACGGATGCATGCGTTGCGTGTACGCGAACAGCACGTCGAGGCCCGCACGGGCATCGGTGGCGCTCATGCCCTGGCAAGTCAATACATCGGCGAGATGCGGCTTGAGCGTCGCATCCACCATATAGCCGACGACTGCGCGCGGCGTATAAAAAAACGATCCGGTCTGCTTGCGCGCCGTGATGCGCGCCTCCTCGTCGTTCTGGAACGCGAGCAGATTCTCGAAGACCTTGCCAAGCAGTTCGGGATCGAGCGCCATCTCCGCTTCGATCGGCGTGTTCTCGACGACGGTGAACTTGTATGCACGCAGAATGCGCGCAGGCCGTTCACGTGCTCCGGTTCATGATTCGTGGCATGCGAAACCGCGCCGTCCTCTCCGACAAACTCGCTAAACACGATGAGAATCAGCAGATCGATCGCGCTCCGGTTCTATCTCATCGAGCGCCGAGAGGTACCATGCGGCGATCTCGCGATAGAAACGCTTGCTGAGCCGCTCGACGTCGAGCGCCCGTTCCCACGCGGTACGCAATGCATCGAAGCTGCGTATGCGGCATTTCGACTGATGGAGCTTCCGGTGAGCCAGCGACACCAACGTATCGAGATGACCGGCATGCGGATTCGCGATATCGACGTTGCGGATCAGCGTGACTTTCTGAAGTGCGTCGGCGTCGTCTTCGTTGCTCGACGAGGGAAACACCACCACGAATGTAAGCTGTGCGCGCAGCTTGAAGATCACGACGAGCGGCATCGGAAACACCAAACTCAGGCGCCGCGTGATGGCGGCCATGTCCGCGTGCGAAGAAAGTTCGACGGCCGCGAAAAGGTACGACCGCAGATCGGCGAGCAGCAGCACATTGTCGCCTGCGTCAGATGCGACGCGCGCGATGTCGTCATGAGTGAGTTGAAACAGCTGTTGAACATCGAGCCATGCATCCCATGCATGCGCGAAATGCCCACACAGAAAGTGTAACGCACGTTCTGCCGGATGCATACCCCAGCGCCGCAAACAACGACAATGACGCCTCGCGCAGCGGCAAATGATTGAATGCGCCGATGCGCCGGCTGACGTCCTCCTCGAATTCCGCGTGATTCATTGCCTCGCTGACCTGTGGCCGTTCGCGCGCCCCGCGCCCGCGTCGATTTGGGGCTTTCTACAGGCGCGCTGCAGCCCGCCGTCACCTCAGCGCCGCTCGCGCGTACCGCCTCGCGCAAGGCCGAAGTGCTCGTAGACGATCAGCGCGCCGAACACGACACCCGCGGCAAGACTCGTGAAGCCGCTATAGCGCACGAGGCCGAGCGCCCAGCCGTCGTCATCGACGAAATAGCGCAACGCGAGCACCAGCGCGCACCATCCGGCGATGCGAAAGCCGCGCGACTGTCCTGCTGGCAACGCATGCCCGAGCACCGCCTGCTGATGCCGCTCCATCGACGCGGCAAGCGACGCAAACGCGATCAGGCAGAAGATCAGCTTGAGTGCGTGCGTCATGCGCTTTCCTCTTCGCGTGCGCGCTCGCTCACCGCCACGGAACCGGCGCGCGCGCCCTGGCCGACGCCTTCACACGCGGACGATGTCGTGCGGTGCGTATCGCCAATGTGGCGTGCAGCGCGGCAAAGACCCACAACATCGCCTCGAAGTCGGCATACACCCGTCGCCCTGCGCGATGCTAGGCCACAGCGGCCGCTGGGTCATCAGCGCGTTGAGCACGGGCGTGAGCGCGAACAACGCCACCGCGAGCCACAGCAGTTCGATCCACGCGCGTTTGGCCGGCCGCGCAAAGGCATAGAGGAAGGTCGCGCCCCAGACGGCGAAGAATACGTTGACTTCGGCATCGGCGCGCGAGCCGAGCGCAAGCGGCAGCAGGCGGTTCGCCCACAGATAGCCCGTCATCGCAACCGACAGGCCGGCGATGTTCGCAATGTTCAATCGCTCGACCAGCCAGAAGCCGAAGTAAGGCCGCGCCGGATCGGGCAGCTTCTGACGCCGCTTGAGGGTCCACATGACGAAACCGGAGCCGACCATCGCTGTGCCGCCGAGACTGACGATGAAATACAGCCAGCGCAATTGCAGGTCGCTGAAGCGGCCCAGATGCAGCGCGTACAGCACGCCGCGCGTTTCCGCCGCGCCGCCGACGTGGTCTTTCACGCCGATCAGCTTGCCGGTCGCGCCGTCGAACAGCATGTATTGCGGGCTCATCAACATCCGCGACGCCTCGCCACGCGAGACCGTCACGCGCGCATTGGCGTCGCCGGGCAGCGTGATGGTGACGCGACCGACGTTATCGCAGCTCCAGCGCGCCTGCGCCTCGCGCATCATCGCATCGACGGGGGCGAGCGGCGAAGGCGTGCCGCCCGGCTTGCCGGGCTGGATGAAGGCGCTCAACTGCTCCATCATCATCGCCTGATGTTGCGACGGCGTCTTGAACGCGGCCTGCTGACCGAATGGCATGTACATCGCCATCAGCGTGAGGAGGCCGGTGTAGGTGATCATCGCGTGGAACGGCAGACCGAAGACCGAGAGTGCGTTATGCGCATCGAGCCACGAACGCTGGCCTCAGCCCCAACGGAACGTGAAGAAGTCCACGAAGATCTTTTTATGCGTAATGACGCCGCTGATGATCGCGATCAGCATGAACATCGCGTCGAAACCTGCAATCCAGCGGCCCCACAGCGGCGGCATGTAATAGAACTGGAAGTGGAAGCGGTAGAAGAACTCGCCGCCCAAGGTATCGCGCGATGTCGTGCGCGCGCCGCTCAGCGGATCGAACCAGCCTTCCTAAAACGCGCACTTGTCCGCCGCGCCCTTCGGTGTGCGCCAGAACGCGCCGACGGCAGATCGTAGCTCCACTGCGTACTGCCCGCCGCGATGCCGCCGAGCGTGTTCGCCACGCGTTGCGCCACCTGCGCGGGATCGGGCATCATCGCGAGATGCGGCATCTCGGGGCGCATCCACTGCGAAGTTTCGTCCTTGAAGTAGCTGACCGTGCCGGTGAGGAACATCGCGTAGAGAATCCACCCCGCGAGCAGACCGACCCACGTATGCAGATCGGACATGGTCTGGCGGATACCGCGCGGCTCGATGCCGTCCTTCTTTCGCGTCACGATGCGCCGCCTCCCGACCATACACTCCAGGACACGAACAGTAGCGGCACGGCGATCACGGCGAGGCCGATCCACGCGCACGCGTCGCGCTGCGCATCGCGAACACCCAGATTACCGCGCACGCGTACACGAGGAAGCTCAGCAACATGCCCGCGAGCACGCCTTGCGCGCGATCGACCCGAACCGCAATCGTTGCGCCGCTGGTCAGCGCGGCGGGCGCGTAGCCGCCAAACAGCGCGGCGGCGATGCGGGAAATCAGGGGATGGACTTCATTGGCGGAGGATCAGAAGCGGATTCCTCGCGCGTCGATCCGCGACGTGCCGGCCCGCTGCCTCGATGATGACATGTAAATAAGAATGGTTTTATCCACGAATTTGCACGGATTGTGTCAGTGAAATCCATGCCGTCAAAGGAGCCATGCCGCGTCGTCGCCGCGCCGCCGCAGGGCGGACGCGGCATGACGCTCAGTCCAGTTCGCGGCCGCCGGTCTCCTCGAACATCGACATCGCGATCAGCAAGATCAGCAAGATCAGCAAGATCAGCAAGATCAGCAAGATCAGCAAGATCAGCAAGCAGCCGATCATGTACCACGCGGGCGCCATCTTGTTGCCGGTCACGTTGATGAGCCAGCCGGCGACCAGCTGCGCCGTACCGCCGAACGCCGACACCGCGATCGCATACGCGCTCGACATATAGCCCGCGCGCAAATGCTTCGGGAAATTCTCGGGCATCAGCGCATAGGCGGGCGCGGAGTCCATGGTGTAGCACAGCATCAGCACGATCAGCGACGCGAGCACCACCGACAGCGACGGAAAATGCGTCATCACCCAGAACGCGGGATACAGCAGCACGATCAGCGCCACGCGGCCGATGATGGTCAGCAGCTTGCGGCGTCCCATGCGGTCCGACATCGCGCCGTAGATCGGGCATATCACGATCGAGATCACGCTCGATACGATGCCCGCGAGCATCGACATCTTCGCCGGCAGATGCAGGTACTGAATGCAGTACGTCGGCATGTAATACATCATCACGTACGTCGAGACCGACATGCCCATGATCGAGAAGATCGTGAGGAACCAGTTGCGCACGTAAAGGCCGCGCTTCGGATCGTCGCGCGTGGCGACGGCCTTCGCGGCTGGCGGTTCCTCGCGGATATGACGTCGCAAATAGATGCCAACCGGCGCGATCAGCGTGCCCATCAGAAATGGAATGCGCCAGCCCCAGCTATGCATGGTTTCATCGGAGAACAGAAAGTCGAGGCTCGCCACGAGACCCGAACCGAGCAGCGCCGCTGCGCCCTGACTCGCCCGTTGCCAGCTTGCGCGAAAGCCGCGGCTCGCGGAGGCGCCTATCTCCAGCAAGGTCGCCGTCACCGCGCCGAACTCGCCGCCCTGCGCGAAGCCTTGCACTAGCCGCGCGACCACGATCAGCACCGGCGTGGCCAGGCCGATCTGCGCGTACGTGGGCGCGAGACCGATCGAGGCCGAGCCGATCGCCATCAGCAGAATGGTGAGCGTGAGCGCGGGCTTGCGGCCGGCACGGTCCGCATAGCGGCCGAGCACGATGCCGCCGAGCGGACGCATCACGAAGCCGACTGCGAACACCGCGAACGCAAGCAGCGACGACGTGATCGGATCGCCCGACGGGAAAAACTGCCGTCCGATGGTCAGCGCGAAATAGCTGTAGACGGTGAAGTCGAAGAACTCGAGCAGATTGCCGATGACCGCCGCGAGCACGATCTTGCGCTGCTGCGCGGGCGTCATCAGTTCCGCATCGGAAGCACCCCCGGACGCCAGCGTGTGAGTCGTTGCATTCATGCGCGATCCTTGGCGAGGAAACGTTCGACGATGCGCGTCCAGAACGCGGCGCCGATGGTCAGGTTGTCGTCGTTGAAGTCGTAGCGCGCGTTGTGCAGCATCGGACGGCCTTCGCCGTTGCCGAGCCGCACGAAGCAGCCGGGCACCTTCTGCAAGTAGTACGCGAAGTCTTCGCTGCCCGCGATCGGCGGAAACGGCGAGATCACGTGTTCCGGGCCGACCAGTTCTTTGGCGACCTGCCGCGCGAATTCGGTCTCGGCGGCGCTATTGATCAGCACCGGATATCCGCGAATGAACTCGGTCTCCGCGGTCACGCCATATGCCTCGCCCTGCGACGCGATCAGCGCGCGGATACGCTGCTCGAGCGTCTCGCGCACCTTGGGCGAGAACGAGCACACGCTCATTTCGAGCGGCGCATCTTTGGGGATGACATTCGCCGCGTGACCCGAGCGGAACGCGCCTACGGTGACGACGGCCGCCTCGTTCGGATCGATGTTGCGCGACACCACCGATTGCAGCGCCCAGCGCCATCACGATGCTACTGCCCACCACGACCGGATCGACCGCGAGATGCGGACGCGCCGCATGGCCGCCGCGCCCGACGATGCGCACCTTGACCGTGTCGCACGTTGCCATCAGCGGACCCGCGCGAAAGCCGAAGGTGCCGACCGGCACACCGGGATGATTGTGCAGCCCGACGATCGCCTCGCACGGAAAGCGCTCGAACAGGCCATCGGCGGTCATGCGCTTCGCGCCGCTGTCGGAGCCGGCTTCCTCGGCGGGCTGGAAGATCAGATGCACGGTGCCGTCGAAGTTGCGCGTGTTCGCGAATTGCTGCGCCGCGCCGAGCAAAACGGTGGTGTGGCCGTCGTGACCGCATGCGTGCACTTGCCCGCGTGGATGCTTGCGTAATCGAGACCGGTCAGTTCCTGGATCGGCAGCGCGTCCATGTCGGTGCACACGCCGACCGTGCGCGCGCCCGTGCCAGCCGTGAGCAACGCGACGAGCCCGTGTCTGCCGATGTTGCGCGTAACCACGTAGCCCCACGCTTCGAGCTTCGCGGCGACGAAGTCCGACGTATTGGCTTCCTCGTACGACAGTTCCGAATGCTGGTGGATGTGGTGACGAATCTCGTCGAGCTGCGGCTTGGCCTCGGCCAGATCGGCGATTTCGCAATAGCGGTGATCGTTCATGGCGTGGGGCTCCTTTTAAGTGCGCGGATGCATGAAAAGAATGACGCGAGTATTGCACCGACGAAAAACTCGACCCATGACGGAAACACCTCCAAAATGTTGCTTTCAGGTCAACGATAGGCGCAACACAATTGGAAGACCCACACGATCTAACGGACGAGATCGGCGACCGCCCGCTGCGTTATCTTGCCGAAATCGCGGCGGCGGGCGGCGTGCGCGTGGCGGCGGAAACGCTCGGCGTCAACGCGTCGGTGATCAGCAGGCAGGTCGCGGCGCTGGAGCGGCTGCTGAGCTTTCCGTTGATCGAGCGGCGCGGGCGCAATGTCGTCGTCACCGAAATCGGGCAGGTGCTGATCGAGCACTATCGCGACAATCAGCGGCGTCAGCGCGATCTGGCGGCACGACTGGAGGAATACCGGCATCTGCGGCGCGGCCGCGTGGCGCTCGGCGTGGGCGAGGGATTCATCGGCAATCTGATCGCGCGCGCGTTGCAGCGCTTTTCGATGACGTATCCCGACATCCTGGTCGAGATCCGCTCCGGTCCGACGCCCGCCGTGGTGTCGATGGTTGCGCGACGACGCGGTCGACATCGGCCTGTGTGCGCGCTCCGCCGACGATCCGGCAATTCGCATCCATCCGTTCGCGGCGCGGCCCTTGTGCGCGATGGTCGCGCCGACGCACCGCTTCGCGGCCATGACGAAGGTGCCGCCGCACGAACTGGCCGGCGAACGGCTGATTTTCATGACCGAGGTATTCGGCGTGCAGCACTTCGTGCAGTCGCTGCTCGACGACGTGCGGCTGAATGTGATTCCGGCGTATCGCGTCGATCTGTTCAACACGGCGCAAACGCTGGCGGCGGGCTTGGGCGTGTCGTTCATGTCGTCGATCACGGCGCGGCATCGATCTGGGCGAACTCGTTGCCGTGCCGATCGATCATCCGATCGTGGCGGGCTTCGCGAGTCAGATGATGACGCGCGTCGGCCGCAGGCTCTCGCCGGCGGCGGATCATTTGTGGAAGCAGTTGGCACAGAGTTTCGTGGAAAGCAGCCGGTAAGACGCTCAGGCTTCGTCCGGTTTCGGCTCCTCGAAGGCGAACACCATTTCCCTGAAGCGCCCCGCCGCCGAACTTTGCGTGCCTGGCCGCGTGACCAGATGCAGTGGCGCGCGAAACGCGTCATCGCCCGCGACGCGGTAGTAGCGCACGATCTCCTGCCGGGTAGCGTTGCATCAACGCGGGCACCAGCGTCACACCGCCGCACGCCGCGACCAGATTGATCGCCGTCACCATGCGCGGCACTTCATCGACCACGCGCGGCGTGAAGCCCCGCGCCTCGCATGTGCGAATGAAATCCGCGTACATGCCCGGCGCGCCCGGCTGTCGCACGAAGATGAACGGCTCGCCGGCCAGTGCATCCAGCGGCACCGCGCGCTTGCCGATCAGCGCGTGTCCGAGCGGCAGCACCAGCAGCATGCGCTCCTGCGCCAGCAGTTCGAAGCGCAACTCGGCAGGCGTATCGATGGGCTTGCGCAGAATGGCCGTATCGATCTGCCCGTTCGACATCATCTCGATGATCTCGGCCGCGTTAATCTCGCTCAATTCGATCGAGATACCTGGATGCGACTCGCGAAACGCGCGGATCGCCGTGGTGGCGAGCGGATGAAACGCCGCCGAACTGGTCAGCGCGATGCGCACCAGCTCAACCTGCCCCTGCGACACGCGGCGCGCGTGCATCACGCCCTGCTCGAGCGTGCGCATCGCCGCGCGCATCGCGCATGCTCGGCGAACGCCTCGCCCGGCGCGGTCAGTTCCACGCCGCGCGGCTGACGCAGAAATAGCGCGAAACCCAGTTCCTGCTCCAGTTCCTAAATCTGCTGCGACAACGGCGGCTGTTGCATATGCAGCCGCGCCGCGGCGCGCGTGAACTGGCGCTCTTCCGCCACGGCGAGGAAATAATGCAAATGGCCCAGCTCCATGGTGTCGCCTCCGGTATATCCAATCAATATGGCAACGCTATCCGATTTTATATTTGTGAAACGCTTCTTAAGCTGAGTTCACGATGAAAAACCATAGGAGACGTATGCAAACCGTGCTGAACACCGGCGCGCCGCTCACCGCTGCGCCGCCGCTGTCGAACTCGCAAGTCCGGCGCGCCGTGCTGGCCTCCATCATCGGCAACGGGCTGGAGTGGTTCGATTTCCTGATCTATGGCTACTTCGCCAAGACCATCGCGCATGTGTTCTTTCCGCTCGGCAACAACTTTCTGTCGATCACGCTGACGCTCTCCACCTTCGCGATCGGCTTCATCGTGCGGCCGCTGGGCGGCATAGCGATCGGCGCGTGGGCGGACCGGTACGGACACCGCAAGACGCTCTCCGCCGCCGCGATGCTCACCGAATACGCGCCGCCGGGACGCAAGATGTTCTTCGGCAGTTTTCAGATGACCTCGCAGGCCGTCGCACTGCTGCTGTCGTCGTCGTGCGGCTATCTGCTGACGACGAATCTCTCCGCCGAAGCGCTCGCGTCGTGGGGATGGCGCGTGCCGTTCCTGCTCGGCGCGCTGGTCGGTCCGATCGGCTTCTACATCCGCCACAAGGTGTCCGAATCGCCCGAGTTCATGCAGTTGCGTCAGCAGCTCGGACATGCGCCGCACCAGTCGCTGCGCGCGTTCTTCCGCGAGCGCAGCGATGCGGCGCTGTGCGCAATGGGCGTCATCATCGTCAGCGCCGCGACCAACTATCTATAGCATTCGTACATGCCGTTGTACGTCGAACGGCAGCTGCATCTGCCGTTGAAGAACGCGCTGTTGGGCACGGCCATTTCCGGCCTGATCAGCATCGCTGACTATCCACTGGCGGTCAAGCTCGCGGATCGCTTCGGCGCGTATCGCCTGTTTGTTCTTTCCGGTCACCATCGTATGAATCTGCACCGCGTGGCCGCTGTTCTCGTGGGTGCTCGCCTCGCCCACGCCCGAGCGCGTGTTCGCTGCGCAGATGATCGCCACCGTCGTGCTGAGCGTGATGTCCGGCGCGGATCCCGACATGCTGACACAACTCTTCCCCACCGCGACGCGTTCGATGTGCGTCGCGCTCTCGTATAACATCGCGGTGACGCTGTTCGGCGGGCTCGCGCCGCTGACGGTATCGACGCTGATCGGCGTGTTCGGTTCTCGCATGGTGCCAGCGTGGTATCTGATGTTCGCGGGCGTCGTGTCGCTGCTGCTGGTCGGACTGAGCGCATCGGGACGCAGGCTGTGCCGCGAGCCCGATCTCTGGCCCAGGGACGGCGCGCACTCACGACTCCGCACGCCAACGAAACGCGCCCGCGCAACGAAGCGCCGGTGCGGGTGGCAGGCGCTGTGCGCTTTCCGGTCGCAACGCCGCGCGGACGCGGCAGCGTGCCGGTCCGGGCCTGCATCGTGCATCGAGGTGCCCGACGCGGGACATATCGGCGAGGCGATGTTCGTATCGGACGGGGTATCCGCGCGCTGTTCGGCAACGATGCGCGTCTCGTGCGACACGTCGCCGCCGAGGCGGGCGCCGCGAGCCAGTGAGTGCCGCGCTCGTCGAAACGAGTGGCGAATACTGTCAGGTGAACGGAACCATCGCGCTCGTCGATCCCACCGTGATCAACTTTCAGGTGAACCTGCCGAGCGCGTGGAACGGCAAAGCACTGCACTACGGCGGCAGCTTCAACGGCACGCTGATCACCGGTGTCGCGCCGCTCGACATGGCGCCCACCGGCACGCCCACGCCACTCGCATCCGGCTATGCGACCTTCGGCGACGATTCGGGCCATTAAAGCTCGAGCATCACGGACGGCTCGTTCGCGGCCAACGACGAAGCGCTCGCCAACTACGGCGGCCTGAGCCTCAAGAAGACGCACGATGTCGCGATGACGCTCATCCGCAAGCGCTACGCGCGCCCGCCGTCGAAGACCTATTTCTTCGTCAGCTCGACCGGCGGACGCGACAGCCTCACAGAGATCCAGCGCTGGCCCGCGGACTACGATGGCATCGTGGTGAATCGTCCTGCGCTCAATTACACGGGCTTGCGGCTGTCCAATGTCGTGCTGGGACGCGCGCTCTATTTGCGCAACGGCGCGGGCTGGCTCGACGTCGCCAAAACGGAACTGCTGCAAAACGCGGTGATGAAGGAATGCGACACGCTCGACGGCGTGGCCGATGGCATCATCTCGGACGTCGATGCATGCAAGCTCCACGCGCTGAAGGTGCTGGCATCGGTGCGCTGTCCCGGCGGCTCGGATGCGGGCGACACCTGTCTCTCCGATCCGCAGATCGCGACCATCGTCGCCATCGCGTCGCCCTTGCTGCTGCGTTATCTGCTCGCCAACGGCGTGCGGCGATATGCGGGCTACAACATTCTTGCTGGCTCGGTGTTCGCGGGACCGTACACGACGCGTGACTTCGGCGACTCGAAGACGCCCTCCAATCCCGCCAACAAGCACGATGCGAACCAGTGGGTCACAGCCGATCAATGGGTGAAGTACTTCGTCACACGAGAACCCACCATCGATTCGCTGAGCTTCGACCCGTAACGATCCGGGCACGTATCGCTCGCGCGTGCAGACGGTCTCCGCATTGAGCGATGCCACCAACACGGACATCGGCGCGTTCAGGGCGAAAGGCGGCAAGATCACCATGACGCACGGTCTCGCCGACGAGATCGTCAGCACGAATTCGAGCACGGACTATTATAACGGTCTGATCCAGCACTTCGGACGCGGCAAGATGGACGCTTTCGTGCGCTTCTCGCTTTCGTGCGCTTCTATCTGATGCCGGGCGTCGGGCACGGCACGGGGCCGTTCCATCCGGCCATCGATTCGCTGTCCGCGCTGGACAAATGGTCGAATCGGGCATCGCGCCCGAGACCTTGCAGATGAGCGACCTCAACACGGCGACGCTCGGACACACACGCCCGCTGTGCCGTTATCCGTCGTGGCCGAAATATGTGGGCGACAACGTGAACGATGCGGCGAGCTTTAGCTGCGTGAATCGCTAATATCGCAGCCGAGCTTTCGACGGCGTGGCACAACGGATTGATCGTTGCGCCATTTTTTTGCATCGGTCATGAAACCGACAATGCGCTTTCGATTCATCGCGCATGCAAGCGGTGATGTGTTGGCGTAGCGAATCAGGTCGCTTGAAAGCGAAAGCAGTTAGTTGCAGTGCACCGAAGTAAGCGTATTCCATAAGCTACAAACTTTGCATGCAACGCCCTCAGGCGCGAAAATCGTGTCTATTCAGCGCCCACTGAGTACAGCCCGTGCCAATAAAACAACTCGCCACAGGAGACCGCGCACATCGATGTCCGCGACCGACGTCACCGAATCGCTCTATCCGCCGCCACGCGTGCGCGTGTTCGTCACCGCGTCCGTGATGCTCGCGACGATCATGCAGGTGCTCGATAGCACCACGCTAACGTCGCGCTGCCGCATATGGAAGGCAGCCTCTCGGCGACGCAGGATCAGATCACGTGGGTGCTGCGTCGTACATCGTCGCGGCCGCGATCGGTACGCCGCTCACCGGGTGGCTCGCCGGACGCTTCGGGCGCAGACAGGTGTTTCTCGTGTCCGTGGCGGGCTTCACCGTCACGTCGATTTCCTGCGCGATATCGACCTCGCTCGTCGAAATGGTCGCCGTACGGCTGCTGCAAGGGCTTTTTGACGCGGCGCTGGTGCCGCTGTCGCAGGCCACCATGCTCGACATCAACCCGCCCCCGAAAAGCATGCCCAGGCGATGGCCGTGTGGGGCATGGGCGTGATCGTCGGCCCGATTCTCGGCCCTGTGCTCGGCGGCTGGCTCACGGACACCTACGACTGGCGCTGGGTCTTCTACGTAAACGTGCCCATCGGCATGATCGCGTTCGCCGGCATCGACGCCTTCATGCGCGAAACTCGACCCATTGCGCGCAGACTCGACGTGTTCGGCTTCGATACGCTGAGCATCGCGATTGCGGCGCTGCAATTGTTCCTCGATCGCGGCGAGGTATAGGACTGGTTCGGCTCGATCGAAATATGGATCGAACTGCTCACGGCGATTATCTCGTTCGCATTCTTTCTCGCGCATACGCTGACGGTCGAAACGACATCGTTTTTCAACCACGCGCTAGCCCGCGATCGCAACTTCGTGACCGGCTGCTGCTTCACTTCGTGATGGGCGCGGTGCTGTATGCGACGCGCGCGCTGCTGCCACCGTTCCTGCAAAACCTCATGGGCTATTCGGTCGTCCGGCGGGTCTCGCCACCGCGCCGAGCAGCGCAGGCTCAATGCTCGCGATGATGCCCACCGGCCAGTTGCTCAAGCGCGTTCAGTCGCGCGTGCTGATCGCGGCGGGCTTCGGCATATCGGCGTTCTCGCTGTGGCAGATGTCGGGCTATACGTTCGACATGAGCGAAGGCGTGGTGATGTGGACCGGCTTCCTGCAAGGACTCGGCCTCGGGCTGATCTCGGTGCCGCTCACCACCGCGACCTTCTCCATACTCGATCCCGCATTGCACGGCGATAGCACGTCGATCTATAGCCTGAGCCGGAATATCAGCAGCAGCATCGGCATTTCATTCGTGCAGGCCGAACTCACGCGCAACACGCAAATCTCGCGCATTCGTCGCTGGTCGAGTACGTCAGCATCTTCAATCCCGTATTGCAGAACGGCAGCGCGTGGAACGTGGGCAGCCCCTTTTGTTTTATCGCGCCTATCGTGCGAGTCGTGCGAATCGCGTGCACAAAAAATTGCGGCTCCGGGAATCCAGAGCCGCATTGCTCACGAAGCGCAGTGAGACCGGCTTACTTCTTCAAATCGAAGCGGTCCAGATCCATCACCTTGGCCCACGCCGCCACGAAGTTCTTGACAAACTTTTCCTTGCCGTCCGCGCTCGCATAGACCTCCGACAGCGTGCGCAATACCGAGTGCGATCCAAACACGAGATCGACCCGCGAGCCGCTCCACTTCTTCCGACCGCTCTTGCGATCGACCGCCTCGAACGCATCGCGCGACGTCGCCTTCCACTCGGTGTCCATGTCGAGCAGGTTCACGAAGAAGTCGTTGGTCAGCGTTTCCGGACAATCGGTGAAGACGCCCTGACCTTCCTTGTTGGTCACCTTCAGCGCACGCAGGCCGCCGACCAGCGCGGTCATTTCAGGCGCGGTCAGCGTCAGCAGTTGCGCGCGATCGATCAGCAGATGCTCGGCCGGAATGCTGAAGCGTCCCTTCAGGAAGTTGCGGAAGCCATCGGCCACCGGTTCGAGCGCGTCCACCGATTGCACGTCGGTCTTGTCCTGCGACGCGTCCATGCGGCCCGGCGTGAACGGAACCGTCACCTTGCTGTCCGCCTTTTCCGCCGCCTGTTCGATGGCCGCGCCGCCGGCGAGCACGATCAGATCGGCGATCGACACCTTCTTGCCGTCCGCTGCGCTGCCGTTGAAATCCTTCTGGATCGCTTCGAGCTTGGCCAGCACCTTTTGCAACTGCTCGGGCTGATTGGCGGCCCAGTCCTTTTGCGGCGCAAGACGAATGCGCGCGCCGTTCGCGCCGCCGCGCTTGTCGGACCCACAGAACGTTGCCGCCGATGCCCACGCTGTCGTCACTAGATCGGACACCGACAGGCCCGCGCCGAAAATCTTCTGCTTGAGCGCGGCGATATCGTTCTGATCGACGAGCGGATGATCCACCGCGGAATCGGGTCTTGCCACACCAGTTCTTCCTGCGGCACCTCCGCGCCAAGATAACGGGCACGCGGACCCATGTCGCAGTACGTCAGCTTGAACCATGCGCGGGCGAAGGCATCGGCGAACTGGTCGGGATTTTCCCAGAAACGCTTCGAGATCTTCGCGTATTCCGGATCGAAGCATAGCGAAAGGTCGGTCGTCAGCATCGTCGGCTGCTTCCTCGATGCATCGAACGCGTGCGGAATAGTGTCGCCGCCGTCCTTCGCCACCCATTGATTCGCGCCCGCCGAGCTCTTCGTGAGTTCCCACTCGTGACCGAAAAGGTTTTCCCAGAAGCCTTGCCCCCACTTGGTCGGCGTGGCCGTCCAGGTCACTTCGAGGCCGCTCGTGATCGTGTCCGCACCCTTGCCCGAGCCGAACTTGTTGTGCCAGCCAAGGCCCATCTGTTCGAGATCGGCTGCTTCCGGCTCCGCGCCGACGTTATCCGCCGGACCCCCGCCGTGCGTCTTTCCGAAGGCGTGGCCACTGGCGATCAGCGCGACTGTTTCCTCGTCGTTCATCACCATGCGCGCGAAGGTTTCGCGGATATCGTGCGCTGCCACAAGCGGATTGGGATTGCCGTCCGGACCTTCCAAATTGACATAGATCAGACCCATCTGTACCACGCCGAGCGGGTTCTCCAGATTGCGCCCGCCATCGGTGCGGCTCTTTTCTTCGCAGTGCATCTCTTCATCGGCAACGAGCACGCCTTCGTCCTTGTCATCGCGCGGCGCGCTGCCCTTGCCGTAGCGCACATCGCCGCCTAGCCAGGTCTTTTCGTTGCCCAGTAGACGTCGAGGTCCGGTTCCCACGTGTCTTCGCGGCCGCCCGCGAAGCCGAAGGTCTTGAAGCCCATCGTCTCCAGCGCGACATTGCCGGTGAGGATCAGCAGATCAGCCCATGAAATGTTCTGGCCATACTTCTGCTTGATTGGCCACAGCAGACGGCGCGCCTTGTCGAGACTCACGTTGTCCGGCCAGCTATTGAGCGGCGCGAAACGTTGCTGACCGCGTCCACCGCCTCCGCGTCCATCGCCGATACGATACGTGCCGGTGCTATACCATGTCATGCGGATGAAGAGCGGACCATAGTGACTGAAGTCCGCTGGCCACCAGTCCTACGAATCGGTCATCAACGCGGCGAGGTCTTTTGCCACCGCGGCGAGATCGAGGCGCTTGAATGCCTCGGCGTAATTGAAGTCCGGCTCCAGCGGATTCGATCTGCTGGAATGCTGGTTCAACAGATCCAGCCTGAGTTGTTTCGGCCACCAGTCTCGGTTCGTCGTACCGCCGTTGAATGAGCACTTAGATTCGTTCGACATGCGTTTTCTCCTTGTGAGGACGTACCCACTGCTCGTTTTACTATCGCGTCAGACTTACAGGGTGCTTCGTCGGTCCCGCAACATCGCGAGACCTTGTTGATGAGGCATTGCCGGAAAATATACGGACGGCTCTCTTGCGATGAGATTTCCGTTACCAGGCTGGAAGACTCGCTGGACGAAAACTCCACGCGCGCTCCATGCGCGCGAAGGCGCCGCGCCACATAAAAATATACGTGAGCGTGCCCGCCAGTTGAATGGGATTCTGACAATGCCGCCGATAGGAGCGCGCTATGCTGCGATGTGATAGAAGCGATCGGCATAGACAGTCCCGCATGCTGGCTCGACATTAGATAGCGAGGTATTGGGGGTTCGGAAATCACAGTGCATCACAGTGCGTTGACGGCGTTGCGGGGAATCTGCATTTCTTTTAGTGGCTCGCTTCGCGCTTTTGGTTTGCGGGTTTTCAAGTCTAGCAGCGTCCGCGAGGACTGGCAGGCGGCGTGTTCGCATCGCTTCGGATGCGGGCGGCGAACCGCGAAGGAAGGTGTGTTGCCACGCGCCGGCCGGCGCGCGCGGTGATCGCGACAGATTGCGCACGACCGCTGCGCAGCCCGCGTCGATCAACGGTTCGACGATAGGCCACACAGCGTCCGGTAGAAAATCGGTGACCCACAGCAGATGGCAGCGCCGAACGCAAATCCACTGTCACGCTCAGCGCGCCATGATCTTGTCGACGATCGAGGTGATCTGCTACGCGGCGATCTTCACGTGCTGTTCCAGCAGTTTCGCGCCGAGCTTCGCATCGCGCTTGCGGCACGCGTCGATCAAACCCATATGTTTGCCGTGCGACTGCTCGCGCATCGGCACCTGCACCACCTGAAAGCGGAAATAGCGGTCACTGCGATCGTGCAGCATCTGCAGCGTGATATCGCGTTGCGCGGGCAGATAGAGCGTTTCGTGCAGACGCCAGTTCAACTGGTCCCACGCGCCCGATTCCGCCCGCTCCATTTCGTTGACGAGTTGCTCGGCCTTCGCGATTTCCGCGTCGATGATATGCGGAATGGCCTGCGAAAACAGCCACGGCTCCAGACACAGGCGGATCTCGAACGTCTCCTGCACTTCCTCTTTCGACAACTGCACGACATACGCGCCTTTATGCGGCACATTGAAGAGCAGGCCTTCGCCCGTCAGCCGCGTGATGGCTTCGCGAATCGGCACGCGGCTCACGCCGAGTTCGTCCGCGAGCGCTTCCTGCGTGACCGGTTCGCCGGGCGGCAATTCGCCACTCAGGATGCGCTGCCGGATCGCCGTTGTGACGAGTTCGACCGTGGTCGTGCGGACGATCTTGCGCGTGGCGTCGCCGGCGGCGGTTTGTCGTGGCTTGCTGGCAACCGGGGACATGTTTCGTTTCAGCGCTTGTTTCTAGGGTTATTGTGAAAGCAGCGGTATCGTATCATGCGCGGTCAGAGCAAGGTCTCGCGCACCCACGCGCCGTTCTTCATCACACCCGCGATGCGTTCGCCCTGTCCCGTCAGCACGCGAATGTCCTTCAGCGGATCGCCATCCACCACCAGCAAGTCCGCGAACGCGCCCGCGGCGATGACGCCGAGCTTGCCATGCATGTTGACGATCTCCGCGCCGACGGCGGTGGCCTGACGGATTGCCTCGAACGGCCTGACGATATTCGCGCGAATCGACAATTCGTCGCTCTGATACTAATGCATGTCGCTGAGCAGATCGGTGCCGAGGCCCATCTTGACGCCGCGCGCGTGCAGCATGGCCAGCGCATCGAGGCTACGTGTGCGTACCGATTCGTTCTTCGCCAGCGTGTCCGCCGCGAGTCCCATCTGCGCGCCGACCTTGCCCATCGCGTCATAGGTGACGAGCGTGGACACGGCATAAGCGCCGTGCTCCGCCATCAAGCCCGCGGTCTCTTCGTCGATCAGATTGCCGTGCTCGATGGTTCGCACGCCGAGTTTCACCACGCGCGTGATCGCCTTCGACATGTAGGCGTGCGCCATCACATACGTCTGGTGCGACTCCGCTTCCTCGACCGCCGCTTTCACTTCATCGACGGAGAATTGCAGATTGCCGATCGGATTGGTCGGCGACGCCACCCCGCCCGAGGCCATGATCTTGATGTGATGCGCGCCCGCCCGCATTTCCTCGCGCACGGCCTTGCGCATTGCATCAACGCCGTTCACCACACGGCCGATCGCGCCCATGTTGCGGCTGCATCCGCAGGGATCGGGATCGGACTGGTCGAAGCGTTCGCGGAAGTCGCCATGGCCGCCCGTCTGCGACAGCGCCTTGCCCGCCACGAACAGGCGCTGCCCCGCGATGGTGCCTTCCTCGATGGAACGCGACAGCGCGTAGGCCGCGCCGCCCGCATCGCGCACGGACGTGAAGCCACGATTGAGCATGCCCGCGAGAATCGGCACCGCGCGCAACACGGCGAAGGTGTTCGGCAAGCGACTGTTCAGGCCCAGATGCGCGACCGATGCAATCACATGCACGTGGCAGTCGATCTGCCGGGCATCACCGTCTTGCCGCCCACGTCGATCACCTTCGCGCCGTGCGCCTCCACCGGCTCGCGTGTCACCTCGCGAATGGTGTCACCGTCGATCACGATGGAATAGCGGCCGTCGTCCCGCTCGTGGTCGGTATCGAACACGCGGGCGTTTTTAAGAATCAGCATGACGTCATCTCTCCTTCTTCCGTTCAGCAGAAAACCGTGCGCGAGCGGGTCGCGATCGTCGACGAAGATCGTGTTGTGGCCTGTCACGCGCGCCCAGCCTTCGATGGCCGGCACGATGGTGTCGAAATCGCCGACCCGCGCGGCAGCGAGCGGCGTGCCTTCGAACAGCGTGCCGATGATGCTCTCGTGCACGAAGAGCTCGCCGATCCTCAACTGCCCTTTCGCGACGCGCGAGCCATGCGCACCGAGGTGCTGGTGCCGCATGGCGAGCGGTCGATGGCCTTGTCGCCGTAGAACACGGCATTGTGCGCATGCGCGCCTTCGACGCTCGGTTCGCCTGTCCACATCACGTGGCTCAGGCCGCGTATCGCATCGCTTTCGGCATGCACGAACGGGTACTTCTCGTTCGCCTTCTGACGCAGCACCGGACTCAGCCGCTGAATGTCCGATGGCGTCAGCGTATGCAGGCCGTCATAGTTCGCTTGCGGCTCGACGATGGCATAGAAGTTCCCGCCGTAGGCGATATCGAAACGAATCTCGCCGAGCCCTTCGATCTCGACCGACAGATCACGCGAATGCAGGAACGAAGGCACGTTGGTCAGTTGCACCGAGTCCACATGTTCGCCGTTCATGCGATACCGCGCGATCACCACGCCGGCGGGCGTATCGAGCCGCAGCTCGCCCGGTTCACGCGGCCGCACGAGTCCGTTTTCGATGGCCGTCGTCACCGTGCCGATGGTGCCGTGTCCGCACATGGGCAGGCAGCCGCTCACTTCGATGAAGAGAATCGCCAGATCGCAGTCGGCGCGTGTCGTCGGATAGAGGATGCTACCGGATATCACCTCGTGTCCGCGCGGCTCGAACATCAGCACGGTGCGTATCCAGTTGAACCCGCGCAGAAATTGCGCGCGGTGTTCGATCATGTTCGCACCGTGCAGCGGCGGCGCGCCGCCCGCGACGACGCGCACCGGGTTGCCGCATGTGTGTCCGTCGATGCAGAAGAACGTCGATCTCACATCCACACTTCATTCAATGCCCGCTCATTGTTCGTTCAATGCGAGAGCGCATGCACATTGGCGAGCGCCTGTTCGATGATCGCGACGTCCGCTCGCGCTCAGCGCCTTCGAGCATCAGACGCGGTGCTTTCACGTATTCCGGATACCCCGCCGTAATGCTCTCCGCAAGCTTGCTGTACTGCACGAGTTTCACGTGCGTATCCCAGATAGAACAGATCGATCAACGCGCGATACAGCACGCGCGCCTTGTCATAGTCGCCATTGAGCGCGAACTTCACCAGGCCGACCGACTCTTTCGACACGTACGCGTTACTCGCCACCGTCATCGCCAAGGCCATGTTCCCCGCCGGCGACGACTTCGCCGCCATGCTCGGCACCTTCGGCGTGTTCGGCCTGGGCTTTTGCGGCGCGCCCGCTCGGCGCGATCATTTTTGGCTGGCTCGGCGACACCAAAGGCCGCAAGTAGACGCTCGCCTTCGTCATGCCGCTGATGGCGCTGATTCCTTCCTACGCGAGCATCGGGCACGCCGCACCTGTGCTGCTGGTCGCCGCGCGCATGTTGCAAGACTTATCGGTCGGCGGCGAACTGGGCAATGCGGTGGCGTATCTGGTCGAATGGGCACCGCAGAACCAGCGCGGCTTCTACGGTAGCTTTCAGCAATGCAGCACGCTCGGCGGCATGCTGCTCGGCTCGGGCGCGGCCGCGCTAATGACCACGTTGCTCAGTCCGCAAACCATGCTCGACTGGGGCTGGCGCGTGCCGTTTATCGTCGGCGCGCTGGTGATCGGGCCGATTGGCTGGATCATCCGCCGCCGCAGCGACGAAACGCCGGTGTATCAACAAGCCTCGGAACAAGCGGCGCAGCAGACGCCCAAAGCGCGCGTGCCCGCGCTGCTTGGTTTGTAGGCGTGCGGCCTCGTGATCGTGTGGACGGTCTCGCTGTACGTGCTGCTCAACTATCTGCCGTTGTTCACCGGCATCAATGCGTCGGCGGCGCTGTGGCTCAATACGCTCGGCCTCATCGTGATGACGGCGTCGATTCCGTTCTGGGGCGCGTTCTCCGACCGGCACGGACGCAAGCCCATCTACGCGTTCGGCTGCATCGCATTTCTCGTGCTGCCGTATCCGATCTTCCATCTGATGCTCGCGTACAAGTCCACGTGGATCGTCGGCGCCGCGCAGGTGATCGGCGGCGCGCTGATCGGCATTTTCTCGGGCGTCGGTCCCGCCGTGCTGTCTGAGCTGTTCCCGACCAGGATCCGCACAACGTGGATGTCGATCGGCTACGGCATCGCCAATGCGGTGTTCGGCGGCTTCGCGCCGATGATCTCCATAGCGCTCATCAAGGCGACCGGCTTGCCGCTGTCGCCCGCATATTTCGTGATGTTCGCTGCGCTGCTTTCGACCATCACCGTCGCAACCATCAAGGAGACGGCGCATTTGCCGTTGCAATGACCCATGCGCTGGAACCGCACCTTTACCCTAGTGAATTGCCATGCCGAGGGCGAAGTCGGCAACGTGGTGACGGGCGGCGTGTTCGACGTGCCGGGCGCGACCCTGTTCGACAAGATGATGCATCTGGAGGAAGTGCGCGACGACCTGCGCCGCATCTCCATCTTCGAGCCGCGCGGCTCGGCCAACCAGAGCGTAAACATTCTGTTGCCGCCCACCGATCCGCAAGCGCAAATGGGCTATGTAATCGCGGAATCGACCCAGTATCCGGCCATGTCCGGCTCCAACACGATATACGTCGCCACCGTGCTGCTCGAAACCGGCATCCTGCCGATGACCGAGCCTGTCACCGAACTCTTGCTCGAAGCGCCCGCCGGACTCATCCGCGTGCGATGCACCTGCGCGCACGGCAAGGTGACGGGGGTCGAGTTCACCAATCAGCTCGCCTTTGCGAATCATCTGGACAAGACCATCAAGGTGCAGGGCTTGGGCACGCTCGCGGTCGACGGCGGCTATGGCGGCATGACCTATGTGATCGTCGATGCCGAAAAGCTCGGCTTTCGCATTGCGCCGGATAAAGCGCACGAACTGTGCGACCTTGGGCAGATCATCAGGGCCGCGGCGGCAGAACAGTTGCCTTCGCCGCATTCGCTCAATCCGCTGATCAAGGGCATCACCATGACGGAGTTCGTCGGCCGCTGCGCCGCGAGAACGGCGTGCTGACCGCGCGAAACACGGTGATCGTGTCGCCCGGACGGTGTGACCGCTCGCCCTGCGGCACCGGCACCTTGGCGCGTCTCGCGGTGATGCACGCGAAGGGGCAAATCGGCGTCGGCGAGACTTTCCTGTACGAGTCGATCATCGGCTCGGTGTTCGAGAGCCGCATCGAATCGGTCACGCGTCTAGTCTAGGCGATACACCGGCCGTCGTGCCCGTGGTCGCGGGTCAGGCGTGGATCACCGCGATTTCGCAAGTGGGCGTCGATCTTTCGCAAGTGGGCGTCGATCCGACGGATCGCTTTCAGACCGGCTTCACGCTCGCCGACACCTGGCGCGAAGCCGTGGACGACAAGCTTATCAAGTCGCGCGGTGCGGCATGAGCGACATCGAATCGACCAAACGCGCAGCGGAACGTGAAATGCCCGATGTCTTCGTAATCGGCGCGGGCGTGGTCGGTCACGCCTGCGCGTGGGCCGCGCTGCACGAGGGACTGCGCGTAACGCTGATCGATCGCGATTTCGAGGGCGATCACGCGTCGCACGGCAATGCGGGCGGCATCGCCGTGACGGAGAGCACGCCGATCGCGATCAAGGGCATGTTCACGCAAGCCGCCAAATGGCTGATGGACCCGCTTGGTCCGCTGTCGCTCGACTGGAAGCATGTGCCCTCAGCGCTGCCGTGGTTCATGGCGTTCCGGCGCGCGGGCGAGCCGAGCGGTATCTGGCGATCTCGCATGCGCTGGCGCGGCTGAACAACCGGGTGTATGACGACATCCTGCCGATGTTTCGCGATATCGGCGCCGAGCCGATGCACTACCGGCGCGGCGCGCTCACAGTCTACGAAAGCGATGCCGCCTTCGAAGCCGATCAGGACGAGTGGGCGCTCAAGCGCGAACTCGGCGTGCGCTGGCACGCGCTCAAGCCGCGGCACGTGCGCGAACTGGAGCCCGCGCTCGCGCCGGTGTTCCGGCACGGCGTGTATCTCGAAGACTGGTCGCATATCGGCGATCCGCGCCGCCTCGTCACGCTGCTACGCGAACACGTGTGCGTGCTCGGCGGCGAGTTCGTCACGGGCGTCGCGCGGGCGATCGAAGCGCCCGCGAGCGTTGTGTTCGCTGATGGTGCGTCTGTGCGGCAGACGCATCGTGGTGGTGGCGGGCGCGTGGTCCGTGTCGCTGGCGGCATCGATCGGCGATCGCGTGCTGCTGGAGAGCGAGCGCGGCTACAACGCGACGCTGCCAAGGCCGGGGATCGCGCTGTCGCGCGAGGTGATCTTCGCGGAGCGCAAGTTCGTCGCGACGCCGCTCGACATCGGCTTGCGCATCGGCGGCGCGACGGAATTCCGGGGCTGGATGCGCCCGCGAACTACCGGCGCCGCGAAGCGCTGCTCGCGCTTGGCCAGCGCTTTCTGCCGGGTGTAGACGAAACCGATGCCGTCAACTGGATGGGCAATCGCCCCACGACGCCGGATTCCCTGCCGGTGATCGGTGCATCGCCGCGTGTGGCGTCGGTGATCTATGCATTCGGTCACGGCCATCTCGGGCTGATGCAATGCGCGACCACGGCTGTGCTGATTGCCGATGTGCTCGCGCAGAGCCCGCGCGTGCCGCTGACGCCGTATTCCATCGCACGTTTCGAATCGGGTAGCTAATTGGAGGAGAGTGACATGCAAGTCAAATGCGAAGGCTTGCGTTAATGGCTCGGGTGCGCTCGCGAAAACCGCAGCTGGCGCGCAGAATCGAGCGGTACGCTACGTCTGGTGAGGCCTCAGCGCGTGCCCGGGCTCATTCCCCCGGCGATGGCGCGGCACGCCGCCCTGAGCGGTTCGACATAGGTTTCGAGCGGCGTCTTGCTCTTGCGGAACAGCGGGATGCTTACGCTCACGCAACCCAGCGTCGCGCCGTTCGTGCCGACGATCGCGCTACTACCGTAGCAGAAGATCTGCGCCTCGTTTTCCTCGCGATCCTCCGCATAGCCGCGCACAAGCGTCGCGTCCAGTTCGGCGTCGAGCGCGGCGCGATCGACGATGGTGTTCGGCGTGAAGCGTTCGAAGCTCAGGCCTTGCAGCAGTGCCGCGCGGACGACGGCATCGAGTGTCGACAGATACGCCCTTGCCCACCGAACTCGAATAGAGCGTCACCCCGAATAGAGCGTCACCCGCGTGCCGATGCGCGACGCCATGCGCACCGCGTGCGGGTTTTCGAGCTTCTCGATACATACCATCTCCGCGCCGCTGCGCACCACCAGATGCACGGTTTCCTGCGTGGCGTCGCGCAAGACCTGCAATGCATCGGTGGCGGCGATGCGCAAATCCGAGCGCTCCCAGCTGCGGCTCGCGAGCGACATTAGACAGGTCCCGAGCGTGTAACAGCCGCCGCGCGCGCTTTCGACCGCCAGCCCCTCCGCGATCAGCGCGCCGACGATGCGATACACCGTTGGGCGCGGATAACCGGACAACGCCGCCAATTGCGCGATGGTCGGCGGCGCGCCGGCATCGGCGATGAGCTGCATCCGCTATGAACTTCGAGAAGGCGGCGGTGCCAGTGGCCTTGGCCTTGGCGGAATCGGAAGCCATTGTCGTACCCATTGCGCGACTCGTCACACGACCAGATAGCCATCGTCGACCGGCACGATCGCGCCGGTCATGAACGACGACGCCGGCGACGCGAGAAACGCCGCCACTCGCGCGACGTCTTCCGGCAGGCCCCAGCGTTTCATCGGCGTGCGATCGAGAATGGCCTGCGAGCGGCCGCCGTCTTCTTGCAAGGCCTGCGTGAGCAGCGTGGCAATCCAGCCCGGTGCGACCGCGTTCACGCGGATGCCGTCCGCCGCGTAGGCAATGGCGAGCGACTTCGTCAGTTGCGCGACGCCGCCCTTGCTCGCGCTGTACGCGGACACGAGACCGCTGCCGAAGAACGTGAGCATCGACGCGGTATTGACGATGCTGCTCCGCGTCTTCGCGAGCAGGCCGCGCGCGGCGGCGCACATGCGCATGGTGCCGTTGAGGTTCACGGCGATCACGCGCTTGAAAGTCTCGATATCTCGTGCTCGTCGCCGTGCCGGATCATGCCTGCGCAGTTGACGAGCACGTCCAGGGAATCGAGCCGCGCGAAGAACGCGGCCACGCCCGCCGCATCGGCGACGTCGAGCTAGGTCAGTTCGATGTCCGCGCCGATGCCTTGCGTGCCGCCCATGACGACGACGGTCTTGCCGTTGAAGAGATCAGCTTGAAAAGTCATATGCAGTGAAGTTAGACGGCGGGAACGGCGGCGGCCTACTGCTCGGTATCCTGAATGGGCGTGCGCACGACGAACATGTACACGAGCGCGGCGGCGAACGTAACGCCGGCGCTGATTAGGAACGCGTTGACGAACGAATGCGTCTTGTCCACCACGAGCCCGGTGATGAACGGCGCGAACGAGCCGCCGAAAGTAACCGCCAGAAGTTCTGGATGCTGCCGAGCGACGCCACCATATGACGCAGCGCGGCAACCGAAACCAGCGCCCAGGCCGCGCCGCTCGCCATGTTGACGAAGAACATCGCGGCGGAAAGATACACGATAGCGAGTGTGAGGTTGGGCGTGAACGCGGTGGGCACAGTAAACAAACAGCGCGCCGCCGATCAGTCCCGAGCAGATGGGTCATTTGCGGCTGCGTATCGGGGCGACGCCGCGCGTCATCAGGCCATCGGCGATAAGCCCGACGACAGCATACTGAGCGTGCCCGCGAGATGGGGAATCGTCACGACCCAGCCGGTCTTGGCAATCGTCAGATGCCGCTCGTGTTCGAGATACGCGGGCAACCACGTGAGATACAGCCACACCATGTAGATCACGCCCATGAAGCCGAAGATCATGCCCCAGGTGGTCGCCTTGGTGAACAGGCCGCACCACTCGGCGAAGGCCATGCTGCGTTCGGCGCGTTACGCGGGTTCGCCTTCGGTCAGATGCGAGACTCAGATGCGAGACTTCCTGCGCTTCCAGCGTCACGTCCCGGCGGTTGCGATAGACGATGTAACAGCCGATCGCCACCGCAATACCGAGCGTGCCCATGATGATGAACCTGTTGCGCCAGCCAAACGAGAGAAGCAGCACGGTGAGGATCGGCGGCGCGCGCGCGGGCCCGATGGTCGACGACGTGACGAAGATGCCGGTTGCCGTGCTCGCGCTGCGCAAACCATTCGGAGACCACCTTCGCGCCTGCCGGAAACTGCAGCACCTCGCCGATGCCGAGCGCGATGCGCGCCGCCAGAAACTGCGAGAGATTGTGGTGACGAAGCCTCCGAACAACTGCGCGACCGACCACACGAACATGCCGAGCCCGAGCATGATGCGCGCGCGAAGCGGTCGAGCATCACGCCGATGGGCAATTGCGAGAACGCATACGCGAACGAGAATGCTGAAAGCAGCAGACCCATCTGCGACGCGGACAGGCCGAGTTTCTGCGTGACCGAATGATTGGCGATCGACAGCGTGCTGCGATCCAGATAATTGACGATGCCCGCGAACGTGAGAAACGTGATCGCGATGATCGGCAGCCGCTTCAGGCGCGGTGATTTTTCCAGCATGTGCGTCTCCTCCGAATGCTCTTTTGAGTCTGCTAAAGGGTTGAGTTGGGTGTGAAGCTAGCGGATGAACTGATCGACGAAATCCGCGCCGAGTCCGACGGATTCGTAATGTTTGCGGCACATGTCGACCTTGGTGAAGACGTCTTCATAGCCAATGTGATTACCGTACGGATCGCAATAGTACATGACGCCATTTGTACATGACGCCGTTTACCTGAAAATAGGTGATCATTTCTTCGACGTCCTCGGGCACGTAGAGCGTGTGCGTCTCGCCCGGCGGCTCGAAAACGTAGCTGCCTTCGAACGCTTCCCAGTCGTGCTCGAGATAGCCCCAGCGGCCCTTGAGCACCATGCCGTGTACCGCCTGCGGATGACGATGCCGCGACAGCCCCCGACTTGCACACGCGCAGCAGATTCATCCAGTAGCCGGTCGATACGTTAAGAGACACAGCGGGCGGAACCAGACGTTTTCCGCTTCGCAACCCGTTCGCGTTCGTCGGCGGGAATCGCGCTCGGGACGACGATTTCCTTTTGCGCCTCTTTGGGGAAGAGGCGCTGGTACGGCGTCATGGCATCCTCCGACGGTTTTGGCGCGGTCATCGCGTTTCCTTGTCCATATTGTCCATATTATGGATCGGTGATCAAATTATGGACAGATGGTCGCGCGAGTGCCTGCGTCTTGTCAAGCATCGCTTTCGTTGATGCAATTGCGTCGGATGTTTCATATTCGAGGATCGAGCTGCGCGTGCTGTTTCTTTGCAGCAGGAATCGCCTGCGGAGTCCGACGGCGGAAGAAGTGTTTGCCGGGCGGCCGGGAATCGAGGTCGCATCGGCGGGTCTCGCGCCTGATGTCGCGGAGGTCGTGACGGTCGAACATATCGAATGGGCGGAGATGATCTTCGTGATGGAGCGTGCGCACAAGACGAAACTCACCCGGCCGTTCGGCGCGAGTCTGAAGGACAAGCGCGTAAAAAAAGCGGGCCCGCTTTCGCAGGCCCGCTTGCATGTCTGAACGGATAGATATGCTTAGTGCAATGCTGATTAAGTCCACCGCTAGTGCTTGTCAGGTGTTATAGAGCGCACGTGCAAGGAAAAAGGCAAACGACGATGAAGCAGCAGACGCTGGCGATGGCCGCGGATCAAGGTGCGGGGTTCGAGATTTGCCGCAAACGC
>LFLF01000159.1 GCA_001184395.1 Candidatus Paraburkholderia calva | reverse complement strand
GCGCATCGTTTCGGTCTCAGTGTCGTTCGATTCCTTGATTCAACGTTTGCCCCTCCCAGTTTGCCCCTTCCAATCAGATGATCCGCGTAAGATGACCCGCGTAGAGGGTATTTCAATAGCCTGCTAGCAAATCGGATTCCCGGCGCAGCCTTGATGCGCTCATTTTGCGCTGCTTTCGGCTTTCGCATCGCGTTCGCCCGCATCAGCGGCAAAAGCCGCCGGATCGGCGTGCGGGCGCACGCCGCGAACATGGGCTTCATGGAATGCGCGATCTTCCGTGTTAATGTCTTTTGAATACGAGGACATCGGAATTCATCTCTACAAGATCATGACAAACGACCGGACACAGAGCGCCCAGGCCCCGCCGGCCAACGACTTTCCTACTGAATCCTTCGACGATCCCGTCGCCGCCGTCACGCGCCTCTCCGCCATCTACGAGGCGAACACCGCTTTCTTGCGCGACGCGTTCGCGCGCTACCGGCGCAACGAGCAGTTCACGCATTGCGTGCGGGCGTGCTATCCGTTCGTGCGGGTGCGGACCGAACTGAACACGCAGATCGATTCGCGCCGTTCGTACGGCTTTGTTGCCGGTCCCGGCATCTATGAAACCACGCTGACGCGTCCTGATCTTTTCGGCGACTACTATCGCGAGCAATTGCGGCTGCTTGCCAAGAACCACCATGTCGGCATCGAGGTGGGCGTGTCGGCGCAGCCCATTCCAATTCACTTCGCGTTCGCCGAAGGCATCCATCTCGAAGGTGATCTCGACCGCGACCGCGACCGCCTGCTCGCGATGCGCAATATCTTCGATACGCCGGACCTCGCGCTGCTCGACGACCGCATCGTCAACGGCACGTATGAACCCGCGCCGGGCGAGCCGCATCCGCTCGCGTTGTTCACGGCGGCGCGGGTGGATTTCTCGCTGCATCGCCTGCGGCATTACACGGCGACTTCGCCGACGCATTTTCAGAACTACGTGCTGTACACGAACTATCAGTTCTATATCGACGAGTTCGTGAAGCTCGGCCGCACGATGATGTCTCGCCCCGAGACGCGCGCATATCGCAGCGAATATTCGTCGTTCGTCGAACCCGGCGATGTGGTCACGTATAACGCCAATCCCGGCGAGCAGCCGGAAGAGGGCACCGTGCCCGCGCGTTTGCCGCAGATGCCCGCATATCACCTGAAGCGCGCGGACGGCAGCGGCATCACGATGGTGAATATCGGCGTGGGGCCGTCGAACGCGAAGACCATCACCGATCACATCGCCGTGTTGCGGCCGCATGCGTGGATCATGCTTGGTCACTGCGCGGGCCTGCGCAATACGCAGCGTCTGGGTGATTACGTGCTGGCGCATGGCTACGTGCGTGAGGATCACGTGCTCGACGACGATCTTCCCTTGTGGGTGCCCGTGCCGGCGCTGGCCGAAGTGCAGGTTGCGCTGGAAAAAGCAGTCGCGCAGGTCACGCAGCTCGAAGGTACCGAACTCAAGCGCGTGATGCGCACAGGCACAGTCGCGAGCGTGGATAACCGCAACTGGGAACTGCGCGATCATCGCGAGCCGGTGCGACGCCTGTCGCAAAGCCGCGCGGTGGCGCTGGATATGGAAAGCGCGACGATCGCGGCAAGCGGCTTCCGTTTCCGCGTGCCGTACGGGACGTTGCTATGCGTGTCGGACAAGCCTCTGCACGGCGAGTTGAAACTGCCCGGCATGGCCGATCAGTTTTATCGCGCGCAAGTCGATCAGCACCTGCAGATCGGTGTGAAGGCGATGGAGTTGCTGCGCATGAACGGCTTGTCGAAGCTTCATAGCCGGAAGTTGCGCAGCTTTGCGGAAGTTGCGTTTCAGTAAAGTGAAGCATGAACGCGTCGTGAGGTCACGATGCGTTCGACATGGCGCGCTTACAGATAGAACATCCGATCATCATCCGACTTGCTTTCCCCCGGCTGTTCCGTCTGTTCCTCGCGGTCTTCATAAAACGCGAGCACTGCATCGAGCACCTGATCCGGATCGTCGATCACCTGCATCAGGTCCAGATCCTTCTCGCTGATCACGCCATTGGTCAGCAGCGCATTGGTCAGCAGCATATTCTTGAACCAGTCGAGCAGACCCGCCCAGAACTCCGTGCCGACCAGCACGATGGGCACGTGACGCGACTTCTTGGTCTGAATGAACGTGAGCACTTCGGCGAGTTCGTCGAGCGTGCCGAAGCCACCGGGCATCACCACGACCGCATCTGAATTCTTGACGAATGTGACCTTGCGCGTGAAGAAATGGCGGAAGCGCAGCGAGATGTCCTGCCACTAATTGCCCGATTGTTCGTGCGGCAACTCGATGTTCAAACCCACCGATGGCAACTTGCCCACATGCGCGCCTTTGTTCGCTGCTTCCATGATGCCGGGTCCGCCGCCGGAGATGACGGCGAAGCCCGCATCGGAGAATTTCTGTGCGATTTCGATGGTGCGCTGATAGTACGGCGACTCGGGTTTCAAGCGCGCCGAACCGTAGATGCTGATCGCAGGGCAGATCTCCGAGAGGTACTCGGTCGCCTCGATAAACTCTGCCATAATCGTCAACATCTGCCACGATGCGCGAGCCTTTTTGGCCGTCGCGCGCTCTTGATCTGCGAGTGATCGCAGACTCAGAATCACTTTTCTCTTGTTCACAATGCCTGAAGAACGAAGGCTCGAAGGTAAGACCCTGCTGTTGGTTGACGGTTCTAGTTATTTGTACCGGGCCTATCATGCAATGCCGGACTTGCGCAGCCCCGATGGCGGTCCTACCGGCGCGCTGTACGGCATGGTCAACATGCTGCGACGCTTGCGGCGTGAGGTCAATGCAGAGTATAGCGCATGCGTCTTCGACGCCAAGGGCAAGACTTTCCGCGACGACTGGTATGCCGACTACAAGGCCAACCGGCTTTCCATGCCCGAGGACCTCGCCCGGCAGATCGAGCCGATCCACGTCGCCGTGCGTGCGCTCGGCTGGCCGCTCGTGATGATCGAGCGAGTCGAGGCCGACGACGTTGTCGGCACGCTCGCGGTCGAAGCCGAGAAGCGCGGCATGAAGGTGATCGTGTCCACGGGCGACAAGGACCTGGCTCAACTCGTCACGGATCATGTCACCCTCATCAATACGATGACCAACGAAACGCTCGATCGCGCGGGCGTGCTGGCCAAGTTCGGCGTGCCACCCGAGCGCATCGTCGACTACCTGTCGCTGATTGGCGATACCGTCGACAACGTGCCCGGCGTCGAGAAGTGCGGTCCCAAAACCGCGCTCAAATGGCTCACACAATTCGATTCCCTTGATGGCATCGTAGAACATGCGAACGAGATCAAAGGTGCGGTAGGAGACAATCTGCGCAAGGCTCTCGATTTCTTGCCGATGGCGCGAAAGCTCGTTACCGTACATACGGAATGCAACCTCACTTCGCAGATCGAGTCGATCGATACGACGCTCGAGAGCCGGCCCGAATCGCGCGACGAACTGCGCGACGTGTTTCTGCGCAACGGCTTCAAAACGTGGCTGCGCGAGATCGAGATCGCGGACGCGGTAGAGGGTCCGAGCGACACGCCGCTCGCCGAAGTCACCGAAATCGGGCACTACTACGAAACCGTGCAGACGTGGGACCAGTTCGATGCATGGCTCAAGCGCATCGGCGAAGCGGAGATCACCTCGTTCGATAGCGAGACCACGTCGCTCGATCCCATGTCCGCGCAGATCGTCGGCGTGTCGTTCTCCGTCGAGCCGGGTCATGCCACGTATATTCCGCTCGCGCATCGCGGGCCGGATGCGCGCGAGCAATTGCCGCGCGACGAAGTACTCGCGAAGCTTAAGCCCTGGCTCGAAGATGCATCGAAGAAAAAAGTCGGTCAACACCTCAAATACGACGGGCAGGTCCTGGCCAACTACGGCATTACGATGCGCGGCGTCGAGCACGACACGCTGCTGCAGTCGTACGTGCTCGAATCGCATCGGCCGCACGACATGGACAACCTCGCGTTGCGGCATCTCGGCGTGAAGACCATCAAGTACGAGGACGTCGCGGGCAAGGGCGTATCGCAAATCGGCTTCGACGAAGTGGCCGTTGACAAGGCCTCGGCTTATGCGGCCGAAGATGCGGATATCACCTTGCGCCTGCATCGGGCGCTGTATCCGCAAGTGGCGCAGGAGGAAGGCCTGCTGCGCGTGTATCGCGACATCGAGATGCCGACTTCGCGCGTACTGCGCACGATGGAACGCAACGGCGTGCTGATCGATCGCGCGAGGCTCGACACGCAGAGCAACGAGATCGCCAAGCGTCTCATTGATCTGCAAGCCCAGGCATATGAACTTGCGGGCGGCGAATTCAATCTCGGTTCGCCCAAGCAGATCGGACAAATCTTCTTTGAAAATCTCAAGCTGCCGATCGTGAAGAAGACGCCGAGCGGCGCGCCTTCCACCGACGAAGAAGTGCTGCAAAAGCTTGCCGAAGATTACCCGCTGCCCAAGGTGCTGCTCGAACATCGTGGCTTGTCCAAGCTCAAGTCCACGTACACGGACAAGCTGCCGTGCATGGTGAACACATCGACCGTGCGCGTGCATACGAACTATGCGCAGGCCGTCGCCGTGACGGGGCGCCTGTCGTCGAACGAGCCGAACTTGCAGAACATTCCGGTGCGCACGGGCGAAGGACGTCGCATTCGCGAAGCGTTCATCGCATCGCCGGGCTGCAAGATCGTGTCGGCGGATTACTCGCAGATCGAACTGCGCATCATGGCGCATATTTCGGGCGACGAATCGCTGATGCGAGCGTTCCAGCAAGGCGAAGACGTGCATTGCGCCACCGCGTCGGAAGTGTTCAGCGTCACCCCCATCGAAGTCGATAACGATCAGCGCCGCATCGCCAAGGTCATCAACTTCGGGCTGATTTACGGCATGAGTTCGTTCGGTCTCGCGTCGAATTTGGGCATCACGCGCGATGCGGCGAAGCTGTATATCGACCGCTATTTCGCGCGTTATCCCGGCGTTGCGGCGTATATGGAGAACACGCGGCTCGCGGCCAAGGCGCATGGTTTCGTCGAGACCGTGTTCGGCCGCCGCTTGTGGCTGCCCGGGATCAACGGCGGCAGCGGTCCGCGTCGTCAGGCGGCGGAGCGTGCGGCCATCAACGCACCGATGCAAGGCACGGCGGCCGATCTCATCAAGCTCTCCATGATCGCAGTGCAGGACTGGATCGAGACTTCGGGCATCAAGACCAAGATGATCATGCAGGTGCACGATGAACTCGTGCTCGAAGTGCCCGAGGACGAACTACCCGAGGTCACGAAGCGCTTACCTGAACTGATGTGCGGCGTGGCCCATCTCAGGGTGCCGCTCGTCGCCGAGGTGGGCGTGGGCAATAATTGGGACGAGGCGCACTAAGGCAACGCTGAACAACCCGTTGTATTCATCGATTCGGGCGCAAACAGAGGCAGATTCATCGTGAGCGAGGCTTTGCGCCCGAATCGATGAATACAACGGGTTGTTCAGCGTTGCCCTAAGTTCTCGCATTGCGCAAGGGCATATGCGGCGCATGTCGCGTATGCCCGACATGTCGACAACGACCTTGTAGGTGTCACACCTGCTCACGCACAATACTTGCTCAAGCCGATGTAACTGCGACCACGCGCTCGAATAAAAGCACAGGGAGAGTTCCATGCATCGCTTCATCATCGTCGGCGGAGGGGCCGGCGGTCTCGAACTCACGACTCGCCTAGGCGACCGTTTCGGCATCACGGACAGCAAGACCACGCCGCGCGCGCAGGTCACGCTCGTCGATCGCAACCCCACGCATATCTGGAAGCCGCTGCTGCACGAAGTCGCTGCCGGCAGCATGGACCCGTTTACGCAGGAACTCGAGTACGCGGCGCAGGCGCTGTGGCACGGCTTCGAGTTCCAGCAGGGCGAATTGACCGCGCTCGACCGCGCGAACAAACGCATCACCATCGGTGCGTTGCGCGACGAAGAAGCGGGCGAGATTCTGCGCGAGCGCAAACTGGAATACGACACGCTCGTGATCGCCATCGGCAGCACGACGCATTACTTCGGCGTGGAGGGCGTGCAGGAAAACGCCATTGCGCTCGATACCGTCGGACAGGCCGAACTCTTTCGCAAGCGGCTCATCGCGGCGTGCATGTGAGCGGAACACTATGCGCCGGAGCCCGTCGCGGTGAGTGTCGAAGATGACGGTGAGAACGTCGATCCGGTGCCGCGCATTCAGGTGGCCATCGTGGGCGCGGGCGCGACGGGTGTCGAGTTGTCGGCAGAACTGCGTAACACGGCGCAGGTGTTTTCGGCATATGGTCTGCACAAGCTCGATCCGAAGCACGATATCGGCATCGTGCTGATCGAAGCGGGACCGCGCATTCTGCCGGCATTGCAGGTACGCGTATCGAACGCCACTGCCGACCTGCTTACCAAGCTCGGCGTGAAGCTCCTGACCGGCGAAACGGTCGCGCAGGTCAACGCACGATTCGATCCGCACGGCGAGCGGCAAGATCATTCGCGCCGATCTGTGACCGTGTGGGCGGCGGGCATCAAGGCGCCGGCCATCCTAGGCAAGCTCGACGGCCTGCCGACCAACCGCCTCGGTCAACTGGTCGTGCGCCGCACGCTGCAAACCGAAATCGACGACAACGTTTTCGCGCTGGGCGATTGCGCCGCGTGCCCGTGGCCCGGCAACGAACGCAATGTGCTGCCGCGCGCAGGCCGCGCATCAGCAGGTGAGTTTTCTGTTCAAATCCTTCGAGCGCATGCTGCAGGGCAAGCCGCTCCCCGAATACACGTATCGCGATTTCGGCTCGCTCGTATCGCTCGGTCACTACAGCGCGGTCGGCAATCTGATGGGCGGATTGATCGGCGGAAACATGCTGATCGAAGGTCTGCGCGCTTCATGTATATGTCGCTGTATCGTTTGCATGTCGCGGCACTGCACGGCTACGCGCGCATGGCGCTCGATACCGTCGCGCACTGGCTGCGCCGCTCGACCGTGCCGCGCGTCAAGCTGCATTGATGGAATAAGCGACCTGCGTCGTTCGTTCAAAGCTGATTAGAATGGGCGGCGCGCGTTCACGCTCGGCTTCTCGTTCATGGGCGCGCGTCCATTGCCGTGCTGCGTGTTGCGCGGCCTCTACGATCCACGCCGTCGCGCGATGTCATGCACGCGCCGCGCCGGCCTTGCCGCGGGCGCTTCGTATGCTAAACCCTGAAGTCGACAGCCTCATTCCGCACGTTCCGTTCGATCGCCGCAGCTTCATCAAGGCCACCTTCGGCATAGGCTTCGCGGCCGCCGTGCTGGTGCCCGCATATCGCGCGCAGCCCAAGGGCAAGATGCATCTGCCGGTGATCATCGTCATCCACGAGATTTTTTGTGTGCACGAGCATATCGCCGATGTGTGCCGGCGCTTCGCCAAGCTCGGCTATCTGGCGATCGCGCTGGATCTGTATACGCGTCAGGCGATGCATCGGCATACAAGTCGATGCAGCAGCTCAACGAGCAACTGGTGTCGAAGGTGCCCGATTCGCAGGTGATTTCCGATATCGATCAGACCGTGAAATGGGCCGGCGAGTATGGCGGTGACCTGAAACGGCTGGGCATCACGGGCTTCTGCTGGGGCGGGCGCATCACGGGCTTATGGCCGAGCACAATCCCAATCTGAAGGCGGCGGTGGCGTGGTATGGGCGGCTCGTCGGCAACAAGACGGAGAACACGCCGAGCAATCCGGTGGATCATGCGGCCGAGCTCAAGGTGCCGGTGCTCGGTTTAGGATCAGAGCATTCCGCAAGACACCATCGCGCAGATGAAGCAACTGCTCACCAACGATCCGCCGCCCGCGAAGAATTCGCAATTCGTCGTCTACGACGACGCGCCGTATGCTTTCTTCGCGGATTATCGTCCGAGCTATCGGAAGGCCGATGCCGAAGACGGCTGAAAGCGCGCGTTCACGTGGTTCCGCGAGCACGGCCCAAATAACGGCGTTCAGGGTTTCGGGCCGGTCGCGACCGGACGGCCCGGGTCGGCGCTCCATTCGCTCCACGAACCGGAGTAGAGCGCCGCGCCGTGCAGACCGGCGATCTCCATCGCCAGCGCGTTGTGGCACGCCATCACGCCCGAGCCACATTGTAGCACGATGCGGTCGGTGGGCGTCGTGCCGATCAGCGTGCCGAACGTCTCGCGCAGTTCGTGCGCGGTCTTGAAGCGGCCTTCGGCGCTCAGGTTGTCCTTGAAGAAGTGATTCAGCGCGCCGGGAATGTGTCCGCCGATGCGGTCGAGCATCTCGTTCTCGCCGCGATACCGGTCGTTGGCGCGCGCATCGATCAGCAGATGATCGCGCGTGCCGATGCTGCGCTCGATTGCCTGGGCGTCGATGGTCACCTGTAGCGGTTTGTGCGCGACGAAGCTGCCTTTCGATTTCGGCGGGATGTCCTGCGCGAGCGATTGACCTGCCGCTTCCCAGGCGGGCAGGCCGCCGTCGAGCAGGGCGACGGAATCGTGACCGAGCCAGCGCAGCAGCCACCACAGACGCGCCGCATACATGCCGCCTTGCGCATCGTAGGCCACGACCTGCTGGGCGTCGTTCAGGCCGAAATTCGCGAGTTTTTCGACCAGCACCGCGCGCTCCGGCAATGGATGACGCCCGTTCGTGCCCGTCTTGACGCCGGACAAATCGCGATCCAGATGAAGGTAGTGCGCGCCGGGAATATGTCCGTCGGCATAGGCCTTTTCGCCCACTTTGGACGCGGTGAGATCGAAACGGCAGTCGAAGACGAGCACGCTGCCGGGCGCGGTGTCGAGCCGTTCGGCGAGGTTCGCGGCGGAGATGAGCGTGGTGTAGTGAGTGTGCGGCATGACGGCTCTTGATGCGCGCTGGATGCAGCCGTGGGCTGCAGCGATTCATTACGGGGATGAGCCGTTAGTCTAACAGGCTGTTGATCTAACAGGCTGTTGAAATAGTTTTTTTGAATGTGCGCCTACTCATTCGAAAGAGCCAACGCGACGTTCAGACCCAACTAATTTAACGCCGGACTTCGTTGATTCAGGTGCTGCTAATGTCGCATTCTTTTCGGCGTTCGCTCTCATGCCGCCCGAGCGGCCAGCGTTCCCATGCGCGTCAGGTTGTAAGCTGCCTGGATCAGCAGAAAGAATTGGTCGACGCGCTTCAGTCCTCGATACATCGCCTGCCGAATCCTCCCGACTGTCTTGCTCCAACCAAACA
>LFLF01000158.1 GCA_001184395.1 Candidatus Paraburkholderia calva | reverse complement strand
GCTTTCTGGCTCGCATAGGCGCTATCTCCATAGACGCCTTGCTCTTGCCCGTGCAGCAATTTCGGCAGCAGATGTTGGTCGTGGAGGTTGACCGGCGTGACCACCGCGCTATGTGCGAGGCCGCTTTCGCCGAATATCGATTCTTGAGGACAAAGAGGTTTGTAATGCGATAGAGTAATTAATACTGATATGCAAACGTTACCGCCTTGCGTTTCCGTCCGAAATGCGCTGAAGGCGATGCGAACGATCTCAACTCCGACTGCCCGCAGGCACGCGCCGCGCGAAAAAAAAGCGTCCCGAGCGGGGGCTTACTTTTGGAGGATTCGTGCGCTACTGATTGGCGCGGACGGCGTCCATCACGATGCCGTAATCGAGCGAGATGTCGAGGGAATCGGCGTAACCGGGTTCATCGTCGAACTAGCGCGGCTTGCTGATCACCGGAATCGGCTCGTAGATGGTTTCGCCAGCCGGGTTGTCGCGTCCTTCCATGGCACCCTGCAATTGGGGATTCTTAACGATTAACTCCTTCCGGTAGTGGAGCGGCGAGGAAGTGCAATATAACGCAATGTCGTGACAAGTTAACGGTTTCAAAATGGTTAGGACTCGCTTTGAACCGATGCATCCGGCGCGCCGGGGTCCGTCGTCGTCACGCGTTTCGAAAGAGTGCGGGGCCATCCAGTTTAATCGTGACGAATGCTGCCGTATCTGCGTTTCGATTATGACAATGGTGTGTCGATATGGTGTCCTGCTATGTTTCGCCGGTCCGGAACTTGCATGCCCTACTAACCGGTGCGCCGACTGCCCTGCGGGCTAAGCGTAACAAATGATTCTCCATATTGATTATCTTGGAACAGATTTTATTTGATCTGCGCAATCGAGCGGAGGTTCGTTCTCTTTGTGATACTTTGGGCGTGTTTGTTTCGCAGAGCGCGTCTGCCGTTTATGTAAAGGAGACAGGGCTCGTGAGCAAGATCGCTATCATCGGCGCGACGGGTAATGTCGGAAGCCGTCTGCTGGAGGAAGCGTTGCGGCGCGGACACACGGTAACGGCACTGGCGCGCGATACATCGAAAGTGCAGGCGCGCGCAGGGGTTGAAGCGAGAGCGGTCGATGCGCTGGTCGCTACCGCGCTTGCCGGGCATGACGCGGTGTTCAGTGCCACGCGCTTTTCAAACGTGTCTGAACGCGACATCGTCGAACCGGTGACGCGTTCCGGCGTGAAGCGGCTGATGATCGTCGGCGGCGCGGGCAGTCTGTATGCCGCGCCGGGGCAGCGTGTGTTCGACCAGCTCGGCTTTCCTGACGCATACAAGCCCGAGGTTACGGTGGGCGCCGCGTTCCTCGATGCGTTACGGCGCGAACGCGGTCTGGACTGGACCTTCGTGTCGCCGTCGGCGGAATTCGTCAGCGGCCCGCGCACGCAAAAATTCCGGCTGGGTGTGGACGAATTGCTCGTCGCTCCCAACGGCCGAAGCTGGATCTCGTTCGACGACTACGCGATCGCCTTTCTCGACGAGTTCGAAAGCGGCGTGCATATCAAACAGCGCATCACCGTGGGTTATTGAGCCCTTTCGTGAGTCTTTTTGTCCCTGCCGCTGGAGGCAGAGACGGCGCACGAACGAACGGCAACGCGCCTTGCATCGGACAACGATGCGAGGCGCGTTGTTCATGCTGGCGCAATCGGCCGCGCTCGGGCGGCTTGCGCTCAGTCGTGCAGGTCGAATTCCACTTCTTCGCTTTTCTTCGGCATCGCGGCGGCGAGGATCATCGCGGCTGCGTTATGCGGCTTCGGATCGCGCTGCGACGGACGATAAACCTGATCGCCGTGATGGATCGGCATACCCGACAACGAGCAGATGCCCTCCGCGTTGGCAGTCGTCGCGCGCCAGCCCTGATAGCCGTAGTGACACGTGACCGGATCGGACCAGTAGACCAGCGCCGTCGCGCTGCTCGGGCGCTCGATTACACGCACCACGACCTGCGGGTAGGGCAGCCGATCGTTCGATGCGCGCGATTCCATTCTCGTGTCAGTCGTTCGACGAAATCGCTCTCGACGCGCGCGGTCTTTTGCGAGGGCGCGGTACGGTCCGCGTCCTTGGGCATGATCTCGAGCAGGTGCACCGTTTGTGATCAGGGGTCCGCAATTTTCGAAAAAGCTATCATGGCAAGGTTCTAGGCTTTGACTCGACCTAGAACGTACGCTATTAATCATATTCCGATAAATACTGCATCGGTGAAAACACTGTCCCGTTCCTACGAATAATCGCCGGATCGTTGCGGGATAAGGAATGCGGGCGCTTCGACACCTGCGTGGAGTGAGATTGCGCCGATTTCCCTGCGAATGGGAAGGTTATTGTCGTACTGATCTTGATTGGATGTTTTTTGAAAGCTTTGGCCCGGCATGACGGAGCGCGTTTCGCTCAGTTAGACATGATGCAGCCTACCTGAGAACCCAAACGCTCGCTTTAAGCTTGAAAGAGACCGCGAACCCCTTATGTGCTAAGCGTTTGAGCAGTTTGACGATGGCGGGTGCAGACTCCTGTTTCCGCGGCACGCGATTGATATGATATGCGGTGGCGGTTGGCGGGCGGCAGCTTTCCCATCGGTTAGGCACGTTTGTTCGTCATACACGAACAAATCTGCGATTACCGAACCTGCCATGGCGTTGCTGAAACCATACTCAAAAAGTTAGACCAGTCCATTAATCCGCCACTGCGCGCGCTGCCCGCCCGCGCAACCATTCCAGCGCCAGCAGCAAGCTGGTCGAAAAGACGATCAGGATCGTCGCCAGCGCCGCGATCGTCGGGCTGATGTTTCGCGGATGCCGGTGAACATCTGCCGCGGCAGCGTCGTCTGATCCGCGCCGGCCAGGAACAGCGCGCCCGAAATCACGCCCGGCGCGATCACTGGCAGTGTTACGCGGAAGAAGGTTCTTAGCGGGCTCGCCCCGAGCGATTGACTCGCCCGCACGAGGTTGTGGTTGAAGTTCTGCAGCGGCGCGGCCACCGTCGTGACGACGAAGGGAACGCCGAGCGCCGCATACGCCAGAATCAACCCGAAGTACGTATTTGCGATGCCGAGCGGCGCGAAGAACAAATACATACCCAGGCCGACCACGATCACCGGCACGATCATCGGCGAAATCAGTAAGGCCATCAGCAGACTCTTGCCCGCGAAATTCGCCTTGGTGAGGCCGACGGCCGCGAGTGTGCCGAGGATCGTCGCGACGAGCGTGGCGGAAGGCGCGACGATGAAACTGTTCTTCGCGGCGGTGCGCCACTCGTCGGACATCACGAGGTGTGATACCAGCGCATCGACCAGCCCGGAATGGGGTAGACGAGGAAGGTGCTCGACGAGAACGACAGCGGCACGATCGCCAGCACGGGCAAGATCAGATACAGCAGCGTCAGCACGCAGAGTATGCGCACGCGAAATGCCGCACGCGAAATACCAGACGCGCTCGGTGACGGACGTGTGCGGCGCGAACATCGGTTTGGCGAGTTTCATGAGATTTACCCAGGCTGACGTTCGAACGCGTGAAGCGGCTATAGACCACGTAGAGCGGCAGCGGTGCAGCGAGCAGCAACGCGCCGAGCGCGCACGCCATGCCCCATCGTCACGTTGGTGAAGTAAGCAATGTAGTAGCTGACCATCTGATCGTTCGGATCGCTGAGCAAGGCCGGCGTGATGTAGTAGCCGATTGCGAGGATGAACACCAGCAGCGTGCCCGTGCCGATGCCCGGATACGTCTGCGGCACATATACGCGCCAGAATGCTGCGGACTGCAGAGCGAGACGGCCGCGCGCTGATAGGTCGGCGGAACGGATTTCATCACGCTGTAGAGCGGCAGGATCATGAAGGGCAGAGGATGTGCGTCATCGAGATATAGACGCCGACGCGGTTGAACAGCAGGCCGAGCGGCAAGCCGATCAGCGCCTTGTTGACCAGTCCTTTGCTTTGCAGCAGCATAATCCACGCGGCCACGCACACGAGAATCGAGGTCCAGAACGGAATCAGCACGAGGACCATCACGAGATTGGCGCGGTGCACCGGCAGTGTCGAAATCCAGTAGGCGAGCGGATAGCCGAGCAGCAGCGAAAACAGCGTCACGCCCACGCCGATCACGAAGGTCCGCGCGAATACATTGAGGTAAATGGACTGATCCGGATCGGCATGGACGACGGACCCGAAGCCGTCCTGCTTGTGATCCAGCGACGCCAGAAAATAGAACGGCGAATAGCGGCCGGCGTTTTTTGCGATGGCCTGCCAGTCCACCGGATCGCTCCAGCGCTCGTCGATGTCGACGATCTTCGCCTTGACCTGCGGCGCGGCGAGCGGCTTGCCGTCGTCGCCGATGAGCGGCATCGCGCGCGCCCATCGATTCGCCTTCCTGGATCGCGCCGAGATTCTGTGCTCTGTGCGAGCGCGGCGTAGGCCTCGTCGGGCGGCGGCGTCTTGCGGTCCCAGTGCGCCAGCGCCGCCCCGGTTTGCGGCAACGCGTTCGCGATCTCCGGGTTGTCGACCGCGCGTGTGAGCAACGCGCCGATCGGCACCACGAAGATCAGAAACAGAAAAATGGCGAGCGGCGCGATGAGCGCGAGTGCCATTGCGCGCTTTTTCGCATCGGCGATCTTGAGTTCACGTTTTAAACGCGTGGTCGATTCACGCGTCGCTTCGACGGCGAGGATCATGGTGTTCATGCTTCGAGTTTCCTTCTTTCCGGCCGCGCGTCCGGGTTCGGCGCGCCGCCGCCATCACGCCGGGTGCGCGCTTACTTCGATGCCCACGCCGTGAAGCGCTGCTCCAGTTCGTCGCCGTGATCGGTCCAGACCGCCGTGTCCTGCAACACCGCGTTCTTCGCATTGGCGGGCGAGTTCGGCATGTTGGCTTGCGTCTTGGCATCGAGCGCGGAAATGGCTGCCTTGTTCACGGGCGCGTAGGCGATATGCTGCGCATACACGTTTCCTGCGGCTTCTGCGACACCGAGTACGCGATGAACTGTGTCGCCATGTCCTTGTTCGGCGAGCCCTTCGGAATCGCCCAGTAGTCGAGGTCGTAGATGCTGCCGTTCCACACGACCTTCAGGTTCTTGCCTTCCTTGCGCGCTGCGTCGATGCGGCCGTTATAAGCGGTGGACATCACCACGTCGCCCACCACGAGAAACTGCGGCGGCAGCGCGCCTGCTTCCCACCACTGGATGCTCCGCTTCAGCTCGTCGAGCTTCTTGAACGCACGATCCGCGCCGGCCTTGGTGCCGAGCACCTTTTAGACGTCCTTCGGCGCGACGCCGTCGGCCATCAGCGCGAATTCGAGGTTGTAGCGTGCGCCTTTGCGCATGCCACGCTTGCCGGGGAATTTCTTCGTGTCCCAGAAGTCTGCCCAACTGGCGGGCGCGGCCTTCAGCTTGTCGGCGTTGTAAGCGAGCGCCGTCGACCACACGAAGAAGCCCGCGCCGCAGGTCTGCGGCGATTCCGGCACGAGTTCCGACTTCTTGCCGATCTTCGACCAGTCGAGCTTTTCGTAGAGGCCTTCGTCGCAGCCGCGCCCGAGATCGCCCGACTCCACTTCGACCACATCCCAGTTCACGTGCTTGGCTTCGACCATTGCCTTGACCTTGGCCTGCTCGCCGTTGTATTCGACGGCGGTGACTTTGTTCTTGGTCGATTGTTCGAATGGCTGATTGAACGCGATCTTTTGTGCATCGCCGTTCGCACCGCCGAAATTGACGACGTGATTTCCGCCGCGCCCGCCACCGAGGTGGCCTAGGCGAACACGAGCGCGGCAGCCGCCGCCCGGGAGCACAGTGCGAACTTCTTCATGATGCTTTCCTCTGTCTGTTGTTTTTGAAACGGACTAGCGTCGACGAGCGCACGACGGCGCGGCGCGACGTCATGCGAAATGGAACGGGAGAGCAGCGCGTGGGATCGGCGAACACGCGCAAGTGCTCGGGGCGAATTCGAGTGCGATGGGCGCGCCGGGCGCGAAAGTATCGAGCGCTTCGCTGCCGAGCGGCACCTTGACGAAACACTTGTCCTGCTCGCGCACATTGCAGCGCATGCGGACGTGATCGCCGAAGTAAATGAGGCTTTTCGCTTCGCCGCTGGCGGACATGGCGCGGGCGGCGAGCTTCATGCGCTCGGGCCGGATGCACGCGATCGCGGATGCGCCGGCCTTGGCGCGCGCGACGTTGAGCCCAGACAGGCGCGTGCCGTCGGCGAGACGGATGGCGAAAAATCGCCCTGAGTCTCTTCGATGGTGCCGCGCAGCCGATTGCTGTTGCCGATGTAGTTGGTGACGAACTCGTTGCACGGCGCTTCGTAGAGGTGATCGACGGTATCGAGCTGCTGCACGATGCCCTTGTCGAACCCGGCGACGCGGTCCGACATGGTGAGCGCCTCGCCCTGATCGTGCGTGACGTAGACGAAGGTCCGCCGAGCTTTTCGGGCAGCGATTTGAGTTCGTATTGCATGTGTTCGCGCAACTGCTTGTCGAGTGCGCCGAGCGGTTCGTCTATTAGCACGAGCTTCGGCTCGAACACGAGTGCGCGCGCCAGCGGATGCGTTGCTGCTGCCCGCCCGACAACTGCGCCGGATAGCGCTTGGCGAAGCTGTCCATGGTAGCATTCTGAGCATGTGATCGACGCGCTGTGCGCGCTTCTCCGCCGACATTTTCCGCACCGTGAGCGGATACTCGACGTTCTGTTATACCGAGAAATACGGAAACAGTGCGTAGTTTTGAAACACCATGCCGATGTCGCGCTTGTGCGGCGGCACCTTGTTCAGCAGTTTGCCGTCGAGCCAGATCTTGCCGCCGGTCGGAAACTCGAAGCCGGCGGCGAGCATTATGAGGCAGGTGGTCTTGCCGGAGCCGGACGGTCCGAGCAGCGTGAGGAATTTCCCCTGATAGATATCGAGATCGAGTTATTTGACGACGAGCGTCTCGCCGCCATAGGTCTTTCGAACGCCGCGAAAGCTGACGATCACCTGATCGGATTTCATCGTCCGTGTCTCCTTCGGAAATGCGAGGCCACGTCTGGTTTTTTCACGGGATACTGGAAGCAAGCCGCCTGGCTATGCCCGAGATCCGGAAAATTTTCTACTGCTTGCAATAACTATATCCAGTGACGATTCTACAACAAATATGGAGTCGTTTCAATAATCAAATGGAATCACTTCCTGCCCCCGGCAGAAGTTCCGCGTGTCGAGGCTTCACCATGGAAACCATCATCCTCGCGGACTATCTCGACGAAGCGCTCGACCGTTCGGGGCAGGAGCCGATGTACCGGCAATTGTTCGCACGGATGCAGCAGGCCATCCTGAGCGGCAGGCTCGCGCCCTGCACCAAGCTAGCAAGTTCGCGCAATCTGGTGACGGATCTCGGCGTCGGGCGCAACACGGTGCTGCACGTCTACGACCAGTTGACCGCCGAGGGTTACGTCGAATCGACCACGGGCAACGGCATCTATGTTGCCGATACCGCACCGGGCGATGCCCAGCGCCCGCGCACGCGGACTCCGCCCATCGCCCAGAAGCGGCGATGTCGCGGCACGGCGCGCGGCTGATCGCGCAGGCGGGGGTGTCGCCGAAACAGTGGGGTGCGTTCATGCCCGGCGTGCCGGATGTGGCCGAGTTTCTGGCACGCATATGGAGCCGCCTGCAGACGCGCCTCTGGAAGCGCGTGAATCCCGACCTGCTGACCTACGCGCCCGGCGGCGGCTACCGGCCGTTGCGACGCGCGCTGGCCGACTATTTGCAGGTCGCACGTTCGGTCAAATGCACGCCGGAACAGATCGTCATCACGACCGGCATCCATCAGTCGATCGACCTGACCGTGCGGCTTTTGACCGATGTCGGCGACCGCGCGTGGGTCGAGGAGCCGTGCTACTGGGGCGTGCGCAGCGTGCTGCAATCATCCGGACTGGAACTGGTGCCGGTGCCGGTTGATGTGGAAGGGCTGATCCCACGCTGCGCGGCACGTCCGCGCCGCCGCGCATCGCGCTGGTGACGCCATCACATCAATATCCGCTCGGCATGGTGATGAGCCTCGCACGGCGGCGTTCGTTGCTGGAGTAGGCGCGGCAGAACGGCGTGTGGATCGTCGAGGACGATTACGACAGCGAGTTCCGTTACGGCGGCCGCTGGCTGTTGTCGTCGCTGCAAGGACTGGACGATGCGGGCCGGGTGATCTACGTGGGCAGTCTCGGCAAGATGCTGTTTCCCGGTCTGCGCATGGGCTACATGGTCGTGCCCGAGCATCTTGCCGACAAGTTCCGCACGGGCGTCGCGGAGTTGTATCGCGAAGGGCACTGATGCAGCAGGCCGTGCTCACCGAGTTCATTCTCGACGGCCATCTGACCTCCCACGTGTGGCGCATGCGCGCGCTATACGCCGCGCGCCGCGAAGTACTGGTCAACGAAATCAGGAAGCGCTTCGGCTATACCCGCGCGGTGCGCGGCGACGAAGCGGGCCTGCATTTCGTGCTCGAACTGCCGCGTGAATGTGACGATCGTGTGATCGTGGAAGGGCTGAAGGCGGGCGTCGTCACGCGGCCGCTCGTTAATTACTACATGAATCAGGACGAGGCGCGTAAAGGCCTGATGCTCGGCTATGCTTGCGTGCCGAACGACGAAATCGCGCCGAACTTCGCGAAGCTCGCCGATGCGATCGAGCATGTGCTCGAACCCACCGCGCGCGTCGTCACTCCACTTTCGACGCCAGCCTGATGGCGCGCACGGTACGCGCGAGCGCCTTGAGCGCACCGGCGGGTGAGTCGGCGAATTGCGTCGCGACGATGCCGCCATCCACGGCGAGCGCGAGCGCCTGAGCATCCGCTTTCGCCGTGCTCGATCCTTTCATCAGGCCACGAATCGCAGCGGTCATGTCGCGCTTGTGCCGACGCGAAATATCCAGCGCCTGCGGCAAGGTCGCACCGACTTCGACGACCGCATTGATGAACGCGCACCGCGATAGGTCTCGCCGCCGAACCATTTCGCAAGCGCGGGCACCAGCGCGTCGAGCGTGCCGCCGTGGCGCGCCAGCGCGGCGCGGAACCAGGTGATCCAGATGTCGTGCCGATACGCGAGGGCGCGCGAACTGGACTATCGGCTGATCAAGGAATTGTGGGCGCACACGGATAATCGCATCGCGGTGCGCTTCGCCTACGAGTGGCACGACGATTCGAACAACTGGTTCGGTAGCTACCAACGAGAACTGGGATTTCAACGACGTGGGTCTGATGACGCGCCGTCACGCAGAGCTAAAGTCGGAAGTGGTGTATGGGGTAGTTGAGGCAGGAAATTGAAGGCGGTGGTGGTTTCAGCTGAGAATCTGATTGTCGAAGTCGGAAACCAGCGAACAACAAAACCATCCACCATAAGCAAGGATACGGAAAAAACGGTCATGGGTCTATCGGGAGCCGG
>LFLF01000157.1 GCA_001184395.1 Candidatus Paraburkholderia calva | reverse complement strand
TGTTTGGTTGGAGCAAGACAGTCGGGAGGATTCGGCAGGCGATGTATCGAGGACTGAAGCGCGTCGACCAATTCTTTCTGCTGATCCAGGCAGCTTACAACCTGACGCGCATGGGAACGCTGGCCGCTCGGGCGGCATGAGAGCGACCGCCGAAAAGAATGCGACATTAGCAGCACCTGAATCAACGAAGTCCGGCGTTAAATTAGTTGGGTCTGAACGTCGCGTTGGCTCTTTCGAATGAGTAGGCGCACATTCAAAAAAACTATTCCAACAGCCTGCTAGGCTGTCCGTAACGTCAAGACAAGGAGCGAGGAGATGATACTGGAAGAAGCCGCGCACGATACGAACCAGCCAGTGCGCATGACACCACTCACGGGGCCGATCGCATGGACGCGCGACAGCCTTTTGCCGGACGACGGCATCGTGAAGATCGACGATGCATGCCGCCGCGAACTCGACGAGGTGGTCGCAACCTTGCGCGCGAATCAGCTGCCCACGGCGCTCTTGCGTCCCGACGATTTTTCGATGGAGCGCTGCCGCGCGATGATGCGGAAGGCGTCGCACCTGCTCACGCAAGGACCGGGCTTCGTGATCGTGGACCACCTGCCGATGGAGCAGTGGAGCCGGGCGGAAGCGACCGCCGTGTACTGGCTGCTCGCGCAGATGGTGTCGCGTCCCGTCGCGCAGAGCTGGGATGGCAAGATGATCTATGATGTGCGCGACCTCGGCAAGCCGCCGGGCAACGGCGTGCGACCGGATGTCACCAATGCGGAGCAGAATTTTCATACCGACAATAGCTACAACATCTGCCCGCCGGATTACGTCGCGCTGTTGTGTCTGCAATCCGCCAAGGAAGGCGGCGTGAGCAAGCATCGTGAGTTTCTATACTGTATACAACCAGATGATCGAGCGTCATCCGCATCTGCTTGCGCGCCTCTTCAGGCCGTACTTGTTCGACCGTCAGCGTGAACATGCACCGGAGGATGCGACCATCATCAGTCACCTGCTCTTTAACGACGAAGGCGAACGCGCTATGCAGACTGTCGCATCGTCATGTGATCAGCGGCTACGAGATGGCCGGACGCGAGATGGATGCGGAGACGATGGACGTGCTGGAAACCCTCGAAGCCGTGATGCGCGAGCCGCAATGGGTGCGCGAATTCTTCTTCGAACCTGGGCAGATCCAGATCGTGGACAACACGCGTTGCGGACACACCGGCGCACGGGCTTCGTCGATTACGAGGGGGAATCACGCAAGCTTTATCTTGTGCATCTATGGTTGCGCGACGGACGCAGGCGCTTTTACAACGGCTAAAAGAAACACTAAAGAAAAAAAGCGCGCTGCCTCTCTTTGGGGCAGCGCGCTTTTGTTCTTTTGCTTTAGCCATCTCTAAGAAATATGCGCTGTGCCGCCGCATTTTTCGTGCGGCGACGCAGCATGCATCGACGTATTTTAAGCATGAACTGCGCTGAATCGTTATTACCGATTCAGCCTCCGATGTTGCAGTGCTACTGTTTGTCCGTAAATCCTTAAAAGCTTTTAGAAGCTGCCCGTGTCTGGCAGTCGTCGCTCCACGATCGATTACAAAGAAGAGACGGATGATGTCGAAGGGCAAGACGTTGCGGGGAATCGGCGCCGTTCTGGCGGGTAGAGCATGATAGTGGCAGGGCTGTTGACGACAGCACACACAGCGGGCGAGCCGATCAAGATTGGCGTCGTCAGCGAAGAGTCCTCGGTGACGGCGGCATCCATCAGCAAGTCCACGCAAATGGCCGCCGACGAAATCAACGCCAAGGGCGGCGTGGACGGCAGGCAAATACAGACCATCGCTTACGACCACTCGTCCGCATCGGACGGTGTGCGCGCATTTCAGCGCGCGGCGAGTCAGGACAAAGTGGTTGCAATTATCGGCAGCTATATCAGCGAAGTCGCGCTGGCGATGGAGCCGTGGTCCGCGCGTCTGAAGATGCCGTTCATTACGCCGGGCGCCGCGAGTAACGATATCTCCAAGAAGGTGCACGACGACTACGACCACTACAAGTACACCTTCCACGGCTGGATGACCTCGGCTTTCATCGCGCAATCAGATCTGCGACTTCTCGCACGATATCCTGGTCGGCGAGTTCAAGATGAGAGCACGGTGGTGATGAGCGAAGACGCCGCATGGACCAAGCCGCTCGACGAGCGCTTCCTCGAATGCCTGCCCAAAGCAGGCCTTCAGGTGCTCGATCACATCCGCTTCAATCCGGACACGTCGGACTTCATGCCGATCTTCAACCAGATCGAGGGAAGCATCCGGACACCATCACGACCGGCATCAGCCATGTGGGCGTGCAACCGACCGTGCAATGGCAGGATCAGCAAGTGCCCATTCCGATGACCGGCCAAAGCTCGCAGGCCACGACCCCGAGCTTCTGGAAGGACACCAACGGCGCGACCGAAGGCGTGATCACCGCATCGGCTGCGGCGCCCGGCATCGCGGTCACGCCCAAGACCGTGCCCTTCGTCGATGCGTATCAGAAGAAGTGGGGCGTGTCGCCGGCGTACGACGGCTTCACGAACTATGATCTCGTCTACATTCTCGCAGACGCGATCCACCGCAACCAAGGCTCGACCGATCCCGACAAGATGGTCGATGCGCTCGTCGAGAAGACGGACTATGTCGGCACCATCGGACGCTGGGCGTTCTACGGCAAGAGCGACCAGTTCACGCATGCGCTCAAGTACGGCCCGGGCTTCATTCAGGGCATCAATCTGCAATGGCAGAACGGCAAGCAGGTGGCGATCTGGCCAAAGGCCGTTGCCAACGCGAAGGTCAAGTTCCCCGCCTTCGTGAAGGTGCAGGCGGCATCGAACTAGCGTTGTGTCCGCGCCGCGACTCGCCCGCAGCGTTTGATCGAATGCGTCCAGGACCGGTTCCGGACGCGTCGGCAATCGACATCGAAGACCGCGCATGCTGCTACTGCAAATACTCATCGATGGCTTTGCGATCAGTTCGCTCTATGCGCTGGGCGCGATCGGCTTCACGCTGATCTTTGGCATCTCCGGTGTGCTCAATCTCGCGCCCGGCGGCGTGATGCTCACCGCCGCGCTGATGGGCTGGATGTTCGCGGGCGAGGCCGGCCTCGGCACGTATCTCGGCACCTTTCTCGGCGTGATACTCGGCATGGTGGCTGCCTTCGTCACTTAATTCATGGTGGTGCGGCCCATCCAGAATTTGGCCGCGATCCCGCGCGAGGAGAAGGAGATCTTCGTGCTCACCGGCACGCTGCTGTGGGGCATCATGATCCAGCAGGGCATGGCCTATCTCTTCACGGACAATCCCATCACCATGCAACCGCTGCTGCGCAGTGTGGCGAATCTGGGCGGCGTGCGCGTACCCTACAACGAGATCATGATCGCCATGGTGTGCTGTGGGTCGTGATCGACCTGCTGTGGCTGTTCGTGAACCGCACGCGAGCGGGCAAGGCGCTGCTCGCCTCGTCGATGAATCCTCGCGGGCTGACGCTGCTCGGCTTCGAGTTGTCGCACATCTATCTGTTGGCGTGGACGCTGTACGGCGTGCTCGCGGGGGGGCTGCTCGCCTCGTTTCTCGGCGTGAGCACGAACAATACGGGGCAACTCACGGCGAGCGCGTTTTCCATCGTGGCCTCGGCAGCGTGTCGGGTTCGTTGATGGCGGCGTATGTGGTTGGCTATCTGGAAACCGTCACCGCCTATCTGATCGCGCCGACCTTGCGGCGGCTGCCCGCGCTGCTCTTGCTGGTGCTGGTCGTGTATGTCAGACCGCAAGGCTTTCTGGGACGGCGCTGATCACGAGCACATTCTTTCGTTCGCGTGTGGTGTGGGCCGCGATCCTGCTCGCGGTGATCGCGACCACGCTGCCGTGGTGACTGTCGGGTTATATCCTCGGCGTTCTGACCGTCGCGTATTACTTCGTCGGCGTGTTCGGCATGGCATGGGACCTGTTGTTCGGCTTCGCGGGCGAGGTGAACTTCGGCCCGACGTTTCTGATCGGGCTGGGCGCCTATTCGGCCGCCATGCTCGACGCGCATTTCGCCATGTCGAACCGGTATGCGTGATCGCGGGCGGCCTCGTCGCGCTGATCGGTGGCCTCATGCTCGCGGTGTCCGCCTTGCGCTTGCGCGGCCCGTACTTCGGTCTGGTCACGCTGGTTGCGGTGCTGCTGTTGCAGAACGCGATCGTGATTTTCGCGGGCGTGACCGGCGGCAAAATCAGCATGATGGTACCCGACGTGATGTCTGTCGATGCCGACCATAACTACTGGATCACGCTGGCCTTCTTGATCGTCTGCGCGATCATCCTGTTCGGCCTGTCGCGCTTGGCCATCGGCCTGATTCTGCAGGCGAGCGGTCAGGATACCATCGGCGCGCAGGCGCTCGGCTTCAACGTGACCAAACACAAGCTCGTGGCGTTTTGCATTAGCGCGGTTGTTCTCGGGTGTGGCGGGCGCGATGCTGATATTCTATCAGGGCACGGCGTCGGTGAGCACGGTGGTCGATATCGACATCGGCGTGCAGATCATCATCGCGGCCGTGTTGGGCGGACGTCGCACCATACTCGGCGCGGTGCTCGGCTCGATCTTTCTGATCGTCGCGGGCAGAATTTCTGCGCCCGCTCGGGCAGATCAATACCTTCGTGGTGGCGGCGATCGCGCTGGCGGTCATCCTGTTCTTCCCAGATGGCCTGCTCGGCAACGTGCTGCGTGTGAGGGAGCGCGAATGAGCGTCGACGAACAGGGTGCACCGCTGCTCTCGGTGCGCGGTTTGACCAAGCGCTTCGGAGGTCTCGTCGCGGTGAAGGATATCGGCTTCGATATCCGGGCCGGCGAGATTCTCGGCCTGATCGGCCCGAACGGTTCGGGCAAGTCCACGGTGATGAAGCTCATCATGGGCATCGAGCGGCCCAACGCAGGATCGGTCAAGGTCGATGGCGTGGAGATAGTGGGATGGTTGCCGTATCGCATCGCGCGCTCGGGCGTGGGCATCGTGTTTCAGTACTCGCGGCCCTTGCACTGGCAGACCGTTCTCGAACACATCAAGCTCGCGCTGCTGCCCGATTCGCTGTTCAAGCTCGCGGCCGACCCGCACGTCAATACGCGCACGCGAGATATCGCGGAGCGCGTGGGATTCGCCAAGGTGATGCATAGGCATCCGGCCACGCTGCCGTTCGCGGACCTGCGCCGCATGGAAATGGCCAAGGCAATCACACGCGATCCGCGCGTCGTGCTCGTCGATGAGCCGTTCGCCGGATTGACGGCCGCCGAATCCGAAGCGTTTTCGGAACTGATACGCGGCTTTCGCGCGGAAGGCCGCGCGGTGCTGCTGGTCGATCGTAACGTGAAGAGCCTGGCGGCGCTCGCGGATCGCGTGCTGACGATGTACCTCGGCGAGTACGTCGCCGACGGCACCGCCGAAGACGTGATGCGCAACGAGACGGTGCGGCGCGTCTATCTCGGCGGCAAGATCTCGAGGCGCGCGAACGCGCGACCGAAAGCATCAGCGACAAGCCGAAGCTAATCGAAATCGAAAACGCGGGTGTGCTGTACGGCAAGACGCGCGCGCTCGACGGCGTGAATCTGCATGTGCGCGAAGGCGAGTTCGTGTCGGTGGTCGGCCTGAACGGCGCGGGCAAGACCACGCTTTTCAATGCGATCTCGGGACTCGTGCCGTACGAAGGGACCATCCGCTTCGACGGACAGGATAAAGGCATGAGCGGCGTGGCGCTCGCGCGCGGGTATCGTGCAATGTCCCGAGACGCGCGAACTGTTCGGCGACGTGACGGTGTACGAAAACCTCGACCTTGGCGGCTATCACCTGAGCGACGACGTGCGCGCCGATCAACTCGCGTGGCTCTTCGAACTATTCCCGATCCTCAAATCGCGGCAGGGGCAAACGGTGCGCGCTGTCGGGCGGCGAACAGTGATGCTGACCATCGCACGGGCGCTGATGATGCAGCCCAAACTGCTCATCCTCGACGAACCCACGCTCGGTCTCGCGCCCGTGATCCTCGAGCAGTTTTCGGAGGCAATGGGGCGCCTGCAGCAGACCACGCCGATCACCGTCCTGCTCGGCGAACAGAACGTCACGTTCGCGCTCTGCCGCACGCGGATCGCGTCTATGTGCTGGAACATGCGCGCATCATCTGGGAAGTCAGTCCGGTGCGTTTCGAACGCGAGATGGGACATGGCTTTCTCGAAGTGGTGCCGGCGGAATTGCCGCCATTGGTGCGGGCGGGCGCGTAGCAAGGCGGGAAGGGACGTTGCGCTATCATCAGGGCCGGTCCTTCAACGACGCATGACATCGCCACGACTCCATCGGAAAAAATCGACGAACTGATCGCGGGCATCACCGACTGGCGCGGCAAGACCTTCGCCGCTGTGCGTCAGGCCATACTCGCGGCGGACGGAGGGATCGTCGAGGAATGGAAGTACATGGGCAGTCCGGTGTGGTATCGCGACGGCATGATCCCGGTCGGAAACGCGCACAAGGGCAAGGTGAAGCTCACGTTCCTCCACGTGAAGCTCACGTTCCTCCACGGCGCGAGCCTACCCGATCCCGACCGGCTCTTCAACGCGGGACTCGACGGCAACGCGCGGCGCGCGATCGATTATCTCGAAGGCGACAAGGTCGACGCGGCCAAACTCAAGCGGCTCATTCGCGTGGCGATCGCGTTCAATCAGGGCAAGGCGAAGAAGCCGCGCTAGGGCACGAGACAGCGCACATAGTTGATCGGTGCGTGATCGGCGAGATCCCGCAGCAGGACGTTGCCCGTTTTCCACGCATAGTCGCCCAGAAAATCGGCTCGCGCCGCGAGGCGGTCGGCGTCGATGAAAGCCTTGTCCGCCGATGCAGCGCATTCCCCCGCGCCCGTGAGATAACGCGCTTCCCCCGCATGCACATAGCCGCCGATTTGAGGCGGCAGTTGCGTGACGATATCGCAGCAATCGACGAAACGCGTTATGTCGATGCCCGTGAGCGTCGCGACGAAGTCTGCATCGCCCACGCGCGGCGAGCCGATGGTGACGAGCCGCTTTGGCGCGAGCACGCTCGCATAGAGCGTGGCGATTGCCGCGCCCAGACTATGCCCGGTGACGACGAGCCGCGTGCCCGGCGCACGCGCCGCCAGCAGCCAGCGGTCCACCGCCCCGAAGACACTGCGCGCGGCGCGGGCGAATCCTTCGTGCACGCGGCCGGCGCGTTCGGTCCAGTCGATGAGGGTGACGGCGAGGTCGGAGCCCAGATCGGTCAGCGCGGTGGGTTCGGTGCCGCGAAACGCGAGCACGACGAGCCCGTCATCCGCGCGCGATGTGCCGTATCCTTGCGTGCCGGTGGTCGGGTCATCGAAGGTGACGAGGCCCGCGAGGCGCACGCGGGCGAGCGCGTCCGTGAGCGCTTGCAGATCTGCGGCGCCATTCTCGAAGCGCACGTAAGCGAGGCGCGCGCATTCGGCCGCCAGCGCGAGTTCGTCGTAGTGGACGGTGGAATCGAAAACAGTGGGGCGCAACTGGGGCGAGAACAGCGCGTCGCGGCTGGCGTCGTACGGGATGCTGGGCATGCGGCCTCCACGAATCGGGAATGTGCGTGAATGATGCACCATGTCGCGATCCGCGCGGAGCCGCATGACATCATCGATATGGGCGTTCCTCTTCCAACCTGAAAAACGCCACCGCCTCGCTCAGCTTGCGCCCTTGCTCGTCGAGCGATTGCGAAGCCGTGATTGCTTCCTCGACCAGCACCGCGTTCTGCTGCGTGACCTGATCCAGTTGCGCGATGGCCTGATTCAACTGCTCGATGCCACGGCTCTGATGGCTCGACGTCGCCGCGATCTCGTTCATGATGTCGCGCACATTGGTGCCGGCCTGCAATACCTGGTCCATTGTCGCGCCCGCTTCGCCCGCGAGGCTCGACCCTTCGGCGATGCGATCCACAGATGCGCCGATCAGTTCCTTGATCTCCTTCGCCGCGCTCGACGAACGCTGAGCGAGATTGCGCACCTCGGATGCGACCACTGCGAAGCCGCGTCCTTCCTCGCCGGCCCGCGCCGCTTCCACGGCACGGCGGCGTTCATCGCGAGGATATTGGTCTGGAACGCAATGCCTTCGATGATCCCCGTGATGTCCGCGATCTTTTCCGAGCGCGTGCTGATCTTGCTCATGGTCTCGACCATGCGGTTCACGGCGGCGTTGCCCTGCTGCGCAATGGCCGAGGAGTTCTCGGACAGCGTGTTGTTGGCCTGTTGGGCGTGATCGATGTTCATCCTGACCGTGGACGTGAGTTCCTCGACGCTCGATGCAGTTTCTTCGAGCGATGCGGCCTGCTGCTCCGTGCGCGTAGAGAGGTCGACGTTGCCGCCGCGATCTGCGTGGAGTCGGTGGCGATGCTGTGCGCCGACGCGCGCACGTTGCCGATCAGTTCGACGAGGTTCGCCTGCATGGTGTTCATGGAGGCGAGCACGCTGTGGCGCGGCGCACGGTCCGCATCAGCGACCGGGCTGAGATTGCCGCTCGCGACGCGTTGTGCCACGTCGCTCAGCGTGTCCGGCTCCGCGCCGAGCGCCTTCAAAATGCCGCGCGTGATGACGAATTCTGCGAACGCTGCCGAGAGCGCCGTCGCCGCGCAGGCGGCGATCAGCAGCATGCACGCGAACGCATAGCTTTCGGCGGACCGGCGCACGAGCCGCGCTTCCTGTTCGCGCGTGAGGTCCGGCGTGAGGTCCGAATAGAGTCCTGCGTCGCCTTGACGAGCGCCACCAGCAGCGGCCGGCAATGCGCGTTCATCTCGGCGACGGCTTCGGCCTGCTTGCCTTTGAGCGCGAGATCGACGATTCCGAGAGTGACCGGGCCGTACAGGGCTTCCACCCGATTGATTTCGGTGACGCGCGCACTTCGGGGCGTGATGTCGTCGGCGCCGGCGACCATCGCGTTGAATTCGCGCAGATCGCGCTGCACGTCGGCGGGCGCCTGAGTGACGGCGGCCTTTTCGAGTTCGATATCGGCGGGCGTGTTGACCAGCACCAGATTGCGCGCCGCGATGGCGCGCCGGTCCAATGCCGTGCGGATGCTCTGCGCGAGATTTGCGCGCGCGTCGATCTTGTCTAAGAACGAAGTAAAGCGCTTGTTGGCCTCGCTCAGCGCCCCGATGGATAGCGCCGCCACGATCAGTACCGCGCCCGTCAGCGCGCCGAAGCCGATCGCGAGCTTGGTTTTCACCCGCATGTTCTGGAACATCATGTTCTTCTTCTTCCGTGTCCGCTCGTTGTTTTTGTTGGCGTCGTATTCGCGTCGCGCGAAGGGCTTAAGGCAATGCTGATTAAGTCCACCGCTTGTGCTTGTCAGGTGTTATAGAGCGCACGTGCAAGGAGAAAGGCAAACGACGATGAAGCAGCAGACGCTGGCGATGGCCGCGGATCAAGGTGCGG
>LFLF01000156.1 GCA_001184395.1 Candidatus Paraburkholderia calva | reverse complement strand
TTCTCGAATGACTCGGAGTGGCAGAAAGTCAAACTCATCATCGCTTATGGCCTGCGTCCCCAATGTAGGTTGCGGACGCAATCGTCACTCTTAAAAGCCGACAAGATAGGCGGGCTCGTTTTAGCGCATAGGTGTGCTCGTTTTAGCGCTTACGTATTACCGTTCACATTGTTCGACGACTTGCGGAACACCCGCACGTCGCCACTTTCTTCGTCCCAGCGCAGGATGCGATCGTTCGGGATATCGCTCCACAAGAGATAGCGGTCATCGCCGAACCAGCGCGGGCCTTCCAACCAGCGGGCGCCCTGATACAGGCATTCCACCGATGCGGAAGGCAGACGCAGCGCATTGAAGCGCGGATGGAGCACGCGGATGGCGGGGTCGGGATAGTGGCGGTCGTTCGGGGTCGTGAGGTGCGTTTCCTGAAGCGAATCGGTTGAAGGTGGGAAAGTTCAGTCCTTGGGCATGGACTCTAGCAGCGCGGCGGATTTGCGCATGCCATCGAAAATGCGTTGCACGACGCGCGCCGGGAAATCGTTCGGCAAGAGCGCGGTTACGGTATCGATCACAGCATTACAGCGCGATCACAGCGGGCGTGCGTTCGATTATCCGTTCGATGATGGATTCCGCGCTGGTGTCATGACCGCACTTCAAGGCCATCGTATTGAAGTAACGCCGCTTGACGTCGCAGAATGCGTCGTGACGGCTGGCGCCGGGAATGGCTGTTCCGCCCCCGCGGTCACCACTGCGCCTCTTTTTCAGGCAGTTCGTAGGGGTTTACGCGGTCCTTTACGGTGAGTTCGAGGCCGTATGTGGCGAGCATGGTGAGCAGTTGATCCATCGTCAGCGCACCCGTGCTGCGTTCGAGAGTCGAAATGCGGCTCTGGCTAATGCCGAGCCGCACCGCCGCCTCGGCCTGCGTCAGTCCCGCGCGACGGCGTCCCGCAGCGAGCACGCTCCCCATTTGTGCCGGTGTGACAATAACGTCATCCATAAAAAATATCTGTCAGACGAATAAATGTATATTATTCGCCTGGCAGATATTTGTCCAGATTCTATGGATGCGATCTCAGAATATCTCTTACACGGATAAAATCGTTTTATTTCTGTGGCAGATATTTAGCCATGTACCCGAGCTCAGTTCGGGCCCAACTCTCCATCCCGCAGACGCCACAAACCCAGCGGATTGTCGTCCGCCAGCGCCTCCGGCAACAGCGCCGCCGGGATGTCCTGATAGCACACCGGCCGCAGAAAGCGCTCGATCGCCATCGCGCCGACCGAAGTCGAACGGCTGTCGGAGGTCGCCGGATACGGGCCGCCGTGGACCATCGCATACGACACCTCGACGCCGGTCGGAAAGCCATTCGCCAAAATGCGGCCGGCGCGTCGCTCGAGCACCGGCATCAGGCGGCGCGCGAGTTCGACGTCGTCGCTTTCCATCAGCAGCGTCGAGGTCAACTGGCCTTCGAGGTGGCGCGCGGACGCGATCATCTCGTCCTCGTCGCGGCATACGACGATCACGGAAGTCGGCCCGAAGATCTCCTCGGCGAGAGACGGCGTTGCGATAAACTGCTCCGCACTCACGCGATACAGCGCTGGCCGTGCGCCGCTCGCCGCGCGCCCCTCCTCGCCCGTCGCGATACGCTGCGCACCCGCCGCATCCCGCGCCTCGATGCGGCTCGCATAAGCCTTCGCGATGCCCACCGTGAGCATTGTCTGCGTCTGTTTCTTTTCCAGCGCGGCGGCGGCATGATCGATGAAGTCGTCGAGATCCGAATCCTGCAGCGCGAACACGAGACCCGGATTCGTGCAGAACTGGCCGACGCCCAGCGTCACCGAATTGATGAAGGCTGCAGCGAGCGTGTCGCTCTTCGCGGCCAACGCGCCCGGCAATGCGAACACCGGATTGACGCTGCTCATCTCGGCGAACACCGGAATCGGCACGGCACGCTTCGCCGCGATATCGACGAGCGCGAGGCCGCCGCGCCGCGAGCCGGTGAAGCCCACGGCCATGATGGCGGGATGCGCGACGAGCGCCTCGCCGATGGCGTTGCCTTCGCCGACCACGAGCGAGAACACGCCCTCGGGCAGACCGCTATCGGCAACGGCTTTCTGCACCGCGCGCCCGACGAGCTCCGAAGTGCCCAGATGCGCGGGATGCGACTTGACGACGATCGGGCATCCCGCCGCGAACACGGAAGCCGTGTCGCCGCCCGCCACAGAAAACGCCAGCGGGAAATTGCTCGCGCCGAACACGGCGACCGGTCCAATGGGAATCTTTTGCAATCGCAGATCCGAGCGTCGCAAGGATTTGCGCTCCGGCTGCGCGGAATCGAGCGTGGCGGCAATCCAGCGCCCCTCGCGCACCAGCGACGCAAACAATTGCAACTGCCCGACCGTGCGTGCCCGCTCGCCCTCGATCCTCGCCTTCGGCAGTGCCGACTCGGCGCAGGCGCGTTCGATCAGCGTGTCGCCGAGCGCGACGATGTTGTCCTCGATCGCTTCGAGAAACTGTGCGCGGGTCTCCAGCGGCGCGGCGCGAAAAGGATCGAATGCGGCTTCGGCGAGTTCGCAGGCGCGCGCGACTTCTGCTGCACCACCGCCGCCGAACGCGGGTTCGAGGTCCGCGTTCTTCGCGGGATCGAACGCGCGGAGCGTGGCATCGGCGCCCCGCACGGCCGATGCGCCTATCAGCATTTCTCCGGTGATCTTCATGTCGGCTCCTCGTACGTTATCGGCCTCAGGCGGGTTCGCTTGCGTGCGGCGAATTCCGCTCACCGCGCCCGGCGTTGGAGGCAATGAGGCTGTGCCGCCGCCCGCGTTCGCCACGCGTCGGCGGGCGGCGAAGTGTGGAATGCGGGCCACGCACGATGCGTGCCGGACCGGCGCGCCGTTCTCGCTGACGAAAGCGGCTGTGGCGACGCTTAACGCGAGAGACCTGTCAACGGAACAAGCGTTCCATCGGCCGTGCGATCCGAGGAAGTCGGGTCGACGATGCACCTGGCAGCGGCCTCAATGCGCGGGCGGCGTGTCCGTCTTGGCCACCCCCCGTGCCCACCTTGCGGAACACGATGTGCGAAATGCGCCGCACGAGCAGCGCTGACACCAGCGCCGCGACGGCGGTCAGCATCGTGCCGATATGGATGGACTGCACGAGCGCATCGCGCGCCGCATCGAACAGGGCGGATGCATCGAAACCGGCGCGAAAAAGATCAGCGAGAACATCACGAAACCCGCGAGGAACGACAGCGTAAACAGCGTGTTCAGTTGCGGATCGCGGAAGATGTCGAGCGGAATGATCGAGTGGGTCGCGCTTTTCACAGATCAGCAGTGCCCCGGCCGCAACGATCACCACCGCGCCGAGCACGAGATTATTGGTCGAGAGGCCGTCTTTCGGCAGCGCTTCGATCAGCGCCTGAAAGCCGCCCAGCACCACGGCCACGAGCGCCGTGCCGAGCCAGTCGATCTTCACGCCGCCTTCGCGCCGCCGGTGCATGTTCGGCAGATGCGACCAGATGAAGTACAACGCCGCCGCGCCCACCGGCAGATTGACGAGGAAGGTCGAGCGCCAGCCCCAGTGCTGGCTCATCCAGCCGCCGAGCGACGGCCCCGCCGCCGTGCCAATGCCGTACGCCGCCAGCACCATCTGCCAGCGCACGCGGGTCCGCGCGTCGGGAAACAGGTCTGGAATCGCCGCGAACGCCGTGCCGACCATCATCCCGCCGCCCACGCCTTGGAGCCCGCGCGCAAGCGCCAGAAACAGCATGTTCGGCGCGAGGCCACATAGCACGGAGGCCACCGTGAAAGTGATCACCGCCGCGATCACGAACGGCTTGCGGCCGAAGTAATCGCCCAGCCGTCCGAACACCGGCACCGTCACGACGTACGCCAGCAGGTACGCGCTCGCGATCCACGCATAGAACTCGAAGCCGTGCAATTCCGCGACGATCGACGGCAGAGCCGTGCTCACGACGGTCTGGTCGAGCGCCACCAGCAATTGACGAGGCCGATGCCGAGCATTGCGTACAGCGCGGTTCTGAAGGACAGGACGGGATGCGGCGGGGACTGCGGCGGGCTCGTGGTCGACATGCGGCGGCGGGCTGGAAAAATGCTGAGGAAAGACACGCCTGCTGTTAAGCAGGCGCCGATGTCGGGGAAATAGGAATTGTACGTGCTGACTTGCGACGAATCGACCCATCGCAAAAATGCGCGGCGCGTACACGACGGGCCTCCGGTATCCTGAACCGGCCAACCTCGTCACTCGTCAAAAACTCATCAGAATAAGGAGTCGCGCCATGTTCACGAAGATTCTCGTCGCCATCGACGGCAGCCGCACCTCGCTGCGTGCGCTGCTGCCATCGATCCGCCGCCACGCACGGCGCGGTATTGCAGCCGTATTACGTCTTCGAAAGCGGCCCGATGTACCTCGACGTGCACGGCTACGATCCGTCCACGCTGCATGCGAGCCTGATGCAGCAAGGCGCGTCGCTGGCGGCGGAAACCGCCTATGCCATGCGCAAGCGCGGCGTCACGGGCGAAGTGGTGACGGTCGAGGCGACCGCCGCGGACGATGTCGCGACGCTCGTCATCGCCACGAAGGCGTTCGGCGCGGACCTGCTGTGATGGGCACGCATGGCCGCAAGGGATTTCAGCGGCTGATTCTCGGCAGAATCGCCGAGCAGTGTCTGTGGCAGGCGACCGTTCCCGTGCTGCTAATTCCGTCGGCGGCCGGCGGCAACACCAAGACCGAAAGCGCGGACGCATCCTGATTTCGCGCGAGCCTGAAAGTTTCAGGGCGCGGCATTTTCGCGCGGGGTGCACAGGAACCGGCGTGGGACAATTCTCCTTGTCAATTATCAAGGAGCGAGTGTCATGTCCGACCTGCCCCAAGTCCGCCGCAATGCCGCGCATTGCACGGGTTGCGCGATGCGGCACCTGTGCGTGCCCGAAGGTCTATGTGCCACCGATGTCGTCAAACTGGAAAACGTGATTTCCGCCACGCGCCGCGTGCGACGCGGCGATACCCTGTTCCGCGCCGGCGACGCCTTCGAATCGCTCTACGCGGTTCGCTCCGGATCGTTGAAGACAGTGGTCAGGCATGAAGGCGGCCGCGAGCAGGTCACCGGCCTGCTGCTGTCCGGCGACGTGCTCGGCCTCGACGGAAATCGACGAGAGCCGCCACATCTGCGACGCCGTCGCCTTGGAAGACAGTTCCGTGTGCATCGTGCCTTACAAAGTGTTCGAGCACGCCTGCCGCGACTCGGAAGGGTTGCAGCGGCGCATGCATCGCATGAGGAACAGGCGCTCAACCGCGTTTCCGATCACACCGCCCGGCTCGGCATGCTGCGCACGGCCGAACGCGTCGCGCGCATGCAGCTCGATCTGTCGGCGCGCTTCGCGCGGCGTGGGTACGCCACCGCCGAGTTCACGCTGCGCATGACGTGCGACGATATCGGCAGCTATCTCGGCATGACGCTCGAGACGGTCAGCCGCACCTTGTCACGTTTCGCCAAGCTCGGACTGATCGACGTACGCGGCAAATCCATCCGTATCCGCGATTTCGACAAGCTCCGCAATATCTGACGCGAGCCTTTGCCCGCGCGGTACCGCAGCCGATTATTGCGGTATCGCGAATAAACCCGCCGCATAATTCGGTTGGCATGCGGTTCGTTACGCTTTAGTCTCCTTAGTTGGCCTGCCCCCCCCGGAGACTCAGCGACATGAATCGCGAACCTTCCCTGCGTCACCCGCTGCTCGAGCGCCTCGACGAGGCGCGCCGCGTCACCGATGCGCTGTTTGGCATCGTCAAGCCGGAACATTTGTACGACAGGCCGATTCCCGAACGTCATCGCATCGTGTTCTATATCGGACATCTGGAGGCGTTCGACCGCAATCTGTTCGATCAGCGCCTGCTCGACCTGCCGAGCCCCAATCCCGCCTACGACGAGCTGTTCGCGTTCGGGATCGATCCCGTCGATGGCGGCCTGCCGACCGATCAGCCGTCCGACTGGCCGACACTCGACGCCATTCACGCCTACCGCGATCGCGTGCGCGCCGATATCGACGCGTGCTTTGACCCGATCGAATTCGCGGCGCACCACGTTTTACCCGACAAATCCGCGGCGCAACTGCTGGAAGTCGCCATCGAGCATCGGCTGATGCATGCGGAAACGCTCGCGTACATGCTGCATCAATTGCCGGTCGATAGAAAAATTGCGCCACCGGATGCGCTCTTCGAACGCGCGGCACAACAAGCGCTTGCGCATAAAACCGTGCGCGTGCCGGCAGGCGAAGTCACGCTGGGCTTGTCGCACGAGAGCGGCCTGTTCGGCTGGGACAACGAATTCGGCGAAGTGCACGTCGACGTGTCTGCCTTCGAGATGGACCGCTACATGGTGTCCAACGGCGATTACCTGCATTTCATCGATGCGGGCGGTTACGCGAACCGTGCGTTATGGACCGACGCCGACTGGGAGTGGAAGAAAGAGGAACGCGTCAAGCATCCCGCGTTCTGGTCGCGCGGAGATGACGGAAGCTGGAAGCTGCGCACGATGTTCGACGAGATTGCCCTGCCGCACGACTGGCCCGTGTATGTGAGTTATGCCGAAGCCAACGCCTATGCGCGCTGGCAAGGCAAGGCTCTGCCGACCGAAGCGCAATGGCAACGCGCCGCGCTCGGTGCGCCGCACGTCGCGGAAGGCAACTTCGATTTCCGCCGCTGGGATCCGTCGCCGGTGCAGGCGCATCCGGAGAATGCAAGCGCAGCCGGCGTCGAAGGTCAGTTCGGCAACGGCTGGGAATGGACCTCGACGACCTTCGGGCCGCTCGAAGGCTTCGAGCCGTTTCCGTTCTATCTCGGCTACTCGGCCAATTTCTACGACGGCAAGCATTTCGTGATGAAAGGCGGATCGCCGCGCACGGCCGCCTGCATGCTGCGCCCGAGTTTCCGCAACTGGTTCCAGGGACATTACCAGTATGTGTATGCGGGGTTTCGGTGCGTGAACGTCGGCGAGGGCTGAACGGAACGCGCCACCGGCCTCATGTCTCGGTTGAGGCGCCCGCAATCCTGCGATACTCGGCAGACGTCATGCCCACGTGCTTGGAAAAAGCGCGCCTCAACACGTCCGCATTGGCGAACCCGCATTTCGCGGCGATCTGCTTCGGCGCATCGCCGCTCGTTTCGATCAGACGCCGGGCAGCGGCCACGCGCGCACCCTCGACCCACGCGGCGGGCGTCACGCCGACCTCCGTCTGAAACAGGCGCGCGAAGTGGCGCGGACTCAATCCTGCACGCGCCGCCAGATTGCCCACGCTGTGATCCAGTTCTGGATGCGCGGCGACCAGTCGCACCTCTTGCAAGGCGGAGCGGCCCGTCGGCTGCGCATGGCCTTTACGGTTGAATTGCATCTGCCCGCCCGGTCTTCTGAAATACATCACGGCTGGCTTGCCACCCGCATGGCGAGATCGCGCCCGAGATCTTCTTCCACCAGCGCGAACGCGAAGATCCAGTCCGGCGGTCACCCCGGCAGCCGTGCGCAAGCGCTTGTCGCACACGAATAGGGCGTCAGGCTCGATCGTGAGGTCGGGATAACGGCGCGACAACTCGTCCACCGACGACCAGTGCGTCGTGATGCGCTTGCCCTTCAGCAATCCCGCCTCCGCGAGAATGAACGCGCCGGTGCACATCGATCCGAAGCGCCTGCACGTCTTCGTGGTCGCGACCAGCCATGCGCGCAGCTTCTCGACAGAACCAGGGAAGCTGCGTGCGGCGTGCCCGCCACCAGCAACGTATCGAATGTCGAGGCGCGCTCGCCGGCCACTTCGTCGGGAACCATCTGCACGCCGGATGAACTCGTGAGATGCCCTCGCTCGGTCCCGACCACCTTCAGCAGGTATTTGTCGCGCCCCGCTTCGGTGTTCGCCTGCGCAAACACATCCAGCGGTCCGGAAACATCAAGCAACTAAACGCCCGGTATGGCGAGCACAGCGATAGTTCTGGCCATATGAATTTCCTCAGGTCCGGAATCGACGTGAAATGGCAGAAATCAGCGGTTCACGCCGTGGTCTGCCAATGCTACTCGCCCCATAATGAAACTCATCCCCACCAAGGAGTCGGCCATGAATATCAATGGCACCGCAGTTCCGGACAGCAAGCTCGCCCGCGAAATCACCGAATTCGTTCGCGACACGGAAACGGAGCTTCTTTTCAATCATTCGAGCCGGGTTTATTACTTCGGCGCGCTCGCTGGCGTATATCGCGGCCTGAAATACGACGCGGAACTGCTGTACGCGGGCGATGTTCCACGACGTCGGCCTGATACCATCGCACAGCAGTCGTGGCGAGCGATTCGAAGTGGACGGAGCGAACGCCGCCCGCGACTTTCTAAAGCAACGCGGCATCAGCGCAGCCGATATCGATCTCGTATGGACATCGATTGCGCTGCATACGACGCCGGGCATTACGCAACATATGCATCCGGTGATCGCACTCGTCAACGCAGGCGTCAAATGGATGTGCTCGGTCTCACGTATCGACAATACAGCGCGACGCGGAGCGACAGGCCGTCGTGCACGCGCATCCTCGTTCGGGGCATTTCAAGGAAGACATCATTCAGGCCTTCTATGACGGGACAAAACACAAGCCTGATTCGACGTTCGGCAATGTGAAGGATGTCATCGCGGATAAGAAGCCGCTGTTCAAGGCGGGCAATTTCTGCTCGGTCATTCGTCATTCGCCCTGGCGCGGATGAATCTCCTTCATGTTGTGAACGCTCAAGACTGACGGTGAATATCGCGTCGATGGCGAATGACGATATCTCGACGCCCTTCTCGTAGAACGCCCGCCGCTAAGTCCTTGCGCCGCCGCATGCCGAAATGCAGATCTACCACGCTGCGAATGTGATACGTCATCTCCGCGATGCCGATGGTGGCATCGCGCCGCGTAAGCGCGCTCAGCACGCGCGAGTGCTCGTCGATCGAATACTTGATCCAGTTCGGCACGGTGTATTCGCGGCCGCGCGTGAGGCGGATCTTGTCGTGTATGACCGTCAGTTGTTGCAACAGCAGCCCGTTGCCCGCGCCCTCCGCGAGCGTCAGATGAAAGGCCGTGTCGGATATCGAAAAGCGTTGCAGGTCATTCGCTTCCAATGCGTCGGTTTGCATGGCGATATGTTCGCTTAGCGACGCAATTCACACGGTGCTGTGCCGTGCAGGCCACAACCTGCGCATGATCGTAAGCGCTAAAACGAGCACACCTATCTTCGTCGGCTTTTAAGAACGACGATTGCGTCCGCAACCTACATTGGGAACGCAGGCCATGAGCGATGATGAGTTTGACTTTCTGCCACTCCGAGTCATTCGAGAATGCTCCAACGGCAAACGAAGGTACGACCCTGACGGGAAGCGCCGACTGATTGAGGCGTGCTTGCAACCGGGCGCGTCAATCGCTGGGTTCGCACTCAGGGCTCAGGT
>LFLF01000155.1 GCA_001184395.1 Candidatus Paraburkholderia calva | reverse complement strand
TTCATACCGCTGGCTTGCAGCACTCGCCCCACCTCGGCGAAGAGATTTCCACCAGATCCGCGCCGACGTCCACGGCGCTGCTCGAGGCGAATCTCGATCGTGTTCATCGTGTCAAGCAACTCGTCGCATCGCGTGCGTTTGCGGCAAGTCTCGAACCCCGCACCTTGATCCGCGGCCATCGCCAGGGTCTGCTGCTTCATCGTCGTTTGTCTTTCTCCTTGCACGTGCGCTCTATAACACCTGACAAGTACTAATGGTGGACTTAATCAGCGTTGCACTAAGTACAAGCCGGGACAGGCAGTCACGCTGTATGCCTGTTATGCGGGTCACGGAGGGGACGATTCCTTCGCTCAGCAGATGTCCAACTCGCTTGGTGCTTCCGTTCATGCGCCAACTGACAGGTTTAGCACGCCGACCGCTCCCGATGCCTTCGGAGAAATCTTCGGCAGAGTACAAAATGGCGGCACGTTCGCGAAATTCACGCCAAAACCATGTGCCTGAGGCGTTGGAGTGCTTGACGAGAGGCCGATCGAAATTGTCCCAAGGCCATGTGGCAATTTGAACTGGTTTCTGTTGCGCAAGCGCGTGTACCTTTGATCATGGTTCAAGGGCGATAAGCGACCAGCCTCGCTCGTGCCGATCTGGCACGATTCCTGCTTTTTACTCTCCTCGTAATATCCGATGCCCGACCGCACAAGCCCGTGCATCAAAGCATCGGAAAAATTAACCATCTCGTATAATCTCGCGCGCTGCCCGTTCGCGGTGCGTGCATGCGCCATCGTGGCACATTTACGCGTGCGTTCAGGGGAAGCGCGTACGGTCCGTCATGGGCCGAGTCGCGGAAAGAGGAATGATTTGAACAATCGGGCATACAAAACCAGTCCGGCGCAATGCTCGCTGTGGAACCGTAAGCAGACCCGTCTGCGGCCGGAAATGCGGCGCATGCTGATCGGGCTGTCGGAGCGGGTGCTGGGGGCATCGCTTGTGTCGCTCGAGCTAAAGGGGTTTCCGGCGCAACTGGTGGTCGATGGCGCCACCGCGCGGCAGATTGTCGACGAGTGGCGGCGCATGTACTGTTTCTCGACACGCGCGTCGGCGGCGCGGTCAATTACGCGCTGGTGCGCGAACTGCGCGCGGCCGCCGCCGACGCCAGCTGGCCCATCATCGCGATGAGCGATTTTCTGCCGAACCCATCGCGCTGCTAAGGAAGCGGGTTACGACGGCCATTGCCGCCGTCCGTACCCAGTGTGGCAGATGACCGATCTGCTTTAAGGATATTTCGCGGCTCAGCGCGTGCGCTGAAGGCCGCAGATCAGCGCCGGATCATCGCGTGATGGCCGGCGCGTCGCGGAATTCGCGGCCCGCCGCGGGCCGATTCATCGAGCGCGTGTAGCTGGACGGCCCGAACACCGGGTTCAGCGCGATCCTCGCAACGAGGCTCGCGGCGAGCGCATGATCGTCGGTGTGATCGAGCGTCAGCGCGAACACACTGCCCAAGCCGACGCCGAGCAACGCGACCACGACGATGGGCGCGCCGAGCGGCGCGTACAGCAGCAACCCGAAGCCGGTCAGTTGCGCGACGAGACCGAGCGCGATCCATGGACGCCGGTCGAGCACGCGCCCGAAGCACGCCGCCACCATCGGCAACAACAGCGCGGACGACGCCTGAAACACCGTCAGCATGGCGAGCAGCGCGCGCTCGCTTTCACGTTCTGGCCGAGTCTCTGGTAATAGGCGGGCATCCATACGACGAGGCTCGTATACACCCACCGTTCACCAGCCCGAAAAAATGCCAGCAGCCACGCCCGCCGGTTCGCGACGAGCGGCGGCCCCGCACGTGCATGGCTGCATCCCGCGTGAAACGGATGCGCGTCCGTCATTTACTGACCGAAGTTCATGGCGTTCGTGAGATCGCCCATCCTCCAGACCCGGCAGCTTCGGCAGGTTGTAGCGCTTGGTGATGAAGCGCAGGATCGACGTCGTGTCGTATTATGTGTGATCGACGAAGCCCTTTTTCGCATACGGCGAGATGTTCAGCGCGGGGATACGCGAACCCGGACCCCAGCGGTCGCCCTTCGGCGGCGCGACGTGATCCCAGAAGCCGCCGTTTTCGTCATACGTCACGACCACGACCATGTGTTCCCACTGCGGGCTCTTCTGGAGGTGGCTGATGACGTCGGCGATGTGCTGGTCACCCGAAGTGACGTCCGTGTAACCGGCGTGCTCGTTCAGGTTGCCCTGTGGCTTGTAGAACGACACTTGCGGCAGCGTGCCCGCGTCGATCGCCTTGATGAACTCCGAACCGTTCGTGCCGCCGTCCAGCAAGTGCTGCGCGCGTGCGGGCGAGCCCGGCGCGAGGTCGGCGAAGTAGTTGAACGGCTGGTGGTGCGTCTGGAAGTTCGGTTGCGCGTTCACGCCGTAAGTGATCGCCGTGCGGCTGGCAAGCGCCGCGCCCCACGAACCGCCGTACCATGCCCACGACACATTCGCGGCGCTCAGCAGATCGCCGATGTGCTTGTTGGTCTGCGGCGGCAGCGTCGTCGCGTTGTTCGGGGCGGCGAGCGTCGTGTCGCCGCCCGTGGCGGGCAGGTTGCCCGACGGCTGATACGGCTGCTGCATCGTGTTGACGGCGTAGAAGTCAGGCGTCAGGTTGCCCGAGTTCTGGAACTTCGGCATGCCGGTCAGCGCGGACGGCGGCGAGTTCGAAGCGGGAGTCAGCGTCACGCCGTCCGAATTCACGACCGAGATCGACGGCCTGGCCGTGCTCGCGTTCGCGTAGAACGGTGTACACGCGCAGATCAGCCATTGGTGGTTCAGGAACGAACTGCCGAATGCGCCCATGAAGAAGTTGTCTGCCAGCATGTACTGCTGCGCGATCTTGTAGAGCGGCAGCTTGTCGGGCGTCGTGCTGTAGTGGCCCATCACGAAACCGCCGGAGTCGGCCCATGCGGCGAACATGTCGTTCTTGCCGCCGTGGATCTGCATCTGGTTCTCGTAGAAGCGGTGATACAGGTCGCGCGTCGTCACCGACAGCGGCGTGTTGAAACCGTTCACGTCGTCGATCGCGAAGGGCGAGTTCGGCAGGTTGGTCGTCCGCCTCGCTGATGGTCGGCGTCACGCCCGTTGCCGTCAGATCCGTCTAGATCGTCGGCAGCATCTTGAGCACGGTGCCATCGCGGTCGAGCTGCTGCGCGGAAGCGGCCGGCACGTTCTGCAGACCGTTTGCGCCCGGGAAATTGTCGTAAAGGTTGTTGAAGCTGCGGTTTTCCGCGTAGATCACCACGACGTTGCGCACTGCGTTGATGTCGTGCGTATCGCTGCCACCGCAGGCATACAGGCCGAATGCGGCGGTCGTCGCCAACGGCACCGCGCAAACGAGTTTCTTGTTTATGAGGTCTCTCTGTGTTGGGAACCGGCGCAAGACGCGAGTTTTCTGAAAGCATTTGCCCACCGGCGTGCGCATTGTTGCGGCTAACTTTTACGGCCACATGTACTAACACTTTCGATTGTGTAATTTTTTTGAAATAAGTTCGAGACCGAACCTTTCGATGTGACGACGATGTCGTGTGTCACATGTAAGTCATATGTGATGCCTACCTTGGCGATCTTTTCAATTTGCCGTTGTTCGCCATGCCTTCGATGCGTCTGCCGTCCGTTTTCTGCGCTTTCGCGCTCGCCGCTTCATCATTTATCTTGAGCGGATGCGATTCGCACGCGGCCGATACGACGCAGGCGCCCGCGCCGAAGTCAGCGGCTCAGGTGGCTCAGGCTGCGCCGGCCGGCCAGTCGCGCGCCGAAGTCTTCGCGCACATGAAGCAGATGAATGTGCTCGGCGAAAAGCTCTTCATGGACCCGTCGTTGTCGGGCTCGGGCAAGCTCGCGGGCGCATCGTGTCATAGCCCGCAGCACGCGTTCTGTCCCCCTAACGGGCTGTCCGTGCAATTGGGCGGCAACGACATGCATCAGCCGGGCTTGCGCGCGGTGCCCTCGCTCAGGTATCTGCCTGCAATCGGTGCCGCAGTTCACCGAGCATTTTCACGATTCCGACGAAGGCGACGAATCCGTCGATGCCGGCCCGACCGGCGGCCTGACGTGGGACGGCCGCGTCGATCACGGTGCGGATCAGGCGCGCATTCCGCTGTTGTCGTCGTTCGAAATGGGCAGCACGCCTGCTAAGGTCGTGACCGCGGTGAAGGCGTCGGCCTACGCGGAGTAATTCAAGAAGACCTTCGGCGCCGATATGTTCGACGATGAAGGCAAGGCCTTCGCTTAGGTGCTCAGTTCGCTCGAAGCCTTCGAGCAGACGCCGCAAAAGTTCTATCCGTACCACCAGCAAGTTCGATGCATGGCTAGACGGCCGCGCGAAGCTCAACGACGAAAAGAAGGGCAACTGCGCGGCGTGTCATATCAGCTTCCGCGCTAAGGATGGCTCGCCGCCGCAGTTCAGCGACTTCGGCCTGATCGCCATCGGCGGGCCGCGCAACAATGATCTGCCGATCAACAAGAACCCGAAGTTCCACGACCTCGGCGCATGCGGACCGGAGCGCACCGACCTGAAGGGCCGCGATTAGTTCTGCGACATTTTCCGCACGCCGTCGCTGCGCAATGTCGCGACGCGCAAGACCTTCTTCCACAACGGCATCTATCACTCGCTGGACGAAGTGGTGCGCTTCTACGTGATGCGCGACACCAACCCGGAGAAGTTTTATCCGGTGAAGCACGGCGTCGTGCAGAAGTTCGATGATCTGCCGAAGAAGTACTGGGACAACATCAACACCGAGCCGCCGTTCGACCGCAAGCGCGGCGACAAGCCCGCGTCGACGAAGCCGAGATCAAGGACGTCGTCACGTTCCTGAATACGCTGACCGACAGTTACGATCCCGCGAAAGACCCGAATGCGCAGAAGGGCACGGGCGTCAACGAGATCCCGTGGGAAATGAAGTCCGCGTCGAAATAACGGCGCGTCGACACCGCGCGGCGCGGCCATACGCGTCGCATCATGCTATTCTCGTTGCGGCCCGCTTTTAGGCGGGCCGCGCCCGTGCGGGCCAGCCACGCTTGAATGCCGCCTTCAAACGTAGTTCGCAACGAGGACATCACCATGCCGCCCGAACATCGAGTGCTCGCGCTTGGCCTTTATCGTGCCGCGCCCGCCGCCGCGCTCGTCGCCGTGAGTGCAGGCGCGTCCGCCGCCAATCTCGGCTTTATCAACAACACGCCGATCACCTACATGAAGCAGCGCGATCTGAGGCACTCAACAGCGCCGCGCAAACTGCGCTGGAAACGAAGAAAGACGGTGAATCGCTGGACTGGAACAACAAGAGCGCGGGCAATACCGTGCCGATCGACGGCACCATCACGCCGCACGACAGCTTCGAAGCGCAAGGAATGAAATGCCGCAAGGTCACGCTCGTCGCGCACGCGAAAAGGCAGACGCAAACCTGGACGCCGTCCGCTTGCAAGCACAGCGACGGCAAGTGGAAGCTGCTCAAGCAATGAGCGGAGTCGTCACGCCATGAGCGCGCGCAACGTATCGTGCGGTGTGGTCATGCTCAATCCGCGTGGCGATGTGCTGCTCTGCCATGCCACCGAGACCACGCACTGGGACGTGCCCAAGGGTGTGTCCGATCCCGGCGAATCGCCGCGCGAGGCGGCGTTGCGCGAACTCGTCGAGGAGACGGGCATCGTGCTGGATGGCACGCGTCTGAAGGATCTCGGGCGCTTCGTGTACCGGCGCGACAAGGACCTGCACCTGTTCGCCGTGCGCGTGACCGACGACGAAGTGAAGCTCGAGAACTGCGTTTGTGAATCGTATTTTCCGCGCTACCGAGACGGCACGATGATTCCCGAGATGGACGATTTCAAATGGGTCAACCCGCTCGACGTGGACCGCTTCGCGAGCCACAGCCTGTCGCGGCTGTTTCAGACCGTGCTCTCGCTCACCGAGCTTCACGAGACGCTTTGAGCGGCGTCAGTCGACCACCGTGCGGTCGTTCAGATCGCGACAACTGCTTCATCTCCGGCGACAGAGGAAAGCGCAGATTGATGCCGTCCGGCGGAATGGGCTACATGAACCAGGTGTCGTAGAGTTTCGTCGACTCGCCCGAACGCTGCATGTTGATGATCACATCGTCCACGATGCGCTTGAACACCGGGTCGCCTTTGCGCAGCATGCACGCGTAGGTTTCGTTCGCGAGCGAGCTGCCCGTGACTGTATATTCGCTGCTGGTCGCACCTTCCTGCGCGATCTTGCCGTACAGCAGCGGGTTGTCCATCACGAACGGGACCGCGCGATCGCTTTTCAGCGCGGCGAACGCCTCCGCGCGATCGCGCGCCGCGATGATGCGCAGATTCAGTTTCTCCTGCAGAGACAACTGCCGCAGCAGGCGTTCGTCGGACGTGCCCACCGTGGTCGCAACGGTCTTGCCCACCAGATCGCCGTAATCGTGGATGCCCGACTTCTTCTTCACGACCATGCGAATGCCGTACAGAAAGAAGTTGTTCGAGAACGCGACGAACGGCTCGCGCTCCGCCAGATGAGCGGTGGAGCCGCACTCCAGATCCACCTGATTGTTGGCCACTAAGAGATGCGGTTTGACGACGTCACCATGACGTTCTTCACCGCGAGATCGGGCATATTCAGGCGTCGCCGGATATCCTCGACGACCCTGAGCGCGATGGAGTACGAGTAGCCGATGGTCTGGTCGCGATTCAGATACGAGAACGGCACCGACGACTCGCGCGTGCCCAATACGATGGCGCCATTTTCGGCGATCTTGCGCAGCGTCGCCGACAGCGGCTTGCGCGTAATTGAGATCTTTTTGGGTGTGGCCGCGTGGGCGTGCAGGCCACCGAGCGGGAGAAGAGCGGCGCAGGCCGCGAGTGCGCGGGAAAAGGCGCCGGAGAATGCGCATGGACATCGGGATGACACCCGCGCGGGCGCGGGACAGTGCGGCAGCTTCATATCGTCCTCGTTCGAAGCGGTGCCCGAGCGTGATCTGCTTCTGCCCGCCGCTGGTGATCGATGATGCAATACTGCGAACACGGACGCCGCGCGACCAGCGGCGTCCGTCTATGACCACATCAAGCCGGCTTGCCCCAGCTATCGCGCAGACTGACGATGCGGTTGAACACTGGCTTGCCCGGCTGCGAATCCACGCGATCGGCGACGAAGTAGCCGTGCCGTTCGAACTGGAAGCGGTCTTCGGCGTTTGCCTCGCGTGCGCTCGATTCGAGATACGCGTTCACGACGCGCTTCGAATCCGGATTCAGCGCATCGAGAAATTCCGCGCCGTCCGCGCCCGGTTGCGGCTCCCTGAACAGGCGGTCGTAGAGGCGCACTTCGGCTGCATACACGGTCGCGGCGCTGACCCAGTGGATCGTGCCCTTGACCTTGTAGTTGTTCGAGCCTTCGGTGCCCGATTTGCTGTCCGGGAAGTAGTTGCAGTGCACGGCGGTTACGTTGCCGTTCTCGTCCTTGTCCGCGCCCGTGCATTCCACGACGAAGCCGTACTTCAGACGCACCTTGTTGCTGGGGAAGAGTCGGAAATAGCCCTTCGGCGGCGTTTCCTGAAAGTCTTCGCGCTCGATCCACAATTCGCGCGAGAACGGAAACGTACGCACGCCGCGATCCGCATGATGCGGATGCAGCGGCGCGCTGCATTCCTCGCTCTGACCTTCCGGATAGTTGTCGATGATGAGCTTGAGCGGGTCGAGCACGCAGATCGTGCGCGGGGCTTTCTCGTCCAGATCGTCGCGCAGCGCGCCTTCGAGCACGCTCATGTCGATCCACGAATCGACCTTGGTGACGCCGACGCGCTCGACCATCAGACGGATGGCCTGGGGCGTGAAGCCGCGCCGGCGCACGCCGACGATGGTCGGCATGCGCGGGTCGTCCCAGCCGTCGACGTGCTTCTCCTGCACGAGCTGCAGCAGCTTGCGCTTGCTGGTGATCGCGTAGGTGAGGTTCAGGCGCGAGAATTCGATCTGCTGCGGGAGCGGGCGCTGGAACACGCCGTCGTCCGCGAGACGTGCGAGGAACCAGTCGTACAGCGGGCGATGGTCCTCGAATTCCAGCGTACACAGCGAGTGCGTGATGTTTTCGATCGCGTCCGACACGCAGTGCGCGTAGTCGTACATGGGATAGATGCACCACTTGTCGCCGGTGCGGTAATGATGCGCGAAGCGGATGCGATAGATGACCGGATCGCGCATGTTGAAGTTCGGCGAACCCATGTCGATCTTCGCGCGCAGCACGTGCTCGCTTTCCTTGAACTCGCCGGCCTTCATGCGGCGGAACAGGTCGAGGTTGTCTTCGGGCGTGCGGTCGCGGTACGGCGAGTTGATGCCGGCTTCCGTGGCCGAGCCGCGCGTGGCGCGAATCTCGTCGGCAGTCTGGCTATCCACATAGGCCTGACCGCGCTTGATGAGCATCTCCGCGAACTCGTACAGCTTGTCGTAGTAGTCGCTCGCGTAGTACATGTGCTCGCGGCCGTCCTTGTTCCAGTCGAAGCCGAGCCACTTCACGGCATCGACGATGGACTCGACATACTCGACGCTTTCCTTCTCGGGATTCGTATCATCCAGACGCAGGTGACACACGCCGCCGTAGTCGCCGGCCAGGCCGAAGTTCACGCAGATGCTCTTCGCGTGGCCGATATGCAGATAGCCGTTCGGCTCGGGCGGGAAGCGCGTCTTGACCCGCTCCGACCATTTGCCGGAGCGGTTGTCGTCTTCGATGATGTTGCGAATGAAATTGGATGATGCCGGGGCGTCGTTGCGGTCGGTGTTCATGCGAAAGAGGATGCCAACGAATGCGCTCGCGCGCGTGATCGGTTTGGAAAGCGCTCCGCTCATGCGGGAGCGCGTTCGAATACGCTGATTATCAAACTGATTCTACATGACGAAACCGTGGCGGGCAGGCGATGTGCGCGGCTATGTGCTGACCGGTGGTCCGGTCGGGACCATTTGCTGGCGCGGCGGAGCGTATGGTGCGGGGATTTTGGTTTGCCATTCTGCTGCTGGGCAGTCGTAGGCGTCTTTAGTATCGGTCGTCGGCACAATGGTTATGTTGTCGCGCTTTTATGTTGTCGCGCTTTCTATTCATTAGCCGCCTCCCCGGCGGAGGGGTTACTGAATAGAAAGCGCGACAACATAAAAGCGCGACAACATAACCATTGTGCCGACGACCGATACTAAAGACGCCTACGGCCCAACCAAGCCCGCCCCCAAAAACACCCACACATCAATGCCCCAAAAAGCATGAGCAACAAAAGAGAGCAACACCACCCCGTAGCAAGAAAACACAACAAGAGCGACCAGAATAAGGAACATCCGCACGATCATCTGCATGGGCGCCAGTCCATAAAAAATGGCCGCTTGCGCGGCCGGAAGGGTGGGTCGGTCAGTACTTAGACTAAGGCCGCATTCTTAAGGCAACGCTGAAGCAGCCGTTGTATTCATCGATTCAGGCGCAAACAGCGGCAGATTCATCGTGAGTGAGGCTTTGCGCCTGGATTTCCGGTCCACCAGGGTGTTGCGCCTGGGCCTGCGGCCCGCTTTCCCCCATTACGG
>LFLF01000154.1 GCA_001184395.1 Candidatus Paraburkholderia calva | reverse complement strand
AGCGGGTGATTGGCCGGAACGAAGTTATCCAGCGTGGTCATCATGAACATCAATTCGGTGTAGCCATCCGCTCTGCGCATCGTTTCGGTCTCAGTGTCGTTCGATTCCTTGATTCAACGTTTGCCCCTCCCAGTTTGCCCCTTCCCAATCAGATGATCCGCGTAAGATGACCCGTGTAGAGGGTATTTCAATAGCCGGCTAGACGCTCGTAATGAATATGCTGTTGCGGTTTGAAGGGTCGAATGTAGTACAGCGACGCCTTTACGTGCTTGAGCCACTTGCCGTTCAGAAAGTCTCGCCGCCTGATCTGATAAGCGACTGCATCCGTCGGCTGCAACACGACCTGCATGATCTCGGCGGCGAGATCTTCGGTGACGCGCTCGTCCGCATCGACATACAACACCAATTCGTATTTGAAACCGATGTTACGTAGACCCCAGTTCTAATGCATGGATCAGTTATCGAATCGTCTGCTGGTGACACGCGCTCCGACGGAGCGGGCGAACGAAACGGTTTCGTCGGTGCTATACGAGTCGTAGACGTGGACGTCGTCGCACCAGCCAATGATGGTCTCTAGGCACCCCGGTAAATCTTGTTCTTCGTTTTTGGTCAGAACGAGTACGGACACGCCTCTCATTTGTTCTCTCCTGGCCTCGTGCGAACAGAAAACTTCCGTGCCGGCATCCCCGCATAAATCGTCCATGCGTCGGACAAGTTTCGCGTGACCACCGAACGCGCGCCGACCATGGCGCCGGGAGCGATCGTGACGCCGGGACACAAGAATGCTTCGGAACAGACCCACGCATCCGCACCTATCGCAACGGATTCGGCCGTCAATTGGAACGACGGATCGTTGAAGTCGTGACTGCCGGTACACAACAGCGCGCCTTGCGACACCACGCAGCGCTCACCGAGGGTGATGCGTTCGATCGAATAGAGATTCACGCCGTTGGCGACCCCGGCGTAATTGCCGATGCAAAGGTTCCAGGGCGCCCAGATCTTTACACGCGGGTAGACATGAACGCCTATACCGATGTCCGCGCCGAACAGCTTTAGCAGAAAGCTGCGCCATTTGTGAGCCACGCGTGGTATCGGGGTGAACAGCAGGGAATGCACGATTCCCCATGCGACCCGCGCGATTCGGTTCGACAGCGAAAACGATGGCCCGACTCGCGAATCCACACTCTTGAGTATCAAGTTGTTCCGTCCGGAACAGGATAATGACCACGACATTGTCGGCGCCAAGTCGATGCGCCGATGCAGTCTCGGAAACGATCTCCTCCGAATTGCGCATTTCACCGGCTCGGGTATCGAAGCGGCGGCATATCTCCCTCAGGCCGAAGTGCTTGGTCCATCAGGCTGCTTGCAGTCGCTTCATCGTCTAAGTGCCATCCTAGAAGCTCGCATGGCGACAAAAAATCTTTGGCGGAAACTCTCAAGTTTTTGGCTGAACGTGGACTTCAACCTGCGCCGTATCGCGCGTGCTCCGATTCCGACATGACTTTGTGCCCTTCGGACAAACCCTTGCCGCTATCAGTCACGCATCACCTGAAGTCGGTTTGTACGGTTAGTCTTCCAAAAGGCGAGAAGCACACGAGTTCACAATAAAAAAGTCGCGACGAGGATCAGGCATCCTTCTTTCGATGGACGTAAGCCCTTAAGCTGACTAGGTCGACCTTATGCACGTGCAGACAATATTCAAGACGCTCACCACGCTGGTTTCCGCGCGTCTGCGGCACGAAGATGCCGCGCGCGAAAATGGTATGGAGTGCGCCGCGACAAGGTTCATGTCGTACCCTTTTCTCCAGCCGTCGCAACCCAACTTTCCGACGACGAATACCGGGATAACTATGTCGATGTGAAAGCCCTGTACGGCTTGCACGGCGACTATGTCTACTATCCCGTGCATTTCTGGCCGCACAAGAACCACGTGTATTTGCTACGTAGACTGCTTAGATTGCACGATCGTTATGGGGTACGAATCAGTGCGGTATTCTCAGGCGAGGACTTCGGCAATATGGCCCATGTGCGAGAAGTGGCTGAGGAACTTGGCTTGAGCGATTTCGTGCGCTTCGTTGGCTTCGTGCCGGATAACGTCGTGCCTTATCTTTATCGTTAGTCGGTAGCGCTGGTCATGCCCACTTTCTTCGGTCCGACCAATCTGCCGCCGCTTGAAGCGTTACGTCTCGGCGTGCCGGTCTTATTCCGGACATGGACACTTTGCGCGCGCAAGTAGGCGACGCTGGCCTTCTAATGGATCTGATGAATCCGGACAGCATGACAGACGGACTCAATACACTCACGACCGAACCCGGTCTGCGGCAGACGCTCGTGGAGCGCAGCAAGCAGCGGCTGAACTCGATGATAGATGAGCGAGCGCTCCTTCCGATCAAAGTCGCTCTGGAGAGTTTTCGGCAACGCAGGCTCTGCTGGGGGCGACGCGTGGAATTTCCGGCCTCCTGTCGCCGCTTCGGTCATCCGGGAGGAAACATCAAGTGAAATCAGCCGAAGCGCCGATGCGGCGAATGCATCGCGAGCCTCGGTCACGTCTACGGGTAAATAACGCCGATAAAATATTCGATATCCGAAATTAATATCGAATTACCAAGATGAGCGTTTTCGGGATCCTCGATGGTCCGCTCCTCACCCTACGACAGTTCAGAATTTCACTCTCGGCATGAAGCCGAGCGTAAACGGCAAATCACTCGAAGGAATCGGCGGAATCAGAATGATGTTCGCGCCGACGCACTTGTAACCGATCATGATCAGCGGCGCGGCTACGGGACCGATGGTGTGATCGTGGCCGAAGCCATAGCTGCCGTAGTTATAGCCGCCGAAGATGATGCCGGCCATCGCGGCGAGCCGCACATGGTTCCAGTGCAGAAAGTCGGGCTACCATACGCCGCCGCCGTAGAACGACAGCTTCGACAGCGAATTGCGGAAGTATCCGCCGGTCACGCTGCGGCGCCAACCAGCATTCCGCGCCGATGCCCGGATTGAACTGCTCGAAGTCCTTGTCGGGGTGAAAGTGACGCGAGCCGATCATCGCATCGATCCACAGTCCATCAGAACACCACGCCGCGTGCGTCGCCGGCGTCCACGACAGCGCGCCGAACGCGATCCATCCCAGAACGCGCGGGCGAAGGTTGAGAATGCGGGAGAGCCAGGAACGCATAAATTATCCGCCACCGCATCCATCGCGACTGTGTCTTTTTTGAGAAGATGACCGAGGCGAACTCTACCTGATCACGCCATTTTCGTGTGACGGCAAGAAAATGACGTGACGGTTACGTCTGAATTCTTCTTTGGAGGCGTTATCGGATGAATGCGCACACGTTCTTTTCCGGCCTGATCGTGTTTGCGGAGTTCGCGGCGTGCACGCCGTTGCAAATGGTCACGCATCGTGTGTCGTCGAGCGAGTCGGGCGTGCCCACCGGGCGCTATGAGCTCGATCCGCATCACTGGAACGTGAGCTTCGACGTGGATCATCTCCACTACTCACGCTTCTTGATCCGTTTCGACAAGGTTACGGGCCAGCTCGACTGGCGGCCCGAAAGCATGAGCACGAGCAACGTTCGCGTGACGATCGATGCGTCGAGCGTCAATACCAACGTGCCGCTGTTGGATCGCATGGTCAAGGGGCCCGACATGTTCGATATCGCACGCAATCCGGACATCCTGTTCGCGAGCACGTCGTTTGAGCGCACCGGAGATGACAAAGGCATCCTGACGGGCGATCTGACCATTCGCGGCACAACGCGCCCCATCAAGTTGAACGTGACGTTCAACGGACATTCGGTCGATCCGCTGACCAAGCGGGAGACGCTCGGCTTTTCCGCCGACGGACATTTCGATCGTTCGCAGTTCAGATTGACAACGTGGTATCCGGCGATTGGCGATGACGTGCATGTCGCGATTCGGGCGGAATTCGCCAAGACGCCTGCATTGCAATGAGTTTTGTGGGTTCGTCGCTCAGGCGGTGGTCCAGTCGAGCACGACCTTGCCACTATTGCCCGAGAGCATGGTGTCGAAGGCACGCTGATAATCGTCGACCGGAAAGGTGTGCGTGAGAATCGGCGAAAGATCGAGACCGCTTTGCAGCATTGCGACCATCTTGTACCAGGTTTCGAACATTTCCCGGCCATAGATGCCTTTGATTTCCAGGCCCTTGAAGATCACCTGATTCCAGTCGATCGCCGTTTGCGCGGGTGGAATGCCGAGCAGTGCAACTTTGCCACCATGATTCATCGCTTCGAGCATTGCGGTGAATGTGCTCGGCACGCCGGACATTTCCAGCCCGACGTCGAAGCCTTCGGTCATGCCCAGTTCGCTCATGATGTCGCGCAGATTTTCGTTGGCGACGTTGACGGCGCGGGTCGCGCCCATCTTGCGGGCGAGTTCGAGGCGATAGTCGTTCACATCGGTGATCACAACATTGCGCGCGCCGACATGCCGCACGATCGCCGCGGCCATCACGCCGATCGGACCCGCTCCGGTGATCAGCACATCCTCACCGACCAGGTTGAACGACAGCGCGGTATGTGTCGCATTGCCGAACGGATCGAAGATCGCGGCCAGGTCATCGGAAATATCGGGGGGAATCTTGAACGCGTTGAACGCCGGAATCACCAGAAACTCCGCGAACGCGCCTTCACGATTCACGCCGACGCCCACAGTATTGCGGCACAGATGACGACGTCCGGCGCGACAGTTGCGGCAGAATCCGCAAGTAATGTGGCCCTCCCCGGACACGCGATCGCCGATGGCGAAGCCGCACACCTCTTGCTCCATCTCGACGATCTCGCCAACGTATTCGTGACCGACATGTATCGGCACGGGAATCGCCTTCTGCGTCCAATCGTTCCACTTCCAGATATGAATGTCGGTCGCAGATGGCTGTCTTGCGGATGCGGATCAGCACGTCGTTGTGTCCGACTTCGGGACGTTTCACACGCGTGAGCGTGAGACCAGGGGCGCGTTCGAGTTTGGCGAGGACTTTCATTGCGACGTGTCCTGATATTGTGCTTGCTATAAGTGCATCTATGAGCCTTGGGCTTGTGGCCGGGCTTCGGTCATCGTGCTGCGTCGGGTGGGACGCAGAGGTTTATGCGCATAAAGGCCCGGTGGCTTACGCAATCACACCTAGCGAACGGCCGACGCGAGCGAAGGCATCGACAACGCGATCGATCTGCTCGGGTGTGTGCGCCGCGCTCACTTGCGTTCGGATGCGTGCGCGCCCCTTCGGCACGACAGGGTATGAAACGCCGATCACATAGATGCCTTCATCGAGCAAGGCATCTGCCATCTTCGAGGCGAGTTGTGCGTCGCCGAGCATGACAGGAATGATTGGATGCTCGCCGGGGACGAGATCGAAGCCGAGTGCGCTCATCGCGTAGCGGAAATGCGCGCCGTTGTCGCGGACGCGTTTGCGAAGCGTGGCGCCTTCCTCGCTTTCGAGCAATTCGAGCACTTTCAGCGATGCCGCCGCGATGCTCGGCGCGAGCGTATTCGAGAAGAGGTAAGGCCGGCTGCGTTGCCGCAGCAGGTCGATGACTTTCTTATGTGCAGCGACATATCCGCCCGATGCACCGCCGAGTGCCTTGCCGAGCGTGCCGGTGATGATGTCGACGCGATCGAGAACGCCGCAGAACTCAGGCGTGCCGCGTCCGCCATCGCCGATGAAGCCGACTGCATGAGAGTCGTCCACCATGACGAGCGCGTTGTATCGATCCGCGAGATCGCAGATGCCCGCAAGATTGGCGATGATGCCTTCCATCGAGAATACACCGTCAGTGGCGATTAGCTTGAAACGCGCGCCGGCCGCGTCGGCCTCCTGCAAACGCATCTCTAGATCTGCTAAATTGTTGTTCTTGTAGCGAAGGCGCCGTGCCTTCGAAAGCCGCACGCCGTCGATGATGCTCGCATGGTTCAGCTCATCGCTGACGATGGCGTCTTCCTCGGTTAGCAAGGTCTCGAACAGTCCACCGTTCACGTCGAAACAACTCGAATAAAGAATCGCGTCATCGGTATGAAGGAATTTCGCGAGCCTTTCTTCGAGCGCTTTATGTACCGCCTGCGTGCCGCAGATGAAACGCACGGACGCCATGCCGAAGCCGTCAGCATCGAGACCGGCCTTGGCTGCCTCGATCATGCGCGAATCGTTGGCAAGACCGAGGTAGTTGTTGGCGCAAAAGTTGAGTACATCTTTGCCGCTGGCGAGCCGAATATACGACGACTGCGGGCTGGCGATGACGCGCTCGCTCTTGTAAAAGCCGGCTGCACGAATGTCTTCCAATGTCGCGCGCAGATGGGAGAGGTATTGATCGTTCATCGGCATTGTTCACTTATGAGGTTTCGTCGGAATACGCCGCTTGTGAAAGGTACATGCTGAGCACAAGCAGCCAATAGCCCTGTTATAGTGCACCAATTACAGTGGACACGTTGGATATTTCGAACTGGATTCCATTATGCCGAACACTCTACGGGATCGCAGGAAACATGGCAATCGGGCCGACATACCCACGTTGAGCGAGGATAGCGGCGGCTATCAATTGCGCGTCTGGGAACCAATCGAGCTTGCGGAAAGTTCGAGTGGTACGAGCTGACATTGCAAAACGGTGCAGCGCTTTCGTCAAATGCACACGAACCAGGAGTGCGGAAACATTTGACCGTGCTGAATGGCACGATCGAAGTAACGGCATCAGGCACGACACATCGGCTCAAAACCAACGAAACGGCACGATACACCGTCGACGATGCTCATGCGCTTCGCAATGTCGGGCGCGCGGAAGCGAAAGCATTGCTTGTGGTTATTCATAGGTGAGCGGCGCGTCAGTCTGTGCGTCCTGGGACCCACCAGGCTTTATGCGTATAAAGACCGTGGCGTCCGTTCCGGCGAGCATTGACACAATCGAGGCCAAGCGCGTTTGCCTCGCTAGCTATCCAGGCTTTGTTCGATGTTGGCCTGCGTACGCATCGTTCACGATTCTCCGTCGCCGAGCACGCATAGCGGTCATCTCACCGCAATGCATAAGCGCTATCACACATACACCCGCGTCGACTAGCGAGACTCTATTTGCATTGCATCAAATACTGTATTTTTGTACAGTATAAGACTAGATGGAAGGGGTGGGTCATGGAGACGAATGGCGAGCATTTGAGCAAAAAGCAATTTGCGCGTGCGGTTCGAGATCTCGAACGTATCACTCGGCAGGTGGCGACGCGGTATATCGAATTGGGCGTGCCGTTGACGTGGCGACTCTTGCATGCAATCGAGGCGGAAGCCGTAGCCGATCTCGGTTTTGCCGGACGCGGACGTCACGAAGCGGCTTTACGCGCATTGTTCGCGGGCCGCGGTCGTGTGCCTGCGATCGAAAAACGCGATTGCTGAGGTCAACAAAGACAAACCTTTCACCGCTGTCTCGCTCGATCACCGCGCAAGACTGGAAGAGTCAATCCTTCGCAAGGATGATGGGGGCGGCGTCTATCGTCCAGCCCTGATAGCTGGCGATGCGTGCAGTTCGCTTCATGTCGAGCCTCCGCCGGCGGCCGCGGGTTCGGCGCCCTGCTCCACAGCATAGTCGAAAGCGAATGGGAGCAAACCAGACAGCCAAGCTGAGACGTCGTCCGATCGGAGAGATGCGTGCCACTTCGGGCCGCTGCGGCTACTCGATGTCGCTGTACTGCTTGTCCTTCCAGGTGCCGCCCGCGATCTGGTTCCAGTCATCGATGGCGAGCATGCCGATTCTCATCGCCCATCCTTCATAACGACCGTAGTTCGCGTGCGCGGACGTGGCCCATGCCCAGGTATTCGTTGTCACGTGGACACCAAGCCGATTCTGGGCCTCCCGGCGCTCGTTGTAGCCGGTATGAATCAGGGGAAAGTTATCAGGGAGATCGGCAAGCACCGCCCGCAATTCTCGGACCGTGCGCGCGTAGGTGCTCTGCCAGTAGCGTCGCGCCAGTTCGCTCGCCGGTGACAGCGGGCAGGGCAAGCCGAAGAAATGATAGATAGCTCGATATTCGAACGTACAGAACTCGACGTGACTGGGAAGTTTGCAGCGGGATTGCCGGCTGGACGTTGAACGCGTTGAGAGCGCCGTCGGCCCGGATCAGCTCGACGGCGACCTGATAATCACCGTCGTAGCTGGCCGTCACAAGATACGGTAGGTCCTGCCAGCCCACTTCGTGATCATCGTCTGTGTCGTGGGTCTCAACCAGCTGAAGCGGTGATGTGTGCATAGGTCGCCGTGAGTTGCCAGTGCCGCCCGCGCGCTCGGCTGGGAGCAACTGATACTGAGCCTTGCCGTGCGCGCCGGAATCCCAGCGGCGAAGGACGTAATACCATTTCTGCAATTTCTTTGACAGTAACTCGCGGTGAATGCTTGCCACTAGCTGCCCGTCCTGCCGGCAATTGTCGCGATCGCACCAAAAAAAGACCACCATTGCCTTGTCGTCGTCCAGTAGAATGTGAAATTCTGAAAGCGTGTCGGCCTCTTAATGGCTTCGACCAGATCGCGGCGGAAATTATTTGAGTGCCTGTGCTGAGCCTGATTTTGCGTGCAGCTTGTCGAGGCCGATCTTGAACCAAAGCTTGTCGCCGCAATGCTTCTTCGCGAGATCGTAAAGCCTGCGCTCAAGCCCCTGCCCCAGCCCGAAGTAGCCCAGGTGAATGGTGAGCACCCGCCGATTCAGCAGCAAGTCGAACGTCCATTCAGACAGGATGAGTTCAACCTTGAGCGCACCCTGCTTGTTCGCGGTGTAGGAAATCACCTTGTACTCCTCGATCAGCCCGTATCCTTGTAGTGTCTCGTGAATACCTTCCTCGTTCGCCCCCTGTCTGAATGTGTCGAAGTTTGTCTCAACAATGGTGCCTTTAAGGCGGCGACCGCTGTCGATGATACGGGTGTAGGATGCGCCGCCTGTGCTGCGGTGCGTGTAGTTCAGAAAATCGCGGACCTTGAAGCGGATGCGGCGCGATACGCGCATTGTCATCAGCAGCCTTGCAGATCAGCGTGGCCGCGTACACCAGGAGATCCTTATCGAAGATGTTCGCGGCACCAACGACGCTCGGAATGATCCGGACGATCTGATCGCCGTTGCGATAGATCCGTACTCGTGTGTGTGTCTTTTCCCTTCTGCAACGAGAACAGAGGAAATTCGAGCGAGTGAAGATCCTCCCGCCGCTTCCATGAATCCGGGAGCTGTTCGCCCGAGAAAAGCTCGAGCTGTTCATGGTCGTCTCCCTCGCCGATCGGTTCCGCGTCCTGAACAGCTAGCAGGCTATTGAAATACCCTCTACGCGGGTCATCTTACGCGGGTGATCTGATTGGGAGGGGCAAACCGGGAGGGGCAAACGTTGAATCAAGGAATCGAACGACACTGAGACCGAAACGATGCGCAGAGCAGACGGCTACACCGAATTGATGTTCATGATGACCACGCTGGATAACTTCGTTCCGGCCAATCACCCGCTGCGACCGATTCGGCTGTGGTTGAACGAGGCGCTCACTCGCATGGACGCGGTCTTTTCGCGGATGTATGAGAGCGCCGCGAGGGGGGGTCGTCCGAGCATCGCGCCGG
>LFLF01000153.1 GCA_001184395.1 Candidatus Paraburkholderia calva | reverse complement strand
GGTCTGGCGAAGAACGCCAATCGGGCTTTCGTCGCGCTGGCGTTGACCAACGTTTATCTTTCGCGCAAGCGATTGATGGCACAGGTTCGCCCGTAATGGGGGAAAGCGGGCCGCAGGCCCAGGCGCAACACCCTGGTGGACCGGAAATCCAGGCGTAAAGCCTCACTCACGATGAATCTGCCGTTATTTGCGCCTGAATCGATGAATACAACCGGCTGGTTCAGCGTTGCCCTAGGAAGCCGTCGTGAATGAGCTGGATGGTCTGCGGCAACAGATCGAAGCCGCCGCCATGCACCCTTATCGCGCTTTTGTTGCAGTGGCCGCCTTCCCGGCGGAGGGGTAACGTTCTTTAATGCTGCAAAGGAAGTCACCAAGAAAGCAGCTTCTTGTGCGCACCGCGGGTCCCTCTCGTCGTTACCGGTGTCATACCCTTTCCAGCCAGCCTGGCGGAGCGCCAGGCCTCTCACGAAATATTTCACTGGTCCGTTTGTCGCGGATTCTGTATTCCCTATGCCTCCAGTACTTCTTTCTTTGACTCAACGCGTCCAGCAACACCGTCGCGAATCACCCCACCCTGAATGAATTGCGTCCAGAACGGGTTCACTCCCAGCAACAACAGCTCCACGTTGATCACGCCAATCAGCACCATGCCTATGAACGTTCCGACGATCGATCCTCTTCCACCCGCAAGCGATGTCCCGCCAATCACGATGGCCGCGATCACCTGTAATTCCAACCCGTTCGCCGCAGATGGCAACGCCGAGTTCAAGCGTCCAGCCAGCACGATGCCCGCTATCGCCGCCGTCACACCCGCCAACGTATAAGTGAAAAACACCACCCTTCGCACCGGGGTGCCCGCCAGTCGCGCCGCTTCCTGATTTCCTCCCACCGCGAACACCTGATGGCCGAGGATCGTCTTGCGCAGCAGCACATGCCTCAGCACGAACACCACCAGCATCACGATCATTGGCATCGGTAAACCCGCAACGGTCTTCGCGCCGAACACCGTGAACGCATTGGGAAAGTCGAACTTCGTGCGGCCATCTGATATCGTCAGCGTCAAGCCTCGCCCCATGGCCATCGCAGCCAAGGTCACGATGAACGGTACCAGTCGAAGTCAGGAGATCGCCAGCCCGTTGATCGCGCCCACCGCCGTGCCCGTCGCCAGCGCGATGCCTATCCCGCCGATACCCAGCCCCACCGCGCCGGGACTCGATCCCGCCGCCATGAAGGTTGCCGCGACCATGCCGCTCAACGCCACGAGCGATCCCACCGACAAGTCGATGCCCGAGGTGACGATCACGAACGTGCGATCACGAACGTGCCGTTCACCGCCGCGATGCCCACCACCGACACCTGCACCATATGTTGGTCAGCATGCTGGTCGTCAGAAACTCGGGCGATGCAATCGACAACGCCACGCAATGATTACCAGCGCAGCAAACAATGGCCCGATGATGCCGCTCCTCAGTTGACGGAGCACGCGGCGCGAAAGCGCCTCCGCATCCGTACGATTGGCTGCCGTGGAGGTCATGCGCCTACTCCTGTTCCAGTCGTTGCCCATTGAATCACCGTGTCCGCTTTGTCGCGCGGAATCTCGGTCACGATGCTGCTTCAATACATCACCAGCACACGATCCGACATGCCCAGCAACTCCGGCAACTCAGAACTCACCATGACTACCGCCGCACCCGCGCGCGCCATGGCCACCATATGCGCATAGATCTGCGTCTTTGCACCCACGTCGATGCCGCGCGTCGGTTCGTCCAGCATGATCACGGCCGTATTCGTAGCGGTCGCGCGGCCCAGGATCACCTTCTGCTGATTGCCGCCGGATAGCGTGCCGGTCACCTGCAAGACGGACGACGCACGCACCGTGAAATGCGTGCTCGCTTCCTGCGCCAGCTTGCACTTCTTCGCGCGGCTCACGAAACCGCCGCTCGCCAACGCCTTGAGACTCGACAGCGCAATGTTCTCTTCGATATTCGCATCGAGCACCAGACCCTCGAACTTGCGATCTTCCGACGTATAAACCAGCCCGTGACGCACACTCTCGGGGCGAATGATTCGACACCTTCCTGCCCTTCACGACGATCTCGCCTCGAGTCGCGGGCAGCGTGCCAAAAATGGTCGTGCTCGACGTGCACGATCTGGCGAGCGCGCCGCTCTTGCGCAACGCGAGCTTTTCCGTGCACGCGGGCGAGATCGTCGGCATTGCGGGAATTGCGGGCGCGGGGTGCACGGAACTGCTTAAGACCTTGCCGTAATCGCGTGCCTTCCACGGGTAGAACGATTCGAGATTGCGCACGACCATTGCCTGCACGAGCTCGGCTTCGGTCCATTCCGACATCGGGCGCGTGCCGACAGTCGCGCCATCGCGCATCACGACCGCCGAGTCCGCAAGCTCGAACACCTCCTCCAGATGATGCGAGATGAAGATGATGCCCATGCCCTCTTCGCGCAACCGCCGCACCACTGCATAGAGGTTTTCGATATCGTGGCTCTGCAGCGCGGCGGTGGGTTCATCCATCACCAGAATGCGCGCGTTGCGCGTAATCGTTTTTGCGACTTCGACGAGTTGCCGCTTGTTCAAGGGCAATCGCCCAGCCGCATCCACGGTAGCACGTTATCGAGGCCGACGCGGGCAAGTGCTTCGCGCGCCATCGCATTCGCCTCGCGCTGCATCACGAAGCTGCTCCTGGACGGCATACGTCCGAGGAACAAATTCTCCGCGACCGTCATGTCGTTGATAAGCGACAACTCCTGATAGATCACCACCACGTCTGCATCGATAGCGGCGTTGGTGCCGCGCGCGAGCGGCGCGCCATCTATCTCGATGCTGCCCTCGTCGGGTTCGTACGCGCCCGATAGCGTCTTTACCAGTGACGACTTGCCCGCGCCGTTTTCGCCCACGATCGTGAGCACGTGACCGCGATGCAGATCGAGGCTCACGCCACGCAGCGCCTTCACGCCGGGAAAACTCTTGACGATGCCCCGCATGCGCAAGAGCGGCGCCTTCGTGTCGGAAGACGTGTGCACCTGCGTCTGAGTGTCGACTGTCATGATGTGCATTCCGCATGCGGGCCGCGCGCTCGCCATACCTTCATGCGCACGGCCGCCGGTTGCCTTATTGCTTCACTTCCTCGGACCACAGGCCGTATTGCTTCACCGCATCCGAATCGATATTCGACTTGTCGATGAGCATGGTCGGCCACGCGTAATTCGCGGGGACGTCTTTCTTCGCGTTGTAATCCGCGATGAATTGCAGCGACTTTGCGGCCATGCGAATCGGGTTCTGCGAGATTGTCGCGTCCTGCTTGCCCGAGCGGATCGCCGACAGCGCCTGCGCCGTGCCGTCCGCACCGATGATCATGATGTGATCCTTGTCCCCGAGCGGCTTGTAGCGGCCCGCGTTGTCGATGGCTTTTTCCGCGCCCACGGTGTTGTCGTCGTTCGCGCCAAAGACCGCATCGATCTGCAGATATTTCTGCAGGATGTTGGTCATCGTATTCAGCGACTTCTCCTGATCGAAGCCACCTTCCTGACGCGCGACGACCTTGATGTCTGGATACTTCGCGATCTCGTTGCTGAAGCCCTTCTCGCGGTCCGTGGCAGCGGTCGTACCGACGACTTGTTGCTGCGCATCGCCGTTGGCATTGGTCTGCACGAAATCGAAGCCCTGCGTCTTGGCCTCGCGCTCGACACCCGCTTTCAGGCTCACGAAAAAGGCGTTATTGAGCGTGACGATCGAGAAGCCGATCTTCGTCTTGCCGCCGGTCGCCGCCGCTGCGGCGGGAGCGCTTGCCGGTGCGCTTGCGCTCGCACCCGTACTTGCGCTCGACGCGACGCTGCCGTCGGACGAAGCGTTGTCGCTCTTGGAACACCCTGCGAGCGCCGCCGCGCACAGCATCAATGCGCCGGCCGACTTGCCGAACGCTCCCCAGCTATCGAATCTTGCCGAACTCCAGGCCATGTCTGTCTCCGTTGTACGAGTTGTTCAATGCAGCTCCTTTGATATGTCGACGAGCGCTTCAGCTTTGCTTGTTACGCCTGCCGTACGACTTGAACTTCTCCAGCACTTCATCCATCTGTTCTTTGGATAGCACGGGCGGCGTGCCGAGTTGCGAGGCGAGCAGATACTGCTTCGCGAGCACTTCCACCTCGTGCGCGAGCCATAACGCGCGCGCCAGATCAGCGCCCAGCGCAATCACGCCGTGATGCGCGAGCAAACAAGCGCGTCTCTCTTCGAGCGCCGACAGCGCGTTATCCGACAGTGCCTGACTGCCGAATACCGCATACGGCGCGCACCGGATCGAGTTGTCGCTGGCCGCCGCGACCATGTAATGCACGGCGGGAATTTCGCGGCCGTGAATCGCAAGCGCCGTCGCCGCGCATCGAATGGGTATGCACGACCGCATGCACATCGCCGCATTCGTGCAGGATGTCGCGGTGTATGCGCCATTCCGACGAGGGCCGCGCGATGCGGAACACATCGTCGTCGTCCTGCGCTTTCAGCCGCAGAAACACGATGTCGTTGTCATGAAGATCGCGCGCCGGCACGCTGCTCGGCGTGATCAGCAAGCCGTCGCCGAAGCGCGCGCTCACGTTGCCCGAGGTGCCCTGATTGATTCCGAGCTGTTCTATCTCGAGCGCGGTCTCGACGATGCCCCGGCGCAGCGCACCTTCGTCGGTCACGCTCATGCTGCGTTGCCCTCGGCAGCAAACAGGCTCTTGAGTGAGCGCTCGAACGGCGCATTGACGATGCCGCGTTCCGTGATGAAACCGGTAACCAGCGCATGCGGCGTCACATCGAAAGCAGGATTGCGCGCCTTGATGCCCAGCGGCGCAATGCGTTGCCTCGCCAGAGGCGTGACTTCAGTATCGCGCCGTTCCTCGATCTCGATTTGCTCGCCCGACGCCGTATGAAAATCCAGCGTCGACGAAGGGCACGCGACATAGAACGGGATACCGTAACGACGCGCGGCGATCGCAAGTCCCAGCGTGCCGATCTTGTTGGCGAAGTCGCCATTGGCTGCGACGCGATCCGTGCCGACGATCACAAGATCGACCAGCCTTTGCGATATCATCGACGCTGCCGCGCCATCCATGATGAGCGTGACATCGACACCCGCCTGCTGCAATTCGAACGCGGTGAAACGCGCGCCGTGCAGCAAGGGCCGCGTTTCATCGGCGAATACCTTGAAGACAACACCCGCGCGATGCGCCGCATAGATCGGCGCGGTCGCGGTGCCAAGTCCGGTCGTGGCGAGCGCCCCCGCATTGCAGTGCGTGAGCACGCCGTGACCGCTTTCGATCAGCGGCATGCCATGAACGCCGATGTCTTCGCACAATGCGAAGTCTTCTTCGTGGATGCGTTTCGCCTTTTCCACCAACGCATCGTATAGCGATGCCGAGTCCTGCGCATGATATTCGCGTGCGCGGTGCAGCATGCGCTTGAGGCTCCAGCTAAGATTGACTGCCGTGGGCCGCGCCGTATCGAGCCACGCGACGCGGTGTTCCAGTTCGGCACGGAACTGTGCGAGCGGCAAGTCGCGCGCATCCTGCATCGCCACACACAAGCCGTAGCCCGCCGCGACACCGATGGCAGGGGCACCGCGCACGCGCAACTCGTGAATCGCGCGCTAGACCGCCGCCGCATCGGCCACATGCTCGACCACGATCTCAAGCGGCAAGCGCGTCTGATCGAGCAGCAGATCGCCGTCGCGCCATTCGATGGTCGGGGCCAGCGTCGGAAACAAGGGCTGCGCAGCCATAGATACTCCGGTTAGCGTGGTGTGTTCGCCGCGCGCAAGGTCTCGCGCGCAAGCAGGGTGGCCTGTCCGATATCGGTGAGCGCGGCGCGTTGCACCAGCAGTACTTCCGCGCAATGCAGGCAACGCAGTTCGATTTGCGCACGCAACTGCGCATCGGGTATGTGCGTGATCTCCGCGACCTTCGCCATGCCGACGATACGGCGAATCATCTTGCAGCCCGCGAATCCGAGCGTGTCCGCAAGCAGACGCCGCATGAAATGCGCGCGATACGCCTCGACAGCGCGGCCGTCCGCCGGTCCGCCGATAAAAAGCGTCTGCTGCGGTTCTCGTGATCGCGCCAAAGCTTTAGAAAGGCTGCGCTGAAGCCGTTCCAGAGATGTGCACCACCTGATCGAGCAGCCACTCCTGATACGCATGCGGATCGCCGTCATGCAACCGCCCGTGGTAGTCGCGCGAGAAATACGCGAGCAGCAGATTTGCGATCAGCGCGCCGATATCGAAACCCATCGGACCATAGAATGCGAACTCGGGATCGATGACATACGTCTCGCGCTCGTTGACCATGATCGAGCCGGTATGCAGATCGCCATGCAGCAAGGTCTCAGCATGATTCGTGAACGCCCATTTCATGTCGGCGGCGGCGAGACGCAAAGGCTCGTTCGTGCGCAGGCGCGCAAGCGCCGACGCGGGCAAGGCCGGACTATAGACGTTCGACGCGTGATCCTCGAACGGAAACGTGAAAACGAGATCCTCGGTGATCTTGCATAGCTCCGCATTGACGGCGCGGCTCACCGCCTGCTTCTTGATGTCGGGAGCTAGGAACAGATCGGAGCCATAGAAGAGCGTATGCGCGAGATACGTCGCCATGTGCCCGGCGAGCAGCGGGTAGGTCACGCCGTCCATCAGGCCCTGCCGCAAGATCCGGTGCGACGCCAGATGCTGCATCACGACCAGAAAGCGCTTTTCGTCGGCGTAATAGACCTTCGGCACGTGTTGCGGGCACAGCGCACCGAAGCGCCGCAAAGCTGCTACTTCGTGATCCATGCGCTGACACGACAAGGGCCAGTTCTTGCCAACCAAACGCAGGAAAGGCGGTGCCTGCTTGACGACGACGCTGCGCTCGCGTTCCTTCGCGTTGGTCACGAAGTACACGAAGTTCAGATTGCTGTCGCCCACTTCCGCGATGTCGAGATCGCCGGATTCGCCCAGACGCGCGCACACCTCGGCAATGCCGCCGAGGTAGTTCGCAAGCCCGGATGCGGTGAATGCTTCAAACTCCATCGGTGTCTCCTCCGATGTGTTCCGGCGTTCGAGCGCACTTGGCTCAGCGTCGCTTGTGCACCAGATCGAACTTGAAGATGCTCGTGTTGTAGTAGTCGTTGCTATAGCAAAGCGGCTCGCCGCTCTGATCGAAATCCACTTCGTCTAGCAGAAGAAACAAACCAAAACCGTCGCCGAGTTCGGGGAGGTCGCGCGGCGTGAGAATGGTCGGCTGTATCGACGTATGCGTATGCGACAAGCGCCGTCCGATACGCGAGAACATGCCGAACAAGGACTCGCCCAACTCGCCGCTGGCCGCGTCGAAGAGCGCCTTCGGAATGGTGTCGATGCACGATGCAATAGGCGGCAATGGCATCGTCCGCACGGCGCACCCGTTCGATACGCACGCATGGATCGCCCGGCGCAATGCTGAGCTTTTCCGCGACACTTTCCGATGCCGCAATGGCGTCCAGTTGAATGTGGCTCGTGGAAGGCACCGCGCCGAGGCTCTTGATCATGTCGGTCACGCACATCAGATCATCCAGGCCGCCTTGCAGCTTGAGCGAAATTTGTCTGATGAAGGTGCCTCTGCCTTGCACGCGTTCCAGCAGGCCGTGCGCAATCGATTTGCGCCACGGCTTCGCGCAAGCTGGAGCGCCCTACGCCCAGCAATGCGCAAAGCTCTATTTCCGTGGGAATCTGGTCGCCTGGCTTGAGCTTGCGCTCACGGATCATCATAAGGGAGCGATTCCTGGATCTTGTCGCTCATCGACTGTTCTAAGCTCAAGCGCATGGGACTCTCTCGAGTGATTCAACATCAAATATACATCAGACATTTATACATCAGGCGTTTGATGTTTTTCTTAGGATTTTCCCGTAGTGATCGAACGTTTTCTTGAAGCGACTTCGATGCTTCTTCGATGACGCGAATGCAGCATGCAGGTGCCTTTGGCCGCTTACGCACTGTCTTTAGCGCTCGTTGCATCGCACTAGAAAAGGTCTGATCCCACACTGTGCAAAGGCGCTCGGATGCATGCGCGCGCCGTGCGCATTCAATGAATCGATGTGTAGAATGGGCGCGTCTCAGGTGCACTCCGGTCTCAGGTGCACACCGTTTTGCAAGGCAACCTTAAGGACTCGAGGAGACGACAATGTGGTTTGTCGGCAAAAATGAACTGCTCTCTCTGATTCAACGCCATTGCCTCGACGAGGTGATGCCCACCTTTAGCGACCATCGCACGCTGCGCAAAACAGCATCGTCTATCGGCCGGACGAGTCTAGCGAACATGTCTATCTGCTCAAGAGCGGCAGTGTGCGTTTGTATCGCCTGACGGAAGACGGGCAGAAAATCACCCTTGCCTTCGTCAAGGCCGGCATGATCTGCGGCGATGGCGATGTGCTCAATTAGGCCAACTATTCGCATCATGCGCAAACGCTCGCGCCGAGCATAGTGTGCTGTATCCGCAAAGCCGATTTCAAGGATCTGCTCGCGCGCTGTGACGTGATCAATCAGTCGTGCTGCGCAACTATTATTTGCGCTAGCAGGAAGTGCAGCAGTTGATCGAGAACCTATCGCTGCATGATGTGAAGCACCGTCACGCGATCGGCGAGTTCGAAGATTTCTTTCAGCCGATGCGAGATATACACGACTGCGATGCCGCGTTCGCGCAGACGCCTGACCAGACCGAGCAACACGGCGGTTTCGTGATGACTGAGCGATGCAGTCGGCTCGTCCATGACGATCGCTTTCGACTGCGCACTGAGCGCCTTCGCAATCTCGATCATCTGCTGCTGGCCGACGCTCAGATCGCTGACACGCGTGGCCGGGTCGATGTCCATGTTGATGGTGCGCAGCACCTCGCGCGCTTCGCGATACATGCGCCGCCGGTCGATCAGGCCGAAGCGCGATAGCGGCTCCTTGGCGAGAAAGATATTCTCGCCGACCGTGAGGTTATCGACGACCGCCAGCTCCTGATAGATGATGTCCACACCGAGCGCGCGTGCATGATTGCTGTCCGCGAGCGCGACCTCCTGCCCTTCGATCAGAATCAAGCCGCCAGAGTCGGGCGCATATACGCCGGTCAGTATCTTCATCAGCGTGCTCTTGCCCGCGCCGTTCTCGCTGGCCAATACGTGCACTTCGCCGCGATGGATCGAAAGACTCACCCGGTCCAGCGCCTTCACACCGGGAAAAGTCTTGGAGATGGCGAGCATCTCCAGAAAAGGCGTCATTTGGTGTAGCTGCCCATGTTATCCTTCGTCGCCACGGTAACGCCGGTGTCGATGTCCTTGGCTTGCGTTTCCGTGCCTTGTATTTGCGCGACGAGATGCTGGACTGCAAGCTGGCCCATGGTCACCGGACGCTACACCATGATCCCCTGAATGTAGCCTTCTTAAGGCCCTTGAGCGTTATCGGGCAGATCGTCAAACGCGAGCACTTCGAGTTTGCCCTTCATTGCGCCGAACTCTTTCGTGTTAAGGCAACGCTGAAGCAGCCGGTTGTATTCATCGATTCAGGCGCAAATAGCGGCAGATTCATCGTGAGTGAGGCTTTGCGCCTGGATTTCCGGTCCACCAGGGTGTTGCGCCTGGGCCTGCGGCCCGCTTTCCCCCATTACGGGCGAACCTGTGCCATCAATCGCTTGCGCGAAAGATAAACGTTGGTCAACGCCAGCGCAACGAAAGCCCGATTGGCGTTCTTCGCCAGACCCCGATAGCGCACCTTCGTGAAGCCCCACAGGCGTTTGACAACAGCAAACCCCTGCTCAACGCGAGCACCGATCTTCGACTTGTTGCGATTCTTGCCGCGCGCTACCTTGTCAATTTCGCCCGCCCGACGCGTACGCTGATTGGTGAAGTCGCGTGCCTTGGCGGCCTTGCCACGCATCAGCGCTTTCTGGCTCGCATAGGCGCTATCTCCATAGACGCCTTGCTC
>LFLF01000152.1 GCA_001184395.1 Candidatus Paraburkholderia calva | reverse complement strand
ACGGACCGGAAAAGATCAAGCTGTGGCTCGAGGGCGTCCCCTTCAAGGACGGCGAACCAGTGCAAGACGATTAACCGGTTCAGCAGAAACTCGCCGCTTGAAATCGACTGTCGCGATGCTGCTCATAACCACTCTTGACTAGCTCACGGCATCGTCGTGCATTAGACAGGAGGCAGCACAGTTGAAAGCACTTGCAGCAGTTGTAAGAACAAGGGTGCCAATGGCGCACACTTCCTGATCGACCGCGACGGGACAATCTACCCAAACGGCGTCGTTGATGCGGGTAACTTACCATGTGGGCATCATTCAATCGCGATGCCTGCAAACGCTGCAATGCTCCCCTGCGGAGATCGCCGAAACTCGCAAGGCGCAACGCCGAGGCTTCCAGGCGCTGAGTCGGTAGGAAATGGCTAAATCGTGGCCGAATCGCTTGCCGTCGAATGGCGATTCACTTGGGATAGAGTTGGTCGGCGTTGCAAAAGACGGTGAGAAGGTCTACGTTAACCTAACGAACGAGCAAAACGCTTCGTTGAGGTGGCTGGTCGCCGAATTGATTGAAACACTCGAGATCAATAGAGCCGATGTGTATCCGCACCCCGCCGTGTCCTATAAGAATCCGACCGAAGCAAAGGGGGCACGGTGGTGAGCTTGCACAGCTTGTCCAGCACGGCGGCCAAGATCCTCTCGTAGTCCTGGCCTTTAGTGGAACCGCGTTCGGTCGCGAACTCGAGCGCCTGGCAATCAAGGAGTCGGGAATCGTCAGGCCCGAATCGCGTGGCTCGGTTCAGGCACCGGCATCCTGGTGCAAGTCGTTTCGATCTACGTTGCCTCAGGTGCGTCATTATTTCTCGAAGGCTGTTCCCGTTTCCGCCATCGTGAGTGACCACGATCGCTATTCTCCTTGCGCCGCCAAAGGAACGGTCACGTTCAAAGATGGTTAATGGGCCGACTGGATTCTTTATTCTGATGGCTCAGCCAGAATCGATTGGGAAGCACGTCTATCTGTTTCTCAAGGACAACAAGTGGAGCGACCCGGTCGGCTCTTACGACCAGGGCTGACCGTTCGGCCGCTCAATGCATCCCCGCCCCGAATCTGATCAACAGCTTGAACGGCAGCGTCAGCAGCATCGTCCCGCCGACGCCCGCGACCCACAGCGTGACGAACCAGCAGATCTTCTTCGCGCGATTGATCCGCGCCGCGTCCCCGCGCTCAATAGTAATAGTAGTGTGTTCGCCATGACGCACCTTGCCTCTGAAGACCCAATAACCCAGCGTCGTTATATGCGATGATCATCGGCAAGATCACCGCCGCCCCGACAATCGTGAACAACTGGCTCGAGCACGGTGCCGCCGCATCCCACAACGACACGCCCGGGAAAATGTCGTGCGGCGAAATGCTCGCGACGAGCCCCAGATAGCCGAGCAGCGCGAAGCCCAGCGCCAACGCGAACGGCCGCTTTTCGTGCCGCGATGCAATCGAGCGGCGCATCGCCCAGACGAACGCGGCGACCAGCAACGGGGCGGGAGCATGCGATCAAACCAGGGCGAATCGAACCAGCGCGCCGCGATGCCTGCATCCTGCAGCAGCGTCCAGACGCTGACGACGAGAATCGTCGCGAGTTGCAGAACCGTCAGCGGCCACACCACGCGATATATGCGCCGTTGCAAATCGCCTTCCGTTTTCGCGATCAGCCAGCACGCGCCGATCAGCGCATAGGTGACGACTAGCGCGACGCCCGTGAAGATCGAGAACGGCGAAAACCAGCCGAACGCATCGCTGGCAAAGCGGCCGTCAGTCACCGGAATGCCTTCCAGGAACGCGCCCAGCGTCACGCTTTGAAAGAACGTCGCGCCCGCCGATCCGCCGATGAACGCGAGGTCCCACATGTGCTTCGTCCGCTGCGCCTTCGCGCGAATTTCGAATGACACGTCGCGAAAAATCAGGCACACGAGCATCAGCACGAGCAGAAAATAGAGTGCGGATAACACGGTGGCATAGACCATCGGGAACGCAGCGAACAAGGCCGCGCCGCCTAGCACGAGCCACGTTTCGTTGCCGTCCCAGACGGGCGTGACGATGTTCATCATTACGTCGCGGTCGTGCTAGTCGGGAAAGAACGGAAACAGAATGCCGATGCCGAGATCGAAGCCGTCGAGCACGATATACATGAACAGGCCCAACGCGATGATCGCGGCCTATGCGATGGTGAGATCCATTTGACTTACGCTCCTTCGATCGATTGACCCGGCACGCCGAGCGGACGATGCGCGCCGCCCGGCAAGCTCGGCGCCTGCGTGTGCGAACCGTGCAGCGCGGGCCCATGACCAGCAGCTTCAGCAGGTTTCAGCAGGTAATAGATGCCTGTGTCGAAGACGATCGTGTAGACGATCACGAACGCCAGCAACGATTCGCCCACTTGCTGCGCGGTGACCGGAGAGACGGTGTCGGTCGTGCGCATCACGCCTTTCGGAAAGGACTTGAGACCGCGAATCTCGCCGTCCCAGCTATGCGTGAGGATCAGGCTGCCGAGATGCGGCACCTTGACCGCATACTTGGTGGCCTCGGCATCCATGTCGGGATGCCGAACAGATTGAGCGCGGTGCCGCCTTTTTCTCGGTGTCCCACAGGCCTTCGATCGCCGCGATCTTGGCCGGTTGGTACTCGCGCGTGGTTGAGGCCGCGGGCGGCGCCGACGACGGCCTGGATGGGCGTCAGCACGAGCAGCAGCCATAGTGCCATCGAGAAAGTCTTGCGAATGGCCGGATCGCGCCAGCCCTTGAGCAGATGCCACGAGCCGGTTGCGGCCACGACGAGCGCCACGACGATGAACGCCGCGATCGCCATGTGCACGAGCCGGTACGGAACCGACGGATTGAAAATGATCTTAAACCAGTCGACCGGCACCACATGATCGCCTTTGATACGAAAGCCTTGCGATGTCTGCATCCAGCTATTGGACGCGAGAATCCAGAAGGTCGAGATGAGCGTGCCGATGGTGACCATCAGCGTCGCGCCGAAGTGCGCCTTCGGGCCGACCTTGTTCCAGCCGAAACAGCATGATGCCGAGGAAGCCCGCCTCCAGAAAGAACGCGGTCATCACCTCGTAGGTAAGCAACGGCCCGGTGACGGGGCCGGCGAAGCTCGAAAAGCCGCCCCAGTTGGTGCCGAACTCATAGGCCATCACGACGCCGGACACGACGCCCATGCCGAACGCGACGGCGAAGACCTTCGATCAGAACAGACACAGTTCCTTGTAGACCGGTTTGCCGGTCTTGAGCCACGCGCCTTCGAGGACCGCGATGAAGCTCGCAAGCCCGATGGAAAGCGCGGGAAAGATGATATGAAAAGACACGGTAAACGCGAACTGGATGCGCGCCAGATCGAATGCTTGGGTGGTCGTATGCATGGTGACTTCTGCTTTGAATTTCGCGCACGCGAGCCGGAAGGACCGCCCGGTCCTTTTCGATAAGAATCAGGCTCGTGACGGAGCGAAGATTAATCCTATTTCGCGATGCGTGTTGCGCTGCGTCAGACCTTTGGCATTGCGCGCAAATGCCGCACTTTCAAGGACTTGGCGCACTTCGATGTTTGCTGGATATGGCCTTTCGCGATGCTGTGAAAGAATTCGCAAAGCCTGCGCGCGTATTTTTGCGACAATCGACCGCACTGCGTCACGGCATGTTGTTGCAGCCTCGCGAGGCGTTTCAGCGGCATCGACGCGCGTCGCCCGAACGAACTTTGACGCTCGAAAGTCACGAGACGATCGGCATGCGCAAGTACCATAATGGCTTTACGCACGGCGCACGTGCGAAGAACATCATGCGCCTCGATGACGAAGCGGAAAGTCAGAACGTTGAAGACCGGCGCGGCGGAGGCGGGGGCGGCTTTCGCATGTGAGGAGGGTCGATCGGCATCGCCACGATCATCGTTGCGCTCGCAGCGTCGTATTTCTTCGGCATCAATCCGATGACCATTATCAACGGTGCGCAGGTGCTGCAGCAGAGCAGGCCGCCCGCGCAGGATGCCGGCGCGGTGTTTGTGCGGCGCGTGCTCGGCAATACCGACCGGACGTGGCAGCACATCTTTCGCGCGCAGTTCAATCAGGATTATCCGGCGCCCAAGCTCTTGATGTTCTCCGGCGGCAAGCAAACCGCGTGCGGCATGGGGCAAACGGCAATGGGCCCGTTCTACTGCCCGGCGGATCGCAAGGTCTATATCGATCTTTCGTTCTACCGCGAATTGCGTGATCACTTCGGCGCGGGCGGCGATCTCGCTCAGGCGTATGTGATCGCGCATGAGGTTGGGCATCACGTGCAGAACGTGCTCGGCATCATGGACAAGGTGGATCGGGCGCGTTCGCGCATGTCGCGTGAACAGGCGAACGCGCTGTCGGTGCGCGTCGCGCTGCAGGTCGATTGCTTCGCAGGCGTGTGGGCGGCGGTCGCGCAGCGCGACAACGCCAAGCTGATCGAGCCGGGCGATTTCGAACAGGGGCTGAACGCGGCTGTGGCGATCGGCGACGATCGTTTGCAACAGCAGTCGTAAGGGTGCTGGTGCCCGAAGCGTTCACGCACGGGTCGAGCGCGCAGCGGCAACCCGGGCTGCACCGCGGCATGTCGACCGGCGACGTGTGTCAGTGCGATACCTTCTCGTCTCAATCGCTTTAAATGAGGAAGTCTCGGAGCCGGGCATGCCGGCGCCAGGACCCACTTACAATCGCTGACAGCCCGGCTTTCCCGAATTCATTAAAATCCAATGTTTCCGTCCGCGCACGCTCGTGCCGCCGGCGTATCGACATAGCGATGCATCAAAGCATCGATGCACTCACCGAAACATTCACGCACCTTTCATGAAGCGAATCCTGATCGTCAAAGTCACCTCACTCGGGGACATCGTCGAGACGCTACCGGTCGTCTCGGACCTGCGGTGCGCTTTTCCGTCCGCGAAGATCGATTGGGCAGCCGATGCTGCCTTTGCCGACATCATCCGCTGGAATCCGGGCGTGGATCGCGTGTTGAGCGCGCCGCTTCGCAAGTTCAAGCGGGCGCGCAACTGGAATGATCTGAAGGAGATCGGTGCGTCCATCGGCGAACTGCGTGCCGAGAAGTACGATGCGATCGTTGATATCCACGGCATGTACAAGAGCGCGATCATCGCGTTCATGGCGCGGGGCAAGCAGCGCTTCGGGTATCTCAATCAGGATCTCGGCGAACGCGGCGCGGCCTTCGCCTATAACCGCCGCTTCGGTCCGCGTCCGCATACCGACGCGTGGCGCGGCATGCGCATGAGCGTCGCCGATGCGCTGGGCTATCGCTTCGACGAAACGCCCGACTATAATGTGCGCCTGCCCGCGCCCACACGCGACCTCGGCATTCCGCGCGGCAAACCCACCGCGATGCTGTTCCACGCCACCTCCGCCGACATCAAGAAATGGCCGAAGGAGAACTGGGCGGAAGTCGGGCGCTGGCTGATCGAACGCGGCTACACGATCGCGTTGCCGTGGGGCACCGAGCGTGAGCAGGGCGAAGCGCAGGCCATAGCGGCACTGTTGCCCGATGCGCGCGTGCTGCCTAAGCTCACGGTTGAGGAGTGCGCGCACTGGATCGAGGCATCCGAACTCGTGATCGGCGCCGACACCGGTCTCGTCCATCTTGCGCACGCCCTGCAGAAGTGCACCGTCATGTTGTTCGCCGCGACATCGCGTGAACACTTCGGCGTGAGCGCGCCGGGGCGGTCGGTGTCCGTCGGCGATCAGAGCGCGCCGCCGGATGTACAGCAGGTGCTCGCGTCGATGCAGAGCGTGCTGGGCATGCCAGCCGATGCGGCCGATGGTCAAGCGGAGTACGGCGTGCCGGCGCGCTGACTGAATCCCGTCTTGGCGCCTTTATGCGTATAAAGTTTTTTGATTGATAGAAACTTTCACATAACGTGATATAACGCCCGTTCATTCTTTGTATTTAGGACCATAGCGTAATTTTGTCCTCTGACTACTTGACGCGAATTAAACTTCGCTGGATGATTGCAAAAACGTTTAAAAAATCGTCCAAAAATGTCAATCGAAAACGCGCTTCCGAGGGCTCGGCGCTGATGCGCTTAAACCCTGCCGACGTTCCGTTGTCCACACCGCTCGATTGGCCGATCGTAGCGGCGGACGGCGGTTTGCTCTTCGAAACGGGCACCGTAGTGCCCGATGAGGCGTCGAGGAACTTTCTTTTCCAGCAGTTCGAACCATATCGTCCCGCGGATACGACGGCCGATGCTCCCGCGCGCGAAGAAGGCCGAGATGAACCGCTGGAGCATATGGGCCTCGCCATCGGCGGACGGGTCGGATGGGCGGTACGGGCACGACCGGTTCGTCGATGTACGCGAGCCGCGTAACCGGCTTTTCGCATCCACGCCATAACAGTAAGCGTTCGCTTTTCCTCACGCAACCGCAGATGCAGGGCTTCGGCGCGCTCGATCTATCGCGCGGCGAGCAGGTCGAACTGGTCGCATTGACGGGCAAGGGTGTGTTCCGCTTCATGTGTACCATCGATGCGACGAGCCGCGAGCCGTTCAGCTACATCGTGCTATCGGCGCCGGGCGCGATTCGCAGGCTGCGCACGCGCAAATTCACGCGCATACCAACGTGCCTCGCCGCGCGCTTTTCGCCGGAAGGCGATGCCGGCACGGAACAACTCGCACGCGTGAGCGATATCAGCCCCTACGGCATGTCGTTGATGGTGATCGCGCCGGCTGCGCGCGTGGGCGACCGTTTGCAGTTGTCCTCCACTTCAACACCGACGGCACTGACGTTCAGGTCAATACGGTTGCGATCGTGCGGCACGGCGGCGCGACCGACGCGGCAACCGGCAACGCGGCTTATGGATTGGAGTTCGAAGCGCTGGAACTGTCGCAGCTCATCGCGCTGAAATCGTTCATGGCGAAGCACAGCTAGCGGTGGCGGGTGCCACGCGCGCATCACGTGGATGCGGCGTGGCCGCTGCGCGTCAGACAAAGGGAAAGCCGTCCGGGAAGAGGCGTTCGATGGTTGCTTCGAAATGCTGGATCGGCGCGGCGCAACGCGATGGGCGGCGGCTGTTTCGCGCCCGGTGCGGCATCGCGCGAGAGCATGGCGAACGGCACGCCGCTCACGCCGAGCTTGGTCGCGAATTCTTTGTCCTCGATCACGAGGTCCGTGTAGGTGCCTTCGTCGAGCGCCTCTTCGAGCATTTCCGGATCGATGCCGCACGTCGCGGCGATGTCCAGCAGCGCATCGGTATCGCCGATATCGATGCCTTCCTCGAAATACGCCTTGAAAATTGCCCGATGCACGACGTCAAAGCGGCCCGTTTCGCGCGCGAAGAGCGCGGTTTCGAAAGCCTTTTGGCTGCGCGACGCGACCGGCGGCAGACGCATGGTCATGCCGCGTTCGGCGGCGAGCGGTTGCACGGAGTTTTCCCAGCTATCGGTGATGGCATCGCTGTTCGGATCGAGCAGCGGCGCCGGCTCCGGGCGCAGCTCGAAGGCGTGCCAGCGAATCTCGACCGCATCGCCATACGCATTGCGCAACTGGTCGATCACGGGTGTTTCGAGGTAGCAAAAGGGGCAGACTAAGTCCGACCAGACGTCGACGTACAGTAGATGGCTTGGCATATAAGGCTCTGGCGAGTGTTGTCCAAAATTAATCCAAAATTCGCCCGAAATTTTAGCCGCTTTTGCGTTTTGATTCTGTCGGCGCGCTTTCCCGGTTTTCCGGGCAGGCCGGCGTTTTCAGGCGGTTTTCGCCTCACGCGGGTCGACCTCGCGCTCGATTTGGCGGGCGATGTCGCGCTCGGCAATCTTCATGTCGTAGGTGATCTGAAGGTTCATCCACGTTTGTGCGTCGCCGCTGAAATAGCGGGCCAGACGCAGCGCGGTGTCGGGCGTAATGCCACGGCGCTCGCGCACGATGTCGTTGATGCGGCCGGGCGTGACATGCAGCGCGATAGCCAGCGCATTCGCGCTCATCTCGAGCGGAATGAGATAGTCCTCGCGCAGGATTTCGCCCGGGTGCACGGGGCGCATTCCGTTATTGACCATATGCCCTCCTTGACGATGGCGGGTAAAACTTGAACTCATTGATAGTCGACAATCTCGACGTTTGCCGGTCCTTCGATGGTCCAGTTGAAACAGATACGTAACTGGTCGTTGATGCGAATGCTGAACTGGCCTCGCCGGTTGCCACGCAGCGTTTCGAGCCGGTTGGCGGGCGGCACACGCAGCGCTTCGACCGTAGCCGCCGCATCCAGCAGCGACAGCTTGCGTTCGACAACGGTCCGGATGTTCGCGAAACGGGGAACGCGGCGTCCTTCGAAAAAGGCCTGGGTTGTCGGGACACTGAAACGATTGGATCATGCTGAGTTCATTCTATGCCGTTTGCCGGCAAACGGCAAACGCGAGTTCTGCGCAAGGCGTTCGGATTGTCGACCTGACGCAATGCAAGCGAAGTGCGGTTAGAATCCCCCATCTATCTCGATGCGGCTGCCATCGAAGAAGCGCGACAGCCGGAACGCGCGCGGATCGAGTCGTTCGCGACGATATCCGCCATCAGCTTGCCCGCGCCCGGCCCGATGCCAAGCCGTGTCCCGAGAACCCCGTCGCGATGAACAGTCTCTACATGCGCTCGACGCCCGAGATGACGGGCACCACATCGGGCGTCACGTCGATATATCCGGCCCATTCCTGTTCGACCTTCAGCTTGGCGAGTTCCGGAAAAATCGGGCGAAACTTGTCGATCGCCGTCTTGTTGAACGACGCGACCGGCACCGGGTCCAGCGTGCGTTGCGTTTCGAAGATGGTCGGCCGGTCGAGCGGCCAGCGGCACGGCCGGGGCCACTCCTCGAAAAAACGTGCGTTGAAGCCGAACTTGAACGAGGCGAGCTGGCTTTTGAGAGCGGGCAGATACTTGAAGAAAAGGCGGAAGCTGTCTGGCGTGATATCGCTGTAACTGCGAAACGCGTTGGCAACGGTATAGCCGCCGTCGAGCCGCTTGCGATACCCCATCGCGGTTGCAGGCGCTGACGTCCGGGCCGCCATCGAGCGACGCGGTGCGCAGCACGGGTGAGCGCACCATCAACTGCGGCACGTCGATGCCGAGATTGCCAGCGAACAGCCGTGTCCACGCGCCGCCCGCGACCACCACGCTCGAACAGCGGATGCGCCCATACTCCGTGACGATATGGCTCACCGCGCCGCCGCTCGTTTCCATGCCGCGCACCGCGCAGGGCGTCAGCACGTGCACGACGCGCGTGCGCAAGGCGGCGGCCATCGCGGACACCGCGCGCTGCGGTTCGGCGCGGCTATCGCCCGGCGTGTAGATGCCGCCCGCGAAGCGCCGCGCCGGTCATCAACGAGGCGACCTGATCGGACGAGACGATGAGCGAGTCCAGCGCATCGCGGGCCACCAGTGCGAGTGCGCGTTCGAGCCACGCTTCGTGTCCGGCGCGTGCTTTTTTGTCGTCGGCCGCATAGAGGATGTCGCAGGTGCGGTAGCCGCTGTCGATGCCGAGATCCATATCGAGCCGCCGCCACACGCGCTCGGCGGCATCGAGATGGCCGGCGATCCGCGCGTCGTTGAAACTCGCTTCGCGCAGAATCACGCGCGCTTCCAGCACCTGATGCGCGATCGCCTCGTCGCATGGGAAGCCAAGCGCGCGGCCGCGTTCGATCAGGGCCTCCGTCAGCCCGATTGCGCCGATGCGAAAGCCGTGCGCGACCAGTGTGGCGAAGCTGTCCTGTTGCGGGGCGTCGAGCGCGGCGAACCGGCGTTGAGCGTTCGCGAACGAGGCATCGTTGCGGGCCGCGGCGCTATCGTCGTGACGGACCGAAGCCTCTTCGAGCACGTCGATGCAGCCCTCGACTTCATGCAGGTTGACTTGCGAGATGGCATTCATGTGTTCACCAGCAGGCATTGGCCATAGGCGTTCTCGCTGCGCAGCTTGGTGTGAATCCCGTCGACCCACCAATAGACGTAGTATGACTTCGACAGGTCACGCCGGCTCCACGCGGCATGCTCTTCGGCCCACCGCGCTTTCAACCGACTCACGACATTCG
>LFLF01000151.1 GCA_001184395.1 Candidatus Paraburkholderia calva | reverse complement strand
CAAGCAACTCGTCGCGTCGCGTGTGCTTGCGGCAAGTCTCGAACCCCGCACCTTGATCCGCGGCCATCGCCAGCGTCTGCTGCTTCATCGTCGTTTGCCTTTCTCCTTGCACGTGCGCTCTATAACAGCTGACAAGCACTAATGGTGGAATTAATCAGCGTTGCATTAATCGGAGTTGTCCTATTATCGACCTACGATTTGCTGCGCGTGGTTAAGACTCGCAAAGCGATCGTGCTTGCTAGAACAACAACGACGGTCCTTCTTTTCGCGTGGGAGAGAAGATGTACGAAGCACATCTACGAGTTGCAAACGGCATAGGACGGTTCTCGGCGGCCTTCGCGGCTATGGGTATGTGCGCGTCGGCGTCCGCGTACCTGGCGCCAGGCGGCACTATCACCTTTCATGGCGAGCTGGTGGCACAGCCGTTTATCGTCGGCGCATTTTCGACAGCGCAGTCGGGCGGGTTCGGCGCGAACAGCGTCACAGGCTTCGACGCGACGGGCGCGCAGGTCGCGACAGTGAGATTCGACACATCACCGAATAGCGCGCCGAGTGCCGAGGTATGGCTTCGAGCCGCGGATGGGCGCACAAAACCCGCGGCCGTCGAGACGCGCTTTACGGATGGCCACGGGCGGGTGCGTTCCATATCGGCGCGGCGGGCGGCGCCCTGTCGATGCGGGGAAAAGGCAGCGAGCCGATCACGCTCGTCATGACCTGTAATTAAAAAAACGTGCGCGGCCCGAATGGGCTGCGCGCGTTGTTCGGTCGGAGGCGCTCAGCCGTTGATCACATCCGCGCCCTTCGGCACTGTGAACTTGAAGGTATCGCCCTTGATCGGCGGGTTCTTCTGAATGTTCGAGAACGTCAGCAGCGTGACATTGCCGAACACATCGTGCAGTTCCATCGCCTGTAGATTGCCGTCCTTGAAGCCAATGCCGACCTTCTCGAACTGCGTGTCCTTCGCTTTCGGCGTGAGTTCGAGCCAGTCGATGCCGCCCTTCTCGCCCGCATCGCGCAACGTGAAGTTTTTTTCCAGATCGTTGCTGCCGAACAGGATCGCGGCCGGGCTCGCGCCGAGCACGCCGCCAAGCGTGCGCACCGTAACCTGGTTCAGATCCTTGTCGTAGACGTAGAGCTTGTCGCCATCGGCCTGCAAGATTTGCGAATACGGCTTCTGATACGACCAGATGAACTTGCCGGGACGCGCGAACCTGAAAGTGCCGCTCGACGTCTGCTTCTGCGCGGGCATCGCCGCTCCGCTCGCGCCGTTGCTGGCCTTGCCCGGCGCCTTGACTTCCTGCTGCGTGAAATCGCCGCGCGCCGCGTGAACTTGCGACACGAACGCCTTCAGTTGATCGGTGCCGCTCGCGAACGCATGCGATGCGATCAGCATCGACGACAACAGCGCCGCGCCGACGATCTGCTTCAACCGGTTCCTCGTGTACTGCTTCATGCCGTGTTTCTCCAGATGACTCATTGCTCGTCGCGCGCGGGCGAGAGAATCTCGCGGTTGCCGTTCGACGACATCGCCGACACGAGTCCGGAATTTTCCATCTGCTCGAGCAGACGTGCCGCACGGTTATAGCCGATGCGCAAATGCCGCTGCACCAGCGAAATCGACACGCGCTTATTCTTGATGACGACCTCGACCGCCTCATCGTACAAAGGATCGGACTCGCCATCGCCCGCACCGGTTCCGGCGCCCGCCGAGCCTTCGTCGCCTTCGCCCGCAAGACCGCCTTCCAGAATGCCTTCGATGTAATTCGGCTCGCCGTGCTCGCGCAGCTTGTCGATGACGCGATGCACTTCCTCATCCGACGCGAACGCGCCGTGCACGCGCACCGGCAGCCCGGTGCCCGGCGGCAGATAGAGCATGTCGCCCATGCCGAGCAGCGATTCCGCGCCCTGCTGATCGAGAATCGTGCGCGAGTCGATCTTCGACGAGACCTGGAACGCCATGCGCGTCGGCACGTTGGCCTTGATGAGGCCCGTGATCACATCGACCGACGGCCGCTGCGTCGCGAGAATCAGGTGAATGCCGGCCGCGCGCGCCTTCTGCGCGATCCGCGCGATCAACTCTTCGACCCTCTTGCCGACCACCATCATCAGGTCGGCGAGTTCGTCGATCACCACGACGATGTTCGGCAGGCGCGTGAGCGGTTCGGGTTCGTCTAGCGTCAGGCTAAACGGGTTCGGGATTTTCTCGTCGCGCTTTTTCGCGTCCTCGATCTTGCTGTTGAAGCTCGCGAGATTGCGCACGCCGAGCTTGCTCATCAGCTTGTAGCGGCGCTCCATCTCGGCGACAGTCCAGTTGAGCGCGTGGCCCGCTTGCCGCATGTCGGTGACAACCGGACACAGCAAGTGAGGAATGCCTTCGTAGACGCTCATTTCGAGCATCTTCGGATCGATGAGGATGAGCCGCACCTGTTCCGCGCTCGCCTTGTACAACAGCGAGAGGATCATCGCGTTGATGCCGACCGACTTGCCCGAACCCGTCGTGCCAGCCACTAGCAAGTGCGGCATCTTACCGAGATCGGCGCACACCGGATTGCCGCCGATGTCCTTGCCGAGGCCCATGGTCAGATTCGAACTGGCCGATGCATAAACCTCGGAGCCGAGAATCTCGGAGAGCTTGACTGTTTGGCGGCGCTGATTCGGCAACTCCAGCGCCATGTAGTTCTTGCCCGGAATCGTCTCGACCACGCGGATCGACACGAGCGACAGCGAACGCGCCAGATCCTTCGCGAGACCGACGATCTGGCTGCCCTTTACGCCCGTCGCCGGCTCGATTTCATAGCGCGTGACGACCGGTCCGGGATATGCCGCGACCACGCCGACTTCCACGCCGAAGTCCTTCAGCTTCTTCTCGATGAGACGCGAGGTGTATTCGAGCGTATCGGCGGGAATGGTGTCGTGGGTCTTGGGCGACGGGTCGAGCAGCGCAAGCGGCGGCAGCGTGGAATCGCCCGGCAGGTCCGTGAAGAGCGGCACCTGCTTTTCCTTTTCGGCGCGTTCGGAGCGCGCGGGCGTGGCGACCGGCGGGACGATCATGACCGATTCGTGGTCTTCGCTCTTCGCGCGCGAACGCACGACCTTGTCTTCGCGCTTCGATGCGGCTTCCTCGCCGAGCTTGCGGTCGTGGCCCGCCTCGCGGCGCAACTGGGCGCCGGTGACCACCGACATTGTGACATCGCCGACCTTCTCGCACACCGACAGCCACGAGAAGCGGAAATATAGCGACAGGCCGATGGCGAGCAGGAGCAGCAGGAGCAGCGTGCCGCCCGTGAAACTGAGCGCATGCGAGATGTGCCGCGCGACGATATCGCCGATCACGCCGCCCGCCGCGCGTGGCAACTGCACCTTGAGCGACCACATGCGCAACGCTTCGATGCCGTCGCTCGCGAGCAGCACGAGCACGAACGCGAAGGCTTCGGCGAGCCAGGTGCGGTTTTTTTGCGCGTTCTCGTCGACGACCGGCGGCTCGGTGATACGCCGGTAGTTCGCGATGATGCGCCGCGCCAGCAGCACGACGAGCCACCACGAGGACAACCCGAACACGAGCAACAGAATGTCCGACGTGTAGGCGCCGACACGCCCTGCCCAGTTCGATATGTGATCAACGCTCACGGCATGCGTCCAGCTCGGGTCCTTCCGGCTGTACGAGAGCAGCGCCATCACGAGAAACAATCCGAGCGCAACCTGGAGAATCCAGCGCATCTCGGTGAAGAGTCGCGACATGCGGTGCGGCAATGCCTGCGGGCTCGCAGAATAAGTAGCTTTGGCCATTGATCATTGATTCGTTGTCGCCTGTTTGCGGCGGCGCACGTGAGCGCCGATAGCCGCATAAAACGGTGACCTATTGTAAACGCTGCATTATAAACGCTGCATTGCGATGCACGGCGTAAAACCGCCGCGACGCTTGCAACCTGTAACACTCGTCACGCGCACACTCGTCACGCGCGCATCACGCATCACACTTGCGCGCAATGCGGGGAATGGCGTTTTTATGCAGCCGATGCGCATGCAGACTGCTATCACGGTGATTGAAAGGTTCATTCGGAAGGCTTTTCCATCGGCCTTTATAATCGACGGTTTGCATCAAACTACGATGCACTGGAGGCGCTTGCTGCTTCGCCGCCATCGACTGAACGCCGAGTGCACGTCGGATGCACGTCGACTACCCACCGCTGGCGTCGATATTGCTGCGTTGCAAGCACGACTGCGCTTCACCGCGCGCCTCCGCATCGACTAACAAATACGGAAGATCGCCATGTCATCGCCCAAACACGCCAAAGTGCTGATTCTCGGTTCCGGCCCCGCCGGCTACTCGGCCGCCGTCTACGCCGCGCGCGCGAACCTGTCGCCGCTGCTCATCACCGGCCTCGCGCAAGGCGGCCAACTGATGACCACCACCGACGTCGAAAACTGGCCCGCCGATCCGTCGGGTGTACAAGGCCCGGAACTCATGCAGCGCTTAGAGGAACACGCGTGCCGCTTCAACACGGAAATCGTGTTCGATCACATCCACACGGCGAAACTGAACGAAAAGCCGCTGCGTCTGATCGGCGACTCCGGCGAATACACTTGCGACTCGCTCATCATCGCGACGGGCGCATCGGCGCAGTATCTCGGCATGCCGTCGGAAGAAGCGTTCATGGGTAAAGGCGTGTCGGCCTGCGCCACCTGCGACGGTTTCTTCTATCGCAACGGCAAAGTTGCGGTGATCGGTGGCGGCAACACGGCCGTTGAAGAAGCGCTGTATCTCGCGGGCATCGCCAAGAAGGTGACGGTCATTCACCGCCGCGACAAGTTCCGCGCCGAGCCGATCCTGATCGACCGCCTGCTCTCGAAAGAGAAGGAAGGCGTCGTCGAGATCAAGTGGAATCATGTGCTCGACGAAGTCCTCGGCGACGATTCCGGCGTGACCGACCTGCGCGTGAAGAACACGCAGAGCGGCGATACGACCGACATCAAGCTGCAAGGCATTTTCGTCGCGATCGGCCACAAGCCAAACACCGATCTGTTCGTGAACCAGCTCGAGATGAAGAACGGCTACATTATCACGAAGGGCGGCACCAGCGGCAACGCGACGGCAACCAGCATCCCCGGCGTGTTCGCGGCGGGCGATGTGCAGGATCACCTGTATCGTCAGGCCATCACCAGCGCGGGCACGGGCTGCATGGCCGCGCTCGATGCGCAGCGCTATCTGGAAACCATCGACGAGACGCCGACTGCGCATTCGATGAGCCACGAAGCTGATCGTTGAACACCGCGCGCCCGGCGTCGACGCGCGCCGCGGCTCACACCCGGCTTCACGTGTAAGCGATTCGGACACAACGGGCCACGGTTCGCGCCGCCGGCCCGTTTTGTTTTAGGGCCGTCGCAAAGGTGGCACGCGTGGCACAATCGGCACGCCGCGTGTCACACCTTTTCTCCCGCGTCATTCCATTTCGAACGAGGCCGAAGAACTATTATCCCCACCCGAACGAACCGAAAGTGCGCCGTGCCCCGGTGTGCCGCGAGCCGGCGCCCGAAGCGCCCCGGGCCGCCGATGTCGCCGATGCCGTGAAGCGTGACGGACTGGCGGGCCTCGCATCGCTCAAGCGCGCGCTGAAAGCCGATGCCGAGAAGCGCGAAGTGGAACGGCTGGCCGCCGCTCAGGCGGAGCGCGAAGCCGTCGCCGAGGCAGACGAGTTCCGCCGCTCGATCGGCGAAGTCGAACGGCTGAAAACCTCGCCGCGCACGACGATGACGCGCACGCCGCCCCTGCCGTTGCAAAACCGGCTCGACGAGGAAGCGGTGCTTCAGGAAGCGCTCTCCGACGAATACGATCCCGAAAGCCTGCTCGATATCGACGAAACGCTGTCGTATTACCGCCCCAGCGTGAGTCAGGAAGTCGTGCGCAAGCTGCGGCGCGGCGCGTGGATCGTGCAGGCGCAGCTCGATCTGCACGGCATGCGCCGTCACGAAGTGCGCAAAGCGCTGGCGGAATTCATCTGCGAAGCCATGAAGCGCGGGCTGCGCTGCCTGCGCGTCATTCACGGCAAGGGACTCGGCTCGATCGGCAAAGAGCCGGTGCTCAAGGGCAAAGTGCGCGTGTGGCTCGTGCAGAAGGAAGAAGTGATCGCGTTCTGTCAGGCGCGTCCACACGACGGCGGCGCGGGCGCGGTGCTCGTGCTGCTGCAGCCTGGCGGCACGCCGCGGCATCATAATCACCCGCAAGACAAGACTCAGCCGCGAAAAGCCGGATCCGAACGTGCATCCTAGACTCACCCTCGCCATTTCCATCATGGAGGCGCTCGCGATTTTCGCGTACGCGTTTTCAGGCTTCATCGAAGCGAGAAAGCGCCGGCTCGATGCAGTCGGTGCTTTTTTCGTGGCGCTCGTGACCGCATTCGGCGGCGGCACGGTGCGCGACGTGCTGCTGTCGCGCCGGCCGTTCTACTGGGTGACGCATCAGGATTACGTGCTGGTCGTGTTCGCGATGACGATCTTCGCGCCGTACTTTCTGCGCGTGACCTCGCGCCTGTTCGACCAGTGCGCGCTGCTCATCACCGACGCGATCGGCCTCGGGCTGTTCAGCGTGTCGGGCACCTCGATCACGCTCGACGCGCAAATGCCCGCCTTCACCGCGACGATGATGGGCGTGGTGACCGGCGTGTTCGGCGGCGTGATTCGCGACGTGCTGTGCAACGAGATTCCGCTGATCCTGCGCGATTCGCGTCCGTACGCCGTGTGCGCATTCGCGGGCTGCTGGATTTATCTCGGCCTCGCCGAACTGAACGTCGATACGATCTACAACGTGCTGATCTCGACGGCGTTCATCCTGATCGCGCGGCTGGTCACCTTCAAGTTCGATATCCGGCTGCCGCATTAGTGCAGTGCGCCTGCGCGGACGCGGACGGATGGGCCCAAGTGGGCGGCAAACCCCGAGGAATTCGAGCCTCGAAGATGCTTTCTGCGGTTGAAGTAATCGTGAGACCGACTGTAGACGTCTCGGGTTGATTTTCGGATTCGTGAAAATGCTTGGATAGTACGGAATCCCGTCGATGCAGATGTCAAAGATGCGGCACCGCGCTACCAAGATGTCAAGCTCTTCGGCGGTTATGCGCAAAAGACGAAGCAGAAGTTCGCGCGAGATAAGCGTGCCGTCTTCAAGCATTGCTCGCTTCTGACGCTCTGTTTCCCGCTCAATCGACTCTGGGCTCAGCTTGCGAACTTCCGGTTGAAAATCGCTCTTGAACATGTAATCGAGGTTCACGTCGGCCCCAGCGAGCAAGACCACTGTCTCGTTGACGGTCTTGTCGTATTCCGCGTCGTAGTCGTAAGTTGCGCCGAAACCGGATGGCGCACGATAAGACTTGGACTGCCCATCATCCCGAAAATGAACTTCGCAGCGCCAGTCACGGCTCGACTCGCCTCAGCTCTTCCGCTTCAGAAATGTCGGCGCATCCGGATATCAGCAGCAGTATTTCTGCATCCGGGTCGAGCGCGCTCAGCTTATCAATTAGAGTTGAGACCTTCATTCGAAACTCCGGTTGCTTCAGCTAGCAATCGCATAGCTCTTGTGAGATACGGCTGTACTCGCGCAGAGCCCTTAGTTGTGCCAGTCGCTTCCTATTCACGTACGGTTCTGCCTTAGCCCGGAGCACGAACCGTAACCTTTGATGTTGAATGACCGGCCGCAGGGCTTGGCATCGGAGTGCTCGCCGTACGACAAAGTCGGTTGATACGTATAGACGCATCGCAAGTTTGTTGATGTCCATCCATTTGCTCTCAAACGCCAGTCGAATTCGATGGGGCATTGGGTTGAAGCCCAGGAAACGCCTGGTATGAGGAGCGTTCTCAGAAAAGGGATCGCTGGCCGTGACGTGACCACAAGATTCCTTTCCCTGATACGCATACCTCTTCTCCGTTCAACAAGTCGTGCGAGAGAATCGTGAGAGGCCGCGTGCCGTTGCCAACACGGCACCGCGCCGCTCGGCAGTACAGCGCATCACCAGTCGAGAAAGCGGCCCCACTGCCAATCGACTGGCTTAGCGTTCGGATTCCGCTCGGATGCCGTCTCATCCTTCTTGCGACCATAGTTTCTGACCAGGTCGAGGTAGCGCGCGATAAGAACAGCGCCTTCGCTCTTAACTCATGAATCAATCAGCGAGCGCTACGCTCGCATCGCCGCAATCTCATCCGCGCTGTAATCCTCAAGCGTGTGCAACACGCCCCGGACGACCGCCTCCGCTTCAAAAGGATGAAGGTTTGTCTTTCGAATCAACTCGGACTCAACTTCCACCAGCGCGTGGACGCGTTTCGTTGCAGGCAGGCTGCTGATTCGGTGGAAGCTGGGAGCGATGAGCCACCGGATGAAATCGATGCCTCACTCGATTTCGCCTGGCATCTCGTGAGGCGAAAGTCGGTAGCGTTCCCCTTCAACTTCGACTGTGACGTACGCGTCCACTCGCGCCATCATCGTTCGTGTAGTCTCAGGTGCGTATTCGAGGTGTACTGGTCCCATCAACTCTTCATCAACGACGTTCTTAGATTAGGCTTGCTCATCGACCCAGTATATTCATTCTTTGAGTATTCGGCTGAATTACCTTCAAGTGCTGCTATTCCTGCTGTCTTCACTTTGGTTTCGAGTTTCGTTGCAGCAGACGTGCTTGCCCGACAACCTCTCGTGCGAGCGCGAAAGCGTCTTCTGGCGCGCAAGGCACATCCTCGCCGTATGCACAGGTACTCCACTGCATCAATTTCAGGATGAAATCGACCTGTTCCAATGACAGCCTGAGTTTGTCCCTCGCTAACATTACAACATCCGGGTCCGGATGCAGCGCATCGCGTTCAACTGAAGGGGACTCAATCGCGCTTGCGATGCAAGCAAGATAGGCGGCGTCAAAAGCGGCGCTGACGCGTGTCGATGGCGAGGCCCCTGCTGCTACGCAATCGCGCAAGAGCTTCTCTGCTCGCAGAAGGCGCTTAATTGCGCCCGCGTATGCTCCTCCGCCATCGATCTACCTTCCTGCCGCTCGTTGAAATCAATGTGCCGAGTGCTGCAGGCCAATTTACCCATCCCCCTCGGATGAGGAATACATCGGAGCTGTCACGGCCTCAACTTTCTCGGTCGTCAGGGGATGCATGGGACTACACCCGCACGTAGACGTGGGTGAAATCGAAAGAAATGCACTCGAAGACACCAAACTTCACGAATACGTGAAGTTTTGTATGATTATGGCCTGTACGCAAGTGCCTTTTGCCGAAACACTTATAGTTCCAAAAATTTTTCTGAAGGCGTGCATGCTGCGGTTGAGAAGGGTTTTCGGGCTCGCAGTTAGCGCCGAACGTAGAGTGCGGGACATGTCTCAAGCAAACCTTGCCGAACGAGTCAACCTCAACATCTCCCAAGTCAGCATGCTGGAGCGTGGTACGCGCGCCTAACTTCGACACGCTCGAGACAATTTCTAAAGCGCTAGACGTCCCGCTCTGGGAGTTGTTTCGAGACGCGTACGATCTAATAAAGTCGAACTCAGACCTCTAAGTTCGGCAGCTCGATACGCGATATCTATTGGCGGTTGCGGCGGCAAATCATTCCTTTAATGTGCAGACTCGCTACGCTTCTTAGGTCTTCGCTGCAAGGCGGTTGTAGCCAACAAGACACTGCATCTGTCTTCAGCGACCGGGCAGCGTTGCTCAGGGTCGCTTGCAAGCGGAGCAATCACGCCAGTCGGCGCAGCGTAGAGTAGCCCACGTAAACAACTACTGAAAGTGCTGGTCAATTTCTTTAGCCGGCTATTGAAATACCCTCTACGCGGGTCATCTTACGCGGGTGATCTGATTGGGAGGGGCAAACCGGGAGGGGCAAACGTTGAATCAAGGAATCGAACGACACTGAGACCGAAACGATGCGCAGAGCGGACGGCTACACCGAATTGATGTTCATGATGACCACGCTGGATAACTTGGTTCCGGCCAATCACCCGCTGCGACCGATTCGGCTGTGGTTGAACGAGGCGCTCACTCGCATGGACGCGGTCTTTTCGCGGATGTATGAGAGCGCCGCGAGGGGGGTCGTCCGAGCTTCGCGCCGGA
>LFLF01000150.1 GCA_001184395.1 Candidatus Paraburkholderia calva | reverse complement strand
CGCTTGCGGCAAGTCTCGAACCCCGCACCTTGATCCGCGGCCATCGCCAGCGTCTGCTGCTTCATCGTCGTTTGCCTTTCTCCTTGCACGTGCGCTCTATAACACCTGACAAGCACTAATGGTGGAACTAATGGTGGACTTAATCAGCATTGCCCTAAGAGCCGGCGGGAATACGGAATGATCACGCATCTCATGGCATACGGGAAGAGCGGTTTGCTTACCCTCACGCCGAGCGTCTGTGACCGCCGCGGGAAAATAGTGGATAATTATTGCGACTTTCATACTTCAGCCAAGATTTTATCCGAGGATAAGCACGATGGACTTTAGCATAAAAGCCTGTGGTTGGAGCAAGAGCGAGGCAAATGGTTTCCTGACGGATAAATCCGATGTAATCGTGCTTGGCGTGTTCGAAGCACAGACACTGACAGGCGCCGCACGCGACATGGATGTCTCGACCAAGGGCCTCATTTCGCATGTCGCCAAGGTCAGCGACATGAGCGGCCGGGTGGGCACCACGCTGCTGGTACCGAAAGTGACGGGCATCGGCGCGTCGCGCGTGCTGCTGGTCGGGCTCGGCAAGCAGGACGCCTTCAACCAGAAAGCTTACGGCGAAGCGGTGCGTGCCGCATGGCGCGTGATTCTCGGCTCAAAGATCGCGCAAGCCACCTTCACGCTCGCGCAATTGCCGATCCTGGAACGCAGCGGCGACTGGGCCATGCCCGCCGCCATTCTCGCGTTGCGCGAACTGACCTACAAGTTCACGCAGATGAAGAGCAAGCCCGACAACGCCGCGCGCGCTCAAGAAGATCGTCTTCAACATCGACTCCACCAACGAGAAAGCCGCCAAGGTCGCCGTGAAGCAGGGCGTCGCGATCGCCAACGGCATGGACCTCACGCGCGATCTCGGCAATCTGCCGCAGAACATCTGCACGCCGACCTACCTCGGCCAGATCGCCAAGAAGCTCGGCCAGAAGCAGATCGAAGCACTCAACATGGGCTCGTTCCTGTCGGTCGTGAAGGGTTCGGTCGAGCCGCCGCAGTTCATCGTCATGCACTATCAGGGCGCGGGCGACGCCGCCAAGGCGAAGGGCAAGAACGCGCCCATCGTGCTGGTCGGCAAGGGCATCACGTTCGGTAACCGGCGGCATTTCGATCAAGCCGGGCGAGTCCATGGACGAGATGAAATACGACATGTGCGGCGCGGGTTCCGTGTTCGGCACGATCCGCGCGATCGCCGAAATGGGCCTGAAGCTGAACGTGATCGGCGTGATCCCGACCTGCGAGAACATGCCTACCGGCAATGCGGTGAAGCCGGGCGATATCGTCACGGAGATGAACGGCACGACCATCGAAGTGCTTAATACCGACGCGGAAGGCCGTCTGATTCTGTGTGACGCGCTGACCTACGCGGAGCGCTTCAAACCCGCCGCCGTCGTCGATATCGCGACGCTGACGGGCGCGTGCATCATCGCGCTGGGTCATCACAACATGGGCCTGTTCTCGAAGGACGATGCGCTCGCCGGCGAATTGCTCGACGCATTGCGCGAAGCGGTCGATCCGGCGTGGCGTCTGCCGCTCGACGACGGGTATCAGGACCTGTTGAAGTCGAACTTCGCCGACCTCGCCAATATCGGCGGCCGTCCGGCGGGCAGCGTGACGGCGGCGTGCTTCCTATCGCGCTTCGCGACGGGGTATCCGTATCCGTGGGCGCACCTCGATATCGCCGGCACTGCCTGGAAGAGCGGGGCCGCGAAGGGCGCGACGGGCCGTCCGGTGCCGATGCTCGCGCAGTTCCTGATCGACCCGCGTCGGCGTGTGATGCACGCATGACGCGTATCGACTTTCATACGAACGTCGGCGATCCGCTCGCTTATGCCTGCCGCCTCACGCGCAAGGCGTATGCGAGCGGGCGTGCGCTGGTCGTGTTTGCCGAAGCGCGACGTCTGGCCGCGTTCGACGAGCAGTTGTGGACCTTCGTGCCGCTCGAGTTCGTGCCGCACTGCATGGCGAAGAGTCCGCTCGCGCAGAACACGCCGGTCGTGCTGGCCTCGAATCTCGATGATGTGCCGCATCATCAGGTATTGGTGAATCTGGGTGCGCCGGTGCCCGCGCAGTTCACGCGGTTCGAGCGGCTGATCGAGATCGTCGGCAACGGTGAAGAGGAATTGTCGGCGGGACGCGAGCGGTTTCGTTTCTATCGCGACCGTGGCTATTCCATAGAGACGCACAAGCAAGGCGCGTAAGCGAAGAGAGTGCGGGCGCACGTGGCGCTAGTCTGATGATGGAGACGGCTTTGCCCGACGCCTTTACGCCGCACAGGAGATCCAGTTCATGACCAAAACGCCTGATTCCTTTGATCAGTCCATTCCCGTTTTGACCGATGTCGTCGTGCCCGGCAAACCGGCTTACGCGCGTTCTGCTTCGGCCGAAGGTACGGTCGAGCCTTCGGCGGTAAATCCAGTGGTCGTCGATTACGATTCGACGTGCGTCGCCGAACGCGTGCGGGGCCGCGTGACGCAGTTTCTGACCGGCGATGGACGGGCGGTCATCGAGGCGCACTGCGAAGAACTGCTGCGCGAGCATTCGACTCGAATCGTGCAGGAACTGGCCAACGAGTTGACCACGGCGCTCGAAAGCCGGATGCGGACCTGGGTTGGCGAGGCCAGGAGTTGCGGTGGCAGCGGGAAGGTTGAACGTCGGTCTCTGCTTTCGCTTTGTTTAGTGCAGCGACAGGATCCAGTCGGCGAGGGCCCGTGCCTAATCATGCGTGATCTGGGTGTTTGCGGGCATCGGCACTACGTCCCAGTTGCCCACGCCGCCCTCGGCGATTCTGCGGGCCAACAGCGTATTCGCGCGCTCGGTTTGCGCATATCGTTGCGCGACTCGTTTGAATGATGGGCCTAGCGAGTCTCTCGTAATCGAGTGGCAACTCATGCAGTTGTGGGTGTGGGCGAAGGCTTGCTTTTCGTCACCCTTGTATCGCGCCAGATCGATGCTTCGCCGAACCTCTGCGATAGCAATAACGGATAGATGGATCTTGCGATTTTCGTCATCCGCCTGGCGGAAAAACGCATGTACTCCCTTGTTCGCGCGTTGGTCTTTCCTGCGCTCACTGATGACGTTCGTGTCCGCGAGGTACATATGCGCTCCCGGTGTCGTCAAACTCGCGCGAAGTCTTCATCGTCGCCCACGTTCGGCATGCGCATTAAATGCTCTATGAAACTCCGGTTCTCGGTCTTTTCCAAGGCGCGCTGTAGGGTTTCCCGGTGGTAATCCTCGGGACTTAGAAAAAATAATCCGGCTAACTCATTGAGCTGTTGTACCAGACTATCGTCAACATTCCGCACTATAAGATCGGCCATCTTCCACTCCTGACGTTCAGATTCGACAGATGTAACTCTATCTATCGTATTCCGAATCGATTTCCAGTCATTCAATCGGAGTAGGCGAAACCACACTTCAACTTCACGTAGAGGTCGCGTCGTCTACGAAGGCGGGGCAAGTCTCCCGCCTCGCGTATAGTCACCTCTACCTACTCCCACCGGAACGCACCCCATGAAAACGGTATTGATCGTCGGCGCCTCGCGCGGCATCGGCCACGAGTTCGCGCGGGCTTACTGTCGCGACGGCTGGCGCGTGCTCGCCACTGCGCGCGACAAGACTTCGCTCTCCGCGCTCGACGCGATAGGCGCGCAAACCTTCTCCGTCGATGTCACCCAGCCCGAGCAGATCGCCTCGCTCGCCTGGCAGCTCGACGAGGAAAAGCTCGATGTCGTTATCGTCGCGTCGGGCGTGTTCGGGCCACGTACCGAGGGCATCGAAACCATCAGCCGCGAAGACTTCGATCACCTGATGCACACCAACGTGTTCGGTCCCATGCAACTCCTTCCCGTGTTGCTCCCGCTCACCGATGCCGCGCGCGGCGTTCTCGCCCTCGTGTCGAGCAAGATGGGCAGCATCGGCGAGGCGAGCGGCACGACCGGCTGGCTGTATTGCACGAGCAAGGCCGCGGTTAATTGCGCGTTGAAGACGGCATCGCTCGAATCGCGCCATTCGGCGTGCATCGCGCTGCATCCGGGCTGGGTGCGCACTGAAATGGGCGGCTCGTCGGCCGCGATCGATGTGATGCACAGTGTGTCAGGCATGCGCGGCGTGATCGCCGAAGCCGGTGCGATGCGCGAGGAATTCAACGGCAGCTTCGTCCAGTACGACGGCACCAGGCTGGATTGGTGAAGTGCCGTGTCATCCATATCAAAAGGAAGGAACGTGACTTATCAGGTTTATGGCGTGTCACCGTCGGGCAATTACTATAAGGTGCGGTTCGTGCTCGAACAGTTGAATCTGCCCTACGTATGTGGCACGAGGTCGACATGATGAACGGCGCCACGCGCACCGATGCCTTCCTCAAGCTCAATCCGAACGGCAAGGTGCCGGTGCTCGTCATCGACGATGAAACGGTGCTGTCGGAGTCCGACGCCATTGTCTGTTATCTCGCCGTTGTTGCCCGACGATCGTCTGTAGCGCGCGCAAATGCTGCAATGGATGTTCTTCGAGCAATACAGCCACGAGCCGTACGTGGCGGTCGCCCGTTTCATCCGGCAATTTCTGAAGCGCGACGACGACCCGCGTCTGCCCGACAAGACCGCCGGATCGTATCGCGCGCTCGATGTGATGGAACGGCATCTGGCCACGCACACGTTCTTCGGCGGCGAGCGCTATACCGTCGCGGATATCGCGCTGTACGCCTACACCCATGTCGCCGATGAAGCCGGTCTCGATCTGTCCGGCTATCCGGGTATCCGCGCGTGGCTGGAACGCGTGCGCGCGCAACCGCGCCACGTCGAGATGCCGGGTGTCGACGTATGAAGCCGCGGGACGCCGAATGCCACTGCGGGGGCGCATCGCCGCTCAAGCGCCCGAACGCGAAAGCACCGCGTTACGGGGCGTGCTGCAGCCGCTTCATCGAAGGCGGCGCGTTTGCCGCCAATGCAATGGAAATGATGCGTTCGCGCTACACCGCCTACGTGCTCGGCAACACCGCATATCTGCGTGCGATGTGGGACCCGGCCACCTACCCGCCCGACCTCGACGTGTCCGATACGAGCACGTGCTGGCTCGGCCTGGAGATCAAACGCCATACGCCCCGCGCAACCGCGCAATCGTCCGGTCGCGCTCGCGCGTGAATTCGTGCGCCACGGTTATGTGGTGGTCGTGCCGAACCGCCGCGGTTTCGCGGGTTCGGGCAGCCAGTAAGCCGCCACGGTTGCGATGTCGAAGCCAATGGCTTCGCGCAAGCGGAAGACGTTGCCGCGACCGTTTCGTACATGATGAGCGAGCAGTCCTACGTCGACAAGACGCTTATCGTCGCCGCGGGAACTTCGCACGGTGGCCTGACCACGATCGCCTACGGCGCGCGCGATGCTGTGTCGGGGCCTGGCGTGTGCGGTCTCATCAATTTCTCGGGCGGCCTGCGTCAGGCCGAATGCGAAAGCTGGCAAAAGAATCTCGTCGGCGACTACGGCCAGAATGTGCGCTTGCCATCGCTGGGGCTGTATGGCGACAATGACTCGGTATGGCAGGGCGATCTCGCCTCGCGCATGTACACTGCGTTCACGTCGCACGGCGCACGCGCCAATATGGTCGACTTCGGCGATTACAAGAACGATGCGCATCGTCTCGTCGGCGATCGCGACGGCGTGCAGGTCTGGTGGCCGCATGTGAAGGCATTCCTCACGCAGATCGGCATGCCGACTGCAGTGCAGTATCAGGTGTCGGAGCCGAGCCTGCCGAAGGCCACGGATTTCGCGAGCCTCGACTCGGTGAAGCGGTGCCTTTCATCGATGAAGACGGCCGCGAAGGGTATCGCAACTTTCTGAGTCAGAATTCGAGCCGCGCGTTCGCCGTGTCCGATTCGGCGTGTGGTCGTGGGCAGAAGGCGGCGACGATCCGATGTCGGTCGCTATCGCCAGTTGCCAGAAGCAGAGTAGTGATCCGTGCCATTTGTACGCGGTGGATAAACGCGTCGTCTGGAACGATGGCGCCAGCCAAACGCAACAAACCGCATCGCGCTGATCCCGCGTTTCTTCGCAAAATTTCGAAACGCCGGCCTCGTGCCGGCGTTTTCGCATCTTGGTTCGATATCGAGTCTTCTTGCGCGAAGTTAGCCGCCATAGCATTTTTCGCCTTTCCGATGCGCATACTCGCACGACGCAAAACCCGGCCGAAACACGAAGCGCGCGCCTCTTTTGGCGATAATTGACTCGCGCAGCCATCTACCGTAACTCTCTGACGAAGCAGGCGTCCGACGCCTCCCGATATCCGGCCCGCTGTGCGTGCGGGCCTGGGAGCCGTTTTTTTTTGAACAAAGAAGCCAATCAAGACTGGGTCGCGCGCTCGCTCGCCGCCGTGTGGCATCCGTGCACCCAAATGAAGCACCACGAGCGCATGCCGCTCGTGCCCATCGCGCGGCAAGGGCGCGTGGCTCTAAGATTCCGCCGGCAGCCGCTATCTCGACTCGATCAGTTCGTGGTGGGTCAATCTCTTCGGCCATGCCAACGACGACATCAACCGCGCGCTGAAAGATCAGCTCGACACGCTCGAACACGCAATGCTCGCGGGCTGTATGCATGCGCCCGCCGTCGAACTGGCGGAACGCCTGTCCGCACTTAGGCAGCGCACGCTCGCCACGCCTTTTTCGGGTCGGACGGCGTGTCGGCAGTTGAGATCGCGCTGAAGATGAGCTTTCATTTCTGGCGCAACGGCAACCGCGCGGACAAGCGCGAATTCGTATGCCTCGCGAACAGCTACTACGGCGAAACCATCGGCGCGCTCGGCGTGACGGACGTCGCCATTTTCAAGGACGCTTACGATCCGCTGATCCGCAACGCGCATGTGGTCACGTCGCCCGCCGTGGCCGATGTCGATGCAGCCATCGGCGCGATGCGCGCGCTGTTCGAACAACGCGCGTCGAGCCTTGCCACCGTGATCGTCCAGCTGCTCGTGCAGTGCGCAACCGGCATGGCGATTTACGACGCGTCGTACCTCACGCGCCTCCGCGCGCTGTGCGACGAGTTCGACGTGCATCTGACTGCCGATGAAATCGCCGTCGGCTGCGGCCGCACCGGCACCTTCTTCGCATGCGAGCAGGCGGACGTATGGCCCGATTTCCTGTGCCCGTCGAAGGGCATCAGCGGCGGCTATCTGCCGTTGTCGATCGTGCTCACGCGCGACGAAATCTACGGCGCCTTCTACGACGACGTCACGCGCGGCTTCCTGCACTCGCATTCGTACACCGGCAATCCGCTCGCGTGCCGCGCGGCGCTGGCCACGCTCGCCCTCTTCGACAGCGCGAACGTGCTCGCCGAGAACAGGCGCAAGGCCGCGCTCTTGCGTGAGGCATTGCAGCCGCTGACGAAGCACAAGCACGTGAGGAACCTGCGCGAGCGCGGCACGATCTTCGCGTTCGACGTCGATCATGAGGAAGCGAAGCGCACGTTCTCACGCCGCTTTTTTTGCCAACGCGCTGCAACGCGAATTGTTGATGCGGCGCATCGGCTCGTCCGTCTACATGATGCCGCCCTACGTGCTGAGCGACGACGAACTGCTGCTTCTCGCGCAACGCACGCGCGACAAGCTGGACGCCACACTGGCGGAGCGCGTCGAATGAAGCCGACGGACACATCGCAGGCGCTTTACGACCCGTTGAACGAAGGCCTCGCCGATCTCGACGCGCGCGGCATGCGCCGCCGCAAGACAATCGACGGCGCGTGTTCGGCACATCTGAACGTAGATGGCCGGGCGATCGTCGGCTTCGCGAGCAACGACTACCTTGGCCTCGCCGCGCACAAAAGCATTCGCGCAGCGCTGGCGGAAGGCGCGTCGCTGTAAGGCGCGGGCAGCAGCAGCTCGCATCTGCTGGGGCGGTCATTCGTGCGCACGCGGCACTCGAAGACGAGCTCGCGGCTTTTTCAGGCGGTTTCGTCGACGATCCGCGCGCGCTTTATTTCAGCACCGACTACATGGCGAATCTCGCCGTGCTGACGGCGCTCGCCGGACGCGGCACGATCGTCTTCTCGGATGCGTTGAATCACGCGTCCCTGGTCGACGGCGTGCGGCTTTCGCGCGCGCAAACGCAGATTTATCAGCACGCCGACACGGAAGCGCTCGACGCCTCGCGTGACAATGCCACGACCAGACTCATCGTCACCGACACGGTGTTCAGCATGGACGGCGATATTGCGCCGTTCGCGCGTCTGGTAGAACTCGCGGAAAAGTACGGCGCGTGGCTCGTCGTCGATGACGCGCACGGTTTCGGCGTGCTCGGGCCGCAAGGACGCGGCGCGCTCGCGCAGTACGCGCTGCGCTCGAAACATCTCGTCTACGTCGGCACGCTCGGCAAGGTGGCGGGCGTGTCGGGCGCGTTCGTCGCGGCGCACGCGACCGTCGTCGAATGGCTGATTCAGCGCGCGCGTCCGTACATCTTCACGACTGCGTTCGCGCCTGCTGTGGCGCATGCAGTGTCGGCGAGCGTGTGGATCATCGCGAGCGACGAAGGCGACGCGCGACGCGCGCATCTCACCTCCCTCATCGACACCACGCGCGCCATGCTCAAACGCACGCGCTTGCTGCCCGTCGATTCGCATACGGTCATGCAGCCGCTCGTGATCGGCGGCAACGACGAAACGCTGGCGATTGCCGCCGCGCTCGACCGGCACGGCCTGTGGGTGCCGGCGATCCGTCCGCCGACCGTACCGACCGGCACGTCGCGTTTGCGCGTCTCGTTGTCCGCCGCGCACAGCGAGGACGATCTCGCGCGCCTTGAACATGCTATGACCGCACTCTCGCTATTCGTCGCCGGCACCGATACGAAAATCGGCAAGTCCTTAGTCTCATCCGGCTTGCTGCACGGCTTCGTGCGCGCGGGATTGCGCGCCGTCGCGATGAAGCCGATTGCCTCGGGCGCCACCGAGCGCGACGGCGTGCTGCACAACGACGCCGCCGATCAACTGGATGCCACCGCGAACGTCGCGCTGCCCAATGCAATCCGCACGCCCTTCATGATGCGCGAGCCGATCGCTCCGCATATCGCGGCGGCGCGTGAAGGCATTGCGCTGGAGATTGGGCGGATCGTCGAAGCGCATCGATTCGCGCTGACGCAGGCGGATATCGTCGTGGTCTAAGGCGTGGGCGGCTTTCGCGTGCCGCTCGACGACGCTCACGACACAGCCGATCTTGCCATCGCGGTCGGGCTGCCAGTGGTGCTCGTGGTCGGCATGCGGCTCGGCTGCATCAGCCATGCGTTACTGACGGCAGAAGCCATTGCCGCGCGCGGACTTCGGCTTGCCGGATGGGTCTCCAATCGCGTCGATCCGGACATGCTCTACCCCAAAGAAAACATCGCCACGCTGAAGCAATGGCTGCCCGCGCCGTTGCTCGGCGTGATCCCGCATTTCGCCCCCGCCGATGCCGCGCGCGCCGCCGATCATCTCGACACGCGCGCTGCTCGAGCAGATTCGCTAAACGGTTTCGTTTCATCCAAAGGATTTCCCCATGAACCAGACTCTTTCCATGCCCGATACCGCAATGAAACAGCGCTGGCGCGTCGCCGATATCGTCGCGCTGTACGAGTTGCCGTTCAATGATCTGCTTTACCGCGCGCAGACTGTGCAGCGCGAGCATTTCGATCCGAACGCGGCCGGCGGCTGCAAGGAAGATTGCGCGTATTGTCCGCAGTCGGTGCATCACGACACGGGCCTGAAGGCCGACAAGCTGATGGAGGTCGACGCGGTGCTGAAGGCCGCCGAAATCGAGAAGGCCAATGGCGCGACGCGGTTCTGCATGGGCGCGGCGTGGCGCAATCCGAAGGATCGTCATCTGGAGCCGATCAAGGACATGATTCGCAGCGTGAAGGCGATGGGCCTCGAAACGTGCGTGACGCTCGGCATGCTGGAGACGCATCAGGCGCAAGGTCTGCGCGAGCTAAAGTCGGAAGTGGTGTATGGGGTAGTTGAGGCAGGAAATTGAAGGCGGTGGTGGTTTCAGCTGAGAATCTGATTGTCGAAGTCGGAAACCAGCGAACAACAAAACCATCCACCATAAGCAA
>LFLF01000015.1 GCA_001184395.1 Candidatus Paraburkholderia calva | reverse complement strand
CGCGCCGACGTCCACGGCGCTGCTCGAGGCGAATCTCGATCGTGTTCATCGTGTCAAGCAACTCGTCGCGTCGCGTGCGTTTGCGGCAAGTCTCGAACCCCGCACCTTGATCCGCGGCCATCGCCAGGGTCTGCTGCTTCATCGTCGTTTGCCTTTCTCCTTGCACGTGCGCTCTATAACACCTGACAAGCACTAGTGGTGGACTTAATCAGCATTGCCCTAGGCTTGCTCCACGCAAGGGGCGCCGCCGTACCGGAAAACCAAACTTGCGGATTCGGCCCATGTGAGCAAAGTTACACAATATTTTTATTGTTCGATTTTTTTATTGTTCGATTCTCTTCAACATTTCAAAATAAAATATCACAAAGGTGCGGCTTGAATCGCAACCGAGCGCGAAAATGGCGCGCACGAAGCCGTGTATGTGTCGCTTCTTTCCATACCATCAGACGTGACCTACACTTATTTCGAGATCGGCATTTAAACGGGGGCACGTTGAAAACCCGGCCAGTTCGTCTGTTGCAGTTTCAGATGCAAAGCACGGAAATGTGCATTACGGTGTGCTCATGAATGGACGGACACGCACGATTCGCGTCGTTCTGAGCATCTCGGACCAGTTCTCCAAGCTTCCCGGGTATGAGGTTGTCGCGGCGGTGAATTCCGGCGAGGAATTGATTCGCGTGTTGGAAAAGGAATCAGTCGATCTCGTCATTACCGATCTGGTGATGCAAGGCGAAGAGGACGTGGAACTCAACGGCTTGAGATTGGTGAGCAAACTGCGTCGCTCGCATCCCGACATTCCCCTAGTGGTGGTTACCATGATGACCAGTGGCGGGATGTTCCACGAACTGGGCAAACTGGGCGTCGCCGCTATCGTCAGCAAGGAAGAGCCCGCCAGCGAGTTGGCGCAAATCAGCATGCGTGCGCTGATCGGCAAAGAGATGATTGTATCGCCGAAGATCCAGATGCGTCTTGCCAGGGAAGGTTCGACCACGAAGGATCTCGCGCGGGAACAGCCCCGCTTTCGCCACGCGAACTCGAGGTGGCCAGGCTGTTTACGCAAGGCTTGTCGGTGACTGAGATCGCTCGCACGCTGAACCGGTCGGTGCCTATGGTCGCCACGCAGAAGCGCCCGGCCATGCGCAAACTGCATGTCGAAAATCACGTCGATCTCCTCAAGTATGCGGCTCGAACCGGGCTGGCTTGAGGCCGCGCCCCGTCCCACCGCCTTCGCATCCCGCGAATCGTCGCGATTGTGCGCTAATCGGGCATTCTGATTTGCTTTACCGCCGGATTTTGTTTCGCGGGACGCATAGTACTGTCTCGTCCAGACATGACTTTGCGACTCGCGCCGCATGCGCGGAAAGCATCATCCGGCGAGGAGACGATCAGAATGATGGAGACGCAATCCGGCAAGACTCGTATCGCGGTGGCAGATGCGGACTACATTGGACAAGCCCACCTGAATGTCGCGCAGCACAGCGCGACGTGCACACTCGCGGCGATCGTCGATCCCGCGCCAGCGGCGAGCGAGATTGCGGCTCGAGCGGTCGTGCCGCTCTACCGGACGCTCGACGAGCTGATCGCGAAGGATCGGCCTGACGGCATCGTGCTAGCGACGCCGAATCAGTTGCATATCGAGCAAGCGCGGTTCTGTCTCGATGCGCGTATCCCGATGCTGCTGGAAAAACCCATCGCGCCGACAGTGACCGAAGCCCGCGCGCTTGCAGACGCGGTCGAAGCATCGGGCGTGCCGATGTTGATCGGCCATCATCGCGCGCACAGTCCGATCATGGCGCGCGCCAAACAGGTAATTGATGAGAGCCGGCTCGGCAAGCTCGTCGTGGTGATGGACAGCGCGGTCTTCTTCAAGCCCGACCACTATTACGCCGACGCGCCCTGGCATCGCGAGCCGGACGGCGGCCCGATCCTGCTCAACATGATTCACGAAGTGCACAATCTGCGCATGCTGTGCGGCGATATCTTCGCGGTGCAGGCGTTCGCGTCACACGCCACGCGCGGTTTTGCATTCGAAGACACCGTTGCGATCAACCTGCGTTTCGCGAGCGGCGCGCTCGGCACCTTCATGCTGTCGGACACGGTGGCGTGCGCGCGAAACTGGGAACAAACGTCGCAGGAGAAAAGGCGTATCCGAGTTACCCCGACGAAGACTGTTACGTGATCGCCGACACTTTCGGTTCGCTGTCGATGCCGACTATGCGGCTCAAGACGTATGCCGCCGCCATCGACCGCTCGAGGTGGAAGCCATTTGACGAAAGCATCGCGGAAGTGGAGCGTGACGACCCGCTCGCGCATCAGATGGAGCATTTCGGCCGGGTTGTGCGCGGAAAAACGTTGCTTTTTCGTCCGAACGTTGACTCGACGGCGCTCGATCGCCGCTTTTCATCGCTTGGGGAAAACACGGGATTTTACCGCCTCACCGTTCGCCGGATGCCGCGAAGCCCCGCCAGACGTGGCCGATACGGTTACATGACGCGTCACAAACGTGTGAGCAAACGATATGAGGCCGGAAATAGGTGTTTATCGGCAGATGAATTCGACGTCGCGACCGCAGAATTCATCCCATACACAACACACGGGGAGTTCGACATGTACATGTTCCAGACGATGGAAGGAAACGCCAGGCCGACCTGATGCGCTTGCTGCAAGCCGTGTCGGACAACATCATGCAGCTGGCCGGTACGCTGCGCGCCGACCCCGACAGCGGCAACCGCGCACAAGACAGCGCGTCGATTCACCAGTAAAACGCCATCGCGCAAGACCTGATTGCCCGATTGTTCGGCATGCCCGCTTCACACGTCTGACCCGTTCTAGCTTCGAAGAGTTTGGGCTATCTGCGCGGCTTGTGCGGTGTTCTTCATCCGGAGCGCGACGGCGCGCGACCTTCAGCCGGCGCCGGTCCGTAACGCCGAGCCGGGTCTCGCCAAGGTCGATGAGTACAGCCGGACGGCGTAAGCCGCGCGAGCGACGCCTTCCGTCGCTCGCACGTGATCCCGAAACCTTATTTGATCGCCGCCACGGCGGCGCGCAATCCCAACAAATAGCTGTCCACGCTGAAGCCGGAAATCTGTCCTTTCGCAATTTCAGCGAACACCGACTTGTGGCGAAACTCCTCCCGGGCGTGCACATGCGACATGTGCACCTCGATCACCGGCACCGTCAGAATGGCCAGCGCATCACGAATGGCGTAGCTGTAATGCGTCCACGCGCCCGCGTTGATGACGACCGCATCGACCTTTTCCTCGAACGCCTTGTGGATGCGGCTGCACATCTCGCCTTCGAGATTGGTCTGGTAGCACTCCACCTCCACGCTCAGTTCGCACCCGAGCGCGGTCATCTGCTCGTCGATCTGCGCGAGCGTGGCCGTGCCGTATTGCTTGGGGTCGCGCTTGCCGAACATATTGAGGTTGACGCCGTGCAGCGTCAGGATCTTTGCCATGGTGTGTCCTTGTGTGGGAAAGCGTTCAGGCCGTCTCGACGATACCGCTGCTTCTCGCGGCCTCGACGATGGCTTCCGTGATGCGCAGATTTTGAAGCCCGTCGCGCGCGCTGACAATAGGCAACGCTTCGCGGTCCGCTTGCAAACGTTTGGCGAAAATCGTCGGGTTTATGGATCAGGGTTTTCTCGCAGTCTCGGCAGGTAAAGGCATGGCTTCAGGCAACACCAACGACGCGTCACGCAGCACGCACGATTTCTACGACAGGAACAACACACTCCACCGCGGATTGAAAAGCCGGTGCATCCAGTTGATCGCGCTCGGCGGGGTAATCGGCACGGGGCTGTTTCTCGGCGTCGCGCAGACCATCAAACTCATCGGACCGTCCGTGCTGCTCAGCTACGGCATCGCCGAGCTGATGGCGTTCTTTATCATGCGGCAACTAGGCGAGATGATCGTCGACGAGCCGGTCGCCGGCTCCTTCAGTCACTTCGCAGCCAGATACTGGGGCCGTGCGGCGGGCTTCGTCTCGGGCTGGAATTACTTGGGCCGTGTACATCCTCGTCAGCATGGCGGAGCTCTCGGCGGTCGGCATCTACATGCAGTACTGGTGGCCGTGACTGCCGACCTGGGTGTCAGCGCTCGCGTGCTTCGCGCTCGTCAACGCGATCAACCTGACGAGCCTGAAGTCCTACGGCAAACTGGAATTCTGGTTCGCCATCGTCAAGGTCGTGGCCATTCTTGGCATGATCGCGTTCGGCGGCTGGCTCCTGCTCTCCGGCCACGCGGGGCCGCAGGCGAGCGTGACCAACCTTTGGCAGCATGGGGCTTTTTCCCTTACGGCGTGAACGGACTGGTGATGTCGATGGCCGTCATCATGTTTTCGTTCGGCGGGCTCGAGCTCGTGGGCATCACAGGGGCAGAGGCTGAAGACCCGTCGCGCAGCATTCCCCGCGCGACCAATCAGGTCATCTACCCATTCTCATTTTCTATATCGGCGCACTCGGCGTGCTGCTGTCGCTTTTTCCCTGCGACAAGGTCGCAACGGGCGGCAGTCCGTTCGTGCTGATTTTCCGCGAGATGAACAGCACGCTGGTTGCCAACGTGCTCAACGTAATCGTGCTGACAGCGGCGCTCTCGGTCTATAACAGCGGCGTGTATGCGAACAGCCGCATGCTGTATGGCCTTGCGCAGCAGGGCAACGCGCCGCGCGCCTTCGCGCGGGTGAACGCGCGCCGTATTCCGCTCATCGCGCTCGACGTCTCGGCGCTGGCCACGGCGGTGTGCGTGCTGATCAACTACTTCATCCCCGGCCGCGCCTTCGAACTGCTGATGACGCTCGCGGTATCATCGCTCATCATCAACTGGGCGATGATCAGCATCATCCATCTCAAGTTCCGGCGCGAGAAGCGGGCGCGCGGCGGGAAAACCGCTTTCCGGAGCTTCGGTTACCCGCTGACGAACTACTTGTGCCTCGCCTTTGTCGCGCTCATCGTGTGGATCACCTACGAAACGCCGGGGCTGCGGCTGTCGGCACTGCTCATCCCGGTCTGGCTCGCAGCGCTGGGAATCGGCTACTATCTCAAAACTCGGCGCGCACGCTGACGCGGTTTGACGCCCTCGCGCGCCTTCACGACGATCCTGACTTTCACACCATGTTCGAACATATCGATACCTATCCCGGCGACCCGATCCTGTCGCTGAACGAAAACTTCCAGAAGGACCCGCGCACCAAAAAGGTCAATCTGAGCATCGGCATTTACTTCGACGACGAAGGCCGTCTGCCCGTGGTGCAGGCGGTACGCGAAGCCGAACTGTCCATCCTGAAAGACCTGGGCCCGAAGCCCTATCTGCCGATGGCCGGTTTCGCGCATTATCGCGACGCCGTGCAAGGCCTCGTCTTCGGCAACGACAGCGCGGCGCGCGCCGATGGCCGCATCGCCAGCGTGCAGACGCTGGGCGGCTCGGGCGCGCTCAAGGTCGGCGCCGACTTCATCAAGCGCTATTTCCCACAGGCGAAAGTGTGGGTGAGCGATCCGACGTGGGAAAACCATCGTTTCATTTTCGAGCGCGCGGGCTTCGAGGTGAACACGTATCCGTACTACGACGAAGCCACCGGCGGCCTGCTGTTCGACGCGCTGCTCGAGGGCATCGACACGTTGCCGGCGAAGAGCGTCGTGCTGCTGCACGCGTGCTGCCACAACCCGACCGGCGTCGATCTGGACGAAGCGCAATGGGTCAAGCTGATCGACGTGCTGCAAAAGCGCGATCTGCTGCCGTTCGTCGATATGGCGTATCAGGGCTTCGGCTCGGGCCTCGACGATGACGCGTTCGCCGTGCGCGAACTTGCCCGGCGCGGCGTCCCGGCGTTCGTCGCCAATTCGTTCTCGAAGAATTTCTCGCTGTATGGCGAGCGTTGCGGCAGCCTGCACGTGATCTGCGACGACTCGGCCGAAGCCGACCGCGTGCTCGGCCAGTTGACGAGCGCGGTGCGCGCGAATTACAGCAATCCGCCGACGCACGGCGCAAAGATCGTCACCAAGGTACTGAACACGCCGGAACTGAAGCAGTCGTGGGAACAGGAACTGGCGTCGATGTGCCAGCGCATCGCGCGCATGCGTCAGGCGATCCACGACAGCCTGAAAGACCACGTACGCGGCGAAATGCTCACGCGGTATATTAAGCAGCGCGGCATGTTCACGTACACGGGGCTGGTTGCGGATCAGGCCGAGCCTCTGAAAGAAGAATACGGCGTGTATATCCTGCGTTCCGGCCGCATGTGCGTTGCCGGTCTCAACGACAGCAACGTGCAAATCGTCGCCGATGCGATCGGCAAGGTGCTCGCGAAGTAAAAGCGCGTCACAACGTGGGACAGGACAGCACCTGTTGCTCAGGCAGCGCGCCCGGTCCCGCGTCCACTTTCACGCCACGCGGCGACGTGGCGGCGAGCCTCACGCTGTTTTCTCCGGCATTCGCGAGCACGTACTGCTCGTCGCCGCCATCCTGCTGCCAGTACACGCGATACACCTGCACGTCCTTGTAGACATGCAGCGTGCCGTGCGTCGTTTTCCCCGCATGCCTGAATTCCATGCGTTCGCCTTCCTTGAGGGCAAACGGCGCGCCCGATGCGCTTCCGAGCGCGCCGCAGGGCGCCTCGCCTACATGAGCCGTCGCCGAGACGACGCACAGCGCCGCGATAACCGATCGTTTCATGGTGGCTCCGCGTCATCGACATGACGGTCATATTAATGGCCGGCCGCTGGCAAGAAACGCCCGCCGTGCGATAGCGCCACCATTCCTCCACGCTTGTGCTACTTTGGATGATGCGCTCGAAATCGGAGGCCGCCATGTCAGTGATCGCACCGGATGAAAAAGCGGATTTTCTCGCGATTCTCGCGCGCCGCCGGCTGGAGGCGAACGATTTTCTTGTGCAGGAAGCGGATACCTCGGACATCGTGGACGATGTGTATCCGCTGCAGGGCATCGTGCGGCAATCGACACGCAAGGAGCGTGAGTATCGCGTGGGCCACGGCACACACTGGACCACGGAATTCGAGCAGGATTTGAACAAAGGCGCGTTCGGCTGACGGATGCGCGATCGATACGGGCAGCGCATCGCTCAAGGCGCACGTCGCGATGCTGCTGCGCGATCTGCCGCGCGGCACCACGGCCGATCTCACCGATGTGGCCGTCGCATACTGGAACGGCAAGCAGGTCGTCGGCGCGTATCTTGCGCGATAACAGGCCGCATCGACGAGGAATTCGACTTCGACGAAAACGCCTGGGGCAACTGGCGCGACGAATTCCTGCTGTGGTTCGAGGCGCCATGTTTCTCCGAGCGCAGCGATCTGAAGGCCGCCATGCAGCGCGCCACGCCGATGGCCAACGCCTACGATAGCCGCTTGGCCGCGCTGACTTTTCTACTCCGATTTCTTCCCGCACCACGCCTCTCACCGACGCTTGACGGCACGACGCTTTGCTCGCCGCTCGCACGGCGCGACACCGTCCGAACCACGACCGCCTGCCGGCAGTGTTCCGCCATTCACTGTCACGGAGAGGTTCAGCATGGCTGGCAGTGGAAAACTCAATCGGCTCACGTTCTTCACGGCCATCGTGTTCATTGTGCTCGGCGCGGTGCTCGCGGCAGGCGGCGCTTATCTCGTCACGCTGAAAGGATCGTGGTACTACGTGATCGCGAGCGCGGCCATCGTGCTGTCCGGCTTGTTGCTGCTGATCCGCCGGCGCTCCACGCTGATCCTGTTCGTGCTGATGCTGTTCGGCACGACCGTCTGGTCGGTCTTCGAGGTCAAATTCGATTTCTGGCAATTGCTGCCCGGCTATTGATCTGGGTGCTGCTCGGCATCTGGTTGCTGATTCCGTGGGTGCATCGCGGGACGCTGTTCAGGCCGCCCTCCACGGCGCGGGCGGTGCCCACGCCCGCGCAGACGACTGCCCCCCGAGTGCCCACGCCGCCTCTTCCTGCCGACCGCCGACGCGCGCCTGATCGCGCTGAACGCATACACCGGCAAGCTGTGCCCAAGCTTCGGCCATGACGGTGCGATCGATTTGCGCACGAACATCGGGCCGTTCACGCCAGGCGGCTATTACTCGACGTCGCCGCCGGCCGTGGCAGGCAATCTCGTGATCGTCGGCGGCCACGTCACGGACAACGAGCCGTCAGGCGTGGTCCGCACGTTCGACATCGACGACGGCCATCTCGTCTGGAACTGGGATCCGGGCAATCCGGATCACACGGAACCGATTGCGACCGGCGGTACCTACGTGTGCAATTCGCTGAACATGTGGTCGATGTTCAGCGTCGACGAGAAGCGCGGCCTGATTTATTTGCCGATGGGCAATCAAACACCCGATCAATGGGGTGGCTAGCGCACGGAGCAGGCAGAACGCTTCGGTGCGGGCGTGGTAGTGCTCGACGCGATGACCGGCAAACTGCGCTGGAATTATCAGTTTACGCATCACGATCTGTGGGATATGGACGTCGGCGGACAGCCCACGCTCATCGATTTGCAAACCTCGGCGGGCATGCAGCCGGCGCTGATCGCATTGACCAAGCAGGGCAGCGTCTACGCGCTGAATCGTGAAACCGGCACCGATCTTTCCGATCAACGAAGCGCCGGTGCCGCAGGGCGCGTCCAAGGGCGATCACACTGCGCCGACGCAGGCGGTCTCCGCACTGAACTTCAATCCGCCGCACGTGAAGGAAGCGGACATGTGGGGCACGACGCCCTTCGATCAACTACTGGTGTGCCGCATCAAGTTTCGGAGTCTGCGGTACGAAGGGCCGTTCACACCGCCATCGGAGCAGGGCACGCTGGTGTTTCCGGGCAATTTCGGCGTGTTCGACTGGGGCGGCATTTCGGTCGATCCGGTGCGGCAGATTTTGATCGCCAATCCGGATTACATAGCGTTCACGTCGAAACTGATTCCGCGTGAGAAATTGGTAGCCGCCGCGTCGAGCACGAGCGAGACGAGCGGCATCAAGCAGGCGCGGGGCACGCCGTTCGCCTATGAGATGCGTTCTTATCGCCGCTCGGCATTCCGTGTCAGGCGCCGCCGTGGGGCTACATGGCAGGCGTGGATCTGCGCACCGGCAAGATCGCGTGGATACACAAGAACGGCACGATCCGCGACAACGCGCCGCTACCCATTCCGATGCCGCTCGGCGTGCCAAGTCTGGCGGGACGATCGTGACGGCGGGCGGCGTCGCATTCCTGACGGGCACGCTCGATCAGTACGTGCGCGCCTACGACGTGCGCGACGGCAAAAACTGTGGGAGGCGCGTCTCCCGGCCGGCGGTCAATCCATGCCCATGAGCTACGCCGACGCCAGCGGCAAACAGTACATCTTTGTGACGGCGGGCGGACACGGCTCGCTCGGGACAAAGGCGGGGGACTACGTGATTGCCTACACCTTGCAGTAGGCGGGAAACCGTAGAGTGAGGCGCGTTTTAGATGCCGCGACGATACGCATCGGCCATGAGCGTGCTGACTTTGGCGCGGGTTTTGAGCGCGTTGCGAACAACGACATACAGCTTGTCGAACAAGACGGTGAACAGCGGGCTGGTGGTGACGTCGAGGATTCCCATGACGAAATTCCTTAATGGAGTCAGATTACTAGGTTAACTATATAGATAATAAAACTATACTAGCACGTGATGACGCGTTGCAACAAAAAGATCGTCGAGAGTTGTCTCGAAAATGGGAATGGCACGGCTGCGCGGGCCGTCAAGACGTTGCTAGCTGTGTCCTTTCGAACCTCAATGGGTATTTCGATTGCTGTGGTTGCCATCATCGTCGTGAGCGCGGGTCGCTGAGCGACTGGGGGATTGTGATGAAGCTGCGTCTTTCGGGAAGAACCGTCGCGTTGATCCTCGTCGTCTGGGCAGGCGTTGCGGCCGTGTTCAGCGGATGTGGCGGTGATGGTTCGAGCAGTTCGAATAACGCCGCGTCGACGGGCACAACGGCGCCGGCATCGGGCGCTTCGGGTGTTTCAGGTGCGAGCGCCGCCAGCCCGATGGACGTCGCCACGTATCAAACGACATCGCGCACACGGGGCAGCAGTTGGCCAAAACCGTGCTCACGCCCTTGAACGTCCGGTCCGCCGCCTTCGGCAAGCTCGTCGTGTTCCGGTGGATGGCGCAGTGGATGCCGAGCCGCTCTTTCTCGCCGGCGTGCCGATCGCGGGCGGCCCGCACAACGTGTTGTACGTCGCCACCGAAAACGCCAGTGTCTACGCCCTGGACGCCGATTCCAGTGCCACGTTCTGGCAAGTCTCGACGTTGGGCACCGGCGCGAGTCGCCGAGCGATAACCACGGCTGCACGCAGATCACGCCGAAGATCGGCATCACGGCCACGCCCGTGATCGACCGCGCGCGCGGGCCGCACGGCGCGATTTATGTCGTTTGGCATGTCGAAGGACGGCGCGGGCGGCTATCACCAGCCCATCCACGCGCTAGACTTCGCGACCGGTGCCGAGCTGTTCGGCGTCTCGACGGAAATCGCCGCGTCCTACCCCGGTGGCGGAGCGGGAAGCCAGAACGGACGCGTGGTGTTCGATCCCGCACAATATGCCGAGCGCGCGTCGCTGTTGCTGCTGAACGACGTCGTTTATACAGCGTGGACGTCGCACTGCGACATCATGCCGTACACCGGCTGGGTGATCGGCTACAGCGCCGACACGCTGCAGCAGGCGAACGTGCTAAACGTCACGCCGAACGCTCAGATGGGCGCGATCTGAATGAGCGGCGCGGGCCTGGAGTTCGATGGCGCGTCGGTCTATTTTCTCGACGCCAACGGCACGTTCGACGCCACGCTCGACGGCAACGGCATGCCGGCCCACGACGACTTCGGCAACGGCTCCCTGAAACTCGGCACGACGCCGGCGCTTACCGTCACCGATTACTTCGAGCCGTCGAACACGATTCAGGAATCGAACGCCGACGAAGACCTCGGCTCGGGCGGCGCGCTCGTATTGCCCGACCTGACCGATGCGAGCGGCGCGGTGCGGGCAAGGACTCGATCATCTACGGCATGAATCGCGACTCGATGCGCAAATTCGATTCGAATGCCGATCACGCATATCAGAAGGTCGTCGGGCAAATCACCGGGCCAATGTTCGCCGCGCCCGCGTATTTCAACGGCGCGGTCTACTTCGGCTCGATCGGCGACAGCATCAAGGCGTTCACGATCACGGACGCGGCATTATCCGCGACGCCCGCCAGCCGGACCGCGAACAGCTTCGGTGCGCCGTGCGCGACGCCCAGCGTATCGGCCAACGGGGGTCGAACGGCATCGTGTGGGCGGCGGAAAACGGCGATATCGCAGTACTGCACGCCTATGACGCGGGCAATCTGCCAACGAGCTTTACAACAGCAATCAGGCGGGCAGCCGGGACCAGTTCGGACAGGGCAACAAGTTCACCACACCGATGATCGCCAACGGGAAGGGTATGTCGGCACCAAAACCGGCGTCGGCGTGTTCGGACTATTGAGTCGCTGACGACCGCTCGTTCCTTCGCGGTCGCCGCAAACCAATCGAGTTGCGCTATATTCTAAAATATACAGGGTTCTAAAATATACAGCGCGACGTCTTCGACCTTCGTCGAACGGCGTCGCCTTTGTAACCGAACCGACATGCTGACGCACACAGAATCCACGCACGCGGGCGATTATGCCGCGACCATAATCACCGTGAAAGCGGCGCGGGATGACGCACGCGCCGGATCTATCCGCGATCTCGTGGATGTGCACCGTCGTCTGCAAGGCAGCGTCCTGCACTTTCTTTCTTCGTTCGGCGATGCCCGCAAACCCGCTGTATCCACGGATGCGCTTTCGCTCGATGCGCTCGCGAGCCGGCTCGAAATGCGCGCCCACGCGGCGAAGTTTCCGCGCATGGCCGAACTGAGCGAGACGCTCGACGGCGTGTGCGCGGCGGCGCACGAACGAAAGTGCGTTGACTATACGCGCGGCGTCTCACCCAAGTGCCGGAACACGCTCAGCCAGTCCTCCAGATGCCACGTTTTCGCAATGCGGCCATCGGGCAATTCGTGAAACGAGTGGATCGCGAAGCACACTGGTTTCTTCGTCGCGGCGATGCCCATGAGCGGCCCGTCCTGCATGCCACTCACCTCCGCGCGAACGCCAACACGATTGTCCTGCACGAGCATGTCCAGAATCTCGATGTGCATGTCGGGCAGCGCCGCCGCCAGGTCAGCGAAGACCGGCACCATCTGATCGGGTCCGGGCTTTTGTCCGGGCGGTTCGGGGAGGTAGGCCCAGTCGGACGTGACAGCTTCGCGCAGCAGCGCGACGTCCCTTGGTCTCGAACGCGCGGTAGATGCGCGGGATCGCGTCGCGGGCGGTCTGCTCGGATGAATCTGCCTGCATGATGCCTCCATCGGAATGGAGAAAACGCGGCATTACACACGAACTTTACCGGATTTAGGGGTGAATTTCACGAGCGTGCGCAGGTGGTCGTGATAAGCTTTCAATTCTTCGCTGGGGAGTAGCCGGCTTTCCGCAATCGGAAAGCGCCCATGTCAACACACTCCACACTCGATCGTCCGATCGTGGCATGGACAGCCATCGCAGGTTTGATCGCGGGTTGGCAAGACCATCGACAGAATGCGCTTGAAGGTCGGTGGCGCGTTGTGTCGCATATTCTTGCCCGACTAGAGCGCTTATAAAAACTCGCGATGAACCTCGCCTCCACCATATTCCTTGCCTTCGCCACCGCAGTCGGGAAGGGCGCGACCTTGCACAAGCTGCGTATTCGCGAGGCACTCAAGACGAGCCTCATTTTCGGCCTCATCGAAGCCATTACGCCGCTGGTCGGCTGGGCGCTCGACCGGGCCGCCGCGCAATACGTGACCGCGTAGGACCATTGGATCGCGTTCGGGCTGCTGTTCGTGGCGGCGCGTACCTGATCCGCGAAGGTTTCAGCCAGGGCGGCCACGAAAAAGAAAACCCGAACTCGCATTCCTTCCTCGTGCTCGCGGTCACGGGCTTCGCCACCAGCATCGACGCGATGGCGGTCAGGGCGGGCCTCGCGTTCATCGACGTCGCTATCTTCTCGACCGCCGCGACCATCGGCTTCGCGACCATGCTGATGGTAACCATCGGCGTGATGGTCGGCGCGACCATCGGCAAGCGCGCGGAGATTGTCGGCGGGCTGATCCTGATCGGTCGGCGTGGGCAGCGTGATTCTGGCCGAGCACCTGGGCTATCTGAGTTAAGGCGTCGCCAGTGCCCGCGCCCGCTCGCCGCGCGGCGTGAAAAACGCCAGCGCGGCCGCGACGATGAACAGCGCGGGCACATCGCCGAGCAAATGGCCGACATGGCCCGCGCCGTCCGTTTCGACGCCGAACGACTGCACGGTCATGATCGCGCCGTGGACGATGCTCGACCACACCGTGAACTAGATCAGGCTCAGGTGCTTCATCGGGTCGCGCGAGGCCATCAGCAGGAACACGCCGAGCGTCGCGTACATGCCGACGATCATCAGCGGCCAGATCGCGAATACGGCGATCAGGCCCACGACGATCAACACGATGCGCAAGTCGGCGAGTCGTTGGCTGTCGTTCATGGCGGCCTCCCCTTTTGGGACGTAACCTTCGCTCACGATACGCCGTTTCACGGTGGCGTGGTTCGTCTGGTTACTTCAACCAAAAATCTCCGGAAATACATTAACAGCGACTGCCTGAGCGTCGATATGATTGTATCTTGACTGCAATTTTCGACAAACACGCGCTGGCGCGCACCGCTCAGGGAGCCCTCATGGCACGTCCGATTTCCGCACGGAGTCACCCCGATGCGATCTGCCGCAATCTCGAATTCGTCAGGCAGACGGCACCCACGTCGCGGGTCTGGGCGGTTGAAGGCCAACGCGTACGGCCACAGCATCGAGCGGATTTTTCCGGCGCTCGCGGCAGCGGACGGCATCGCGTTGCTCGATCTCGACGAAGCTGTGCGCGTGTGCTAACTCGGCTGGACCGGGCCGATTCTTTTGCTCGAAGGCATTTTTGAGCCGCGCGATGTCGAGACGGCGGACCATCCATCGGTTGACGGTGACCGTGCATTGCGACGAACAGCTCGACTTGCTAGCGGCGGCGGTGCGCCGGCCGATCGAAATCGAACTGAAAATGAACTCCGACATGAACCGGCTCGGCTTCCGGCCCGCCGCGTATGGGCAGGCGTGGAAGCGGGTCTCGGCGCTCGCGGCGGTCGGGCGCATCGGCCTGATAACGCACTTCGCCAACGCCGACGACGGCGCGATCGACTGGCAGATCGACGCCTTCGACTCCGCTACCAGAGACCTGCCCGGCACGCGCTCGCTATCGAACTCGGCGGCGGTGTTGTGGCATCCGCGCGCGCATCGCGACTGGGTGCGGCCGGGCACGATCCTCTACAGCGCATCGCCCACGGGCCGCGCGCGGCATATCGCGGACCTGCCGCTCGCCGCGGTGATGACGCTCGAGAGCCGCATCATCGGCGTGCAGACCTCGCCGCCGGCGAGACCATCGGCTATTATAGCCGCACTTTCGCGGCGGATCGCACGATGCGTATCGGCGTGGTCGCGTGCGGTTATCCGCGTCATGCGCCCGCCGGCACGCCGGTCGTGATGGACGGCGTGCACACGCGCATCGTCGGCCGCGTGTCGATGGACATGCTGACGGTCGATCTCACGCCGTGCCCGGCGGCGGGCATCGGCGCGCCGGTGGAACTATGGGGGGCGCTCGCGTGCGCGTCGACGAAGTGGCCGAGCCGTCGGGCACCATCGATTATGAACTGATGTGCGCGCTGGCGCGGCGCGTGCCGGTATCGGTCGATGCGATGACCGGAACCGCCGATGCGCAGGTCGCGGAAATCGAGGTGGACTGAACGCCGCCATCGTCATCATTTGTCCGCTCGCGTTCCGCTTGACCCTCGCGTAACGTAAGGTCCTAGCCTTCATCCTGCGCACTGAACGGAGGCTCGCATGCTGCTCAAAGTGGGGGAACTGGCGAAACGCAGCGGACTGACCGTCCGCACGCTCCATCACTACGACGCCATCGGTCTGCTTACGCCTTCGGTGCGTGCCGACAACGGCTACCGGCTATACGACCGCGACGACATCGCCTGGCTCCACCAAATTCAAGCGCTGCGAGGCTTCGGCCTGTCGCTGGCTGAAATCGGCGCTTGTCTAGCCCAACCCGACACCTCGCTGATAGATCTCGTCGCCAGGCAGATCACGATGCTCGACGACCGGATCGAGCGCGCCGCGCGCCTCAAGAGCCGTCTCGAAGACCTGCACGGCTTGTTGAGCGAAGGGCACGAGCCGGAGCGGGTCGATTGGCTCACCACGCTGGAGTTGATAACGATGTTCGACCGCTACTTCCCAAGAGGAACTCGAGCGCCTGCCGATGTACCGGCACACGCAGACGCATCCCACCGAATGGACCGATCTTGTCACCGAGGTGCGCGCACTGATGGACGCCGCCGTGCCGCTCGCCGATCCGCGTCCGCGCGCACTCGCCGACCGCTGGATGACACTGCTCGCGCGCAACACGAACAACGACGCGCGCCTGTTCGCCAAGCTCAATCGCATGCGTGAGAACGAGCCGACGATGCAGGAGAGTATCGGCATCTCGACCGGCCTGCGCGATTACGTGATCCGCGCCTTCGCGGAGACGAAGATGGCGATTTACGAGATGCATCTGACGCCGGACGAGATGCGCTTTCTACGCGCCAACTACGGCAAGCGCGCGATGGAGTGGCCGCAGTTGATGGCCGATGTGCGCGACGCGCTGGATGCGGGCGTCGCGCCCGATTCGCCGCAGGGCCGCGAGCTTGCGCGGCGTCACATGAAACTGTTCCGCAGCTTCGCCGGCGAAGATCCGCACGGCGCTGCAAACTGAGCCTAAGCTGAACAAAGGCTCGTGGGCCGACGAAAGGATGATGGGTTTTCTACGCGCTGCCGTCGGCGCGCTGAACAGGCCGCATTGACGAGCCTGGCTTACCAGCGCGGTTCCGATGTCCCCGGCGGAAGCGAAGGCCGCGCGTAGTCTGCCGGCGTGTGCGCCAGTTGCGCACTCGGCGTGACCGCGTTCAGTTCGCCGAAGCCGGATTCCTTACGCTCGAGATAAGGCGCGAACTCCGGCTTCGCGGCAGGCACGCCATCCGCGACGCGGTCCAATCCGCGCAGCCAGCGCCCCGTCTGCGCGAGCGACACCTGCACATGCCAGCTTCTGCCTTCGCGCTGCTGCTTCCACAGTGCCACCGATACCCCGAACGCCATCAGAAAACCGCTTGCCATGGTCGAGCATCTGCATCGGCAACGGATGCGGCTTGTCTTCGCCAAAGGCTTGCGCTTCGGCCTCTTTGAAGCCCATCGCGGTCTGCACGAGCGAATCGAAACCGCGCCGCTGCGCCCACGGCCCTTGCGTGCCATACGCCGTCAGCGAAGCATACACGATGCCCGGCCACCGCGCCGCCAGCGTGTCCGGCCCGAAACCGAGCGCCGCGATTCCGCCCGGCCGATAGCCTTGAGAGAACACATGCACCTCGTCGATCAGGCGCCACAGCGTCACGTAGCCGTCGTCGGTCAGCAGGTCGAGATGCGCCGAGCGCTTGCCAGGGCTCGTATTGGCGATGGCGGGAATGTTCGGCAGATTCGGCGAGTTGACCAGCATTACGTCCGCGCCGAATGCGGCCAGCACGCGACCGCCGACCGGTCCCGCAAGAATGCGCGCGAAGTCGAGTAGGCACACGCCGTCGAGCGGACGTGTCGACGCGGACAAAGGCGACAGCGCGCGCGGCAGCGCATCGCCGATGCGCGATCGTCATCAGCGGCGGCGCGGCGAGCGCACACGCCTGTGGCGTAGCGTCCCACTGCGCGAAGCTGCGCAGCATCGTCACAACGAGACCGCGTTCGGCGCACGCGTCTTCGAACTCGGCGGCGCACCAGTCGAGCAGCGCGCGTTCGGCATCGGCTCGTGTGGCCGTGCGCGGATCGAGCCCGAGCACGCGCAGCACGCCGTCTTGGTGATGCACGGAGTTCGCGTGAATGCATACCCAGCCGTCGGCGCATCGATACAGGCCCGAGAACGCGCCCCACGTTTCCGGCTCGCGGCCGTCGAGCGTGAACCAGTTGGTGCATTCGACGGCGTCGTGCGTCATATCGACGGATACCGCCTGCCACTCGACGCCACGCGCATGCGCCAGTTCGCACGCAGCGATGGTCGATTGCGCCGCCACACCGATGGCGAAGGTCGATGGAAACATCGGGTCGCGTCCCGGCAGAGCGAGCAAAGGAAGGGCGTCGGGCGGCAGGGCGGCGAAACGCCAGAGGTCGGCTACGGTATCGCGGGAAGCGGGCATGGTCGAGGGCGCGTGAGTTGAATGGAACGCCTGCGGAACGGTCCATTGTTGCGCCGTTCGCAGGTTTTCACCCGAACGGCCGGCCTCGCCATGCCTGCATGTCTGAATCGAGTGATGCTCTAGGTGTCCTTGCGCGCCGCCATCGCCAGCACGCGCCCTAGTTCCGCTAACTCGACTGGCTTTACCAGATGTGCGTCGAAGCCCGCCGCGCGGGTGCTCGCCATGTCTTCGTCGGAGCCGAGCCCGGTCATCGCCGCGACGATGATGCGCCTGCCGCCCGCCTCGCCCCGCTCGCTCTGACGATCGCGCAGATACCGGATCACGTCGAAGCTAGTCATGCCCGGCATCGACAAATCGAGCAACACGACCTGCGGCAGCACCTGATCGTAGAGCGCGAACGCGTGCGGACCGTCGTAAGCGGGCGAAGCCTTGTGGCCGAGCATGTCCACGAGCAGCGTCATGCTGTCGGCGGAGTCGCGGTTGTCGTCCACGACCAGCACATCGGTCGATGCGGCCACCGGCGCGGCCGGCACGGTCGGACCGATTTCCGGCGGCTGTGCGATCGGCAGCCACAGCGTAAACACGCTGCCCTTGCCCGAGCCGTGACTCTTCGCTTCCACATGACCGCCGTGCTACTCGGCAATGGCGCGCACCAGCGTCAGGCCAATGCCCAGGCCGCCTTCGTCCTGATGCTCGCCCGGCAGATGCTCCTGCACGAACAGATCGAACACGATGGCAAGCGCTTCCGGCAAAATGCCGCACCCCTGATCGACCAAGCGCACCATGACCGAACCACCGCACGGACCGACTTCAAGCGTGATGGTCGAGGCGGGCGGGCTGAGCTTCGACGCGTTGTTGAGCAGATTGTTGATGCCCTGCACGAGCCGCGTGGAGTCGCCATTGACGTACAGGCGCTGCCCGCTGTCCTGCACGACGATGCGCTGGCTGCGCTCGTCGAACAGCGGTTGGCTCGCCTCAGTGCTCAGTTGCACCATATCGGCGATATCGACGATGTCGGTCGTCAGGCGGATCTTGCCGGAATTCACGCGGCCCGCTTCGAGCAGGTCGTCGACGAGCTTGGTCAGATGCGCAAGCTGGCGATCGACGATCTGATGACTACGCACGACGTCGGCATCGTCGGATGCCTTGAGCTTGAGAATGCTGACCGCGTTGCGGATGGCGAACGAGTTGCGCAATTCGTGACCGAGCAGCGCGAGAAACTCGTTCATGCGCCGGCTCGATGCTCCAGTTCCTCCAGACGGCGGCGCGCGGTCATGTCGCGCGTGATCATCACACAGCCGCGTTCGCGACCACCGTTTTTTCGGCAGCGCGCTCAGAATGACGTGGGCGCGGAATTCCGAGCCGTCGCGGCGTACGCGCCAGTTTCCGTGTTCGACGCGGCCGCGTTCGGTGGTGAAGCGGAGGTCGTCGGGCGGGCGGGCGCGCCCGAGTTCGTCGGTCGTGTAAAACCAGCCGATGGCCTCCTCGGACGTATGGCCGTACAGCGCATGCGCGCCCTCGTTCCATGAACGCACGATACCGTCGTGATCCAGCATGCAGATGGCGTAGTCGCTCACCTGGTTGATCAGCAAGCGCAGACGTTCGTCGGCTTCGGTGGCGCGGTGCCGGTCGGTGATGTCGTGCACGAAGCAGGCGAACTGCCGCTGCCCGTCGAACCATACCTCGCTGATGGACAGTTCCGCGGCAAATTCGCTGCCGTCGCGGCGCAGCGCGGGCAATTCCACGCGCCAGTTGATGATGTGCGCCTCGCCCGTCGAGAGATAGCACACGAGCCCCGCGCGATGCTGATCACGCATGCGTTCTGGCACGATTACCTGCGCGAGTTCGAGATTGAGCACTTCGGCGGCACGCCAGCCGAACAACTGCACGGCGGCCTCGTTCCAGTCGACGATCAGGCCGGCTTCGTCCATGGACACGAAGGCGACGTGCGCATTGTCGAGCACGGTGCGGCGGCGGTGCAGTGCATCCGCGAGTTTCTTTTCGTACTCGATGCGCAGCGACGACTCGACCGGGAGATCCTTGTTGATGCTCTGGAATTCGAGCATCAACTGGCGATGCTCCAGCGAGATTTCCTACCGCGCGATGGTTTCCGCGATGCACGCGCAGAACGCGTTGAGATGGCGATATCGGACTGGCCGAAGAAATCCGGCTCGCCGGAGATGAGTTTGAGCACCCCCACCGAGCGGCCTTCGTACACCACTGGCGCAACCACCATGGAAACGGCGCTGACCGCGAGGCACGCCGCGCGGTCCACGCGATGATCCGTTGCCGTATTGCGGCTGATGAGCGCCTGCTGCCGCGTAATGCACAGGCCCGACAAGCTGCCGGCGGAAGGCCGGCGTGTGCCGCCGCTCGCCGCCGCGGCGCCGCGGCGCCGCTTGCCGCGCGATAGACGAGTTCGTCGCCGTCGATCCATTCGATCACCGCGGAGGCGACGCCCGCGATTTCTCTCAGGGTTTCGGTGACGCATTGCAGATAGGCAGGTGACGGCAGCCGGGTATACGCGAGGCTCGCGAACGTGGCGAACCAACGCTGCAAATGGGCTTGACGTCTATGTTCTGCCTTGTGATGTTTTTCCGAAGTCGAAGCCTCGTACTGAAAGCGCATAGCCCTGTTTTTCCATTCGACGGGATCGCGATTATAATCACGGAGGATTCGGATCGTGTGAGGAATCGAGTTAATTAGATCAATTGAAACACAAAAGTCAGAGCAAACGTTTGCGGTTTGAAATTTTTTAACACGCGATAAGTGTCGTTTAATGCGCGCCGTTCCCGATTTACTTTTTTTGTGGATGGTGTTAATCGATTACAACTAGCGCTGATTCGCCGCTATGGTGCATGTCCAAAGGGATTCAGGCGATTCGGCCGAGCGTAAAATTTCGCCGGAAAGAGGCGTGATTAAGCAAAAGTACGCGACAGGAACATTAAATAACAGTACGGATTTCGCACTAGTGAACGCGCCGGTATTTCGTCGCGGTGAGAAAGGGTGAACGAAAATGGACGGCATGATACACCGGCCATTACGTGAGCACTTGCGTGCAGGGCGAAAAGAAAAGTGTTCGGGTGTGCTAAAGCCGGTGCTTCTTTGCGACTGCCCACTTATTACGCCGCCCATTCGCGGGCCGTGTCCAGCGCGAAATCGCGGTAAGAGCGCGGTGCGCGGCCGAGCAGAGCAGTGAAGCGGTCGAGTTCTTCGAGCGTCGCCATGGCGCCTTCCTGCTGATAGCGCTGCATCATCAGCCGCATGTCGTAGGCGAGCCATTGCGGGCCGAAGGATTTCAGACGCGCCTCGAGTGCGTCGAGATCGTCGCCACCGTAGTGGATCTCGCGGCCGAGCGACTCGGACCAGATCGCAGTGGCGCGCTCGGCGGTGATCGCGTCGGGGCTGACCAGTTCATACGTTTCGCGCGGGAGCGGGCCACTTGCGCGCTCGTGCCGCAACAATTCGCGCGCCGCGGCCGTCGCCGATGTCGCATATATCAAACATCGAAATGCCCTTCTGGCCGATCGGCATGCCGAACATGCCCATTTTCAGCAGCGCGTCTTTCTGGCGCACGTCGTTCTGGATGAAATAGGCGGGGCGCAACACGGTGGCGGGCAGATTGCACTGCTCGATCATCCGTTCGGCCGTGCGCTTGCTGGAAAAGTGCGGCACGTCCACATATTCCTCGCCCCTGAATACCGACAAGTACACGATGCCCTTCACACCCGACTAGCACGCGATGGACAGCGCCTGCAAGGCCTGCGTGAATTCGTCGGCGGCGTTCGACGCGAGCAGGAACAGCGTGCTTACGCCTTTCATCGCGCGGCGCAGCGCGTCGAGGTCGGTGAGATCGCCTTGCAGGGCCTCGACGCCGGCAGGAAACGCCGCCTTCTCCGGCGCGCGCGTCAGCGCGAACACGTCCGCGCTGCTGCCCGACAGATGGTCGAGAACCTGAGTACTGGTTACGCCTGTGCTACCAGTCACGAGAATGCTCATTTTCGTTGCTCCGTTGAGTGGTTGGACGGCCTTCAGTGATCACTGAACGGGCCTGCACTGCTACACGCTCCGAATTCATCGCGAAAGACAATCGAGTGAGACGGCTCGTCTCATGGACGGAACGAATATGGATCTCTTGGCTTTGGCGGACTTCAACGCAGTCGCGCTGCACAGCGGGTTCGGTCCAGCGGCGCGTGAAACAGGCCGGCCGAAAGCGACTCTGTCGCGGCGTGTCGCCGAACTCGAGCAGCAACTCGGCGGGCGGCTTGTCGAGCGCGGTTCGCACAGACTGCACCTAACGGAGGACGGCCGCGCGCTGTACGAACGCACGCGCGGCCCGCTCGTCGATATCGACGAAGCGGGCGAGGCGATTGCGTCGCGTGGCCCGCGCCGTGCGGACGGCTGCGGGTGAGCGCGCTGATTGTGTTCGCGCATGTCGTGCTGGCGCGCGTCGGAGTGCGGTTTGCGCTGGGTTATCCGCAGGTGGAACTGGAGATCGTGGCGGAAGATCGTATGGCCGATCCGGTTCAGGACGGCTACGACCTCGTGATCCACGTGAATCCGGATCGCGACGAACTGCTGGTCGGCCGGCGCATCGCCACCGACCGGCGCGTGCTGGTAGCGGCGCCGTCGCACGCCGCGAGCTTCGACGAGACCGCGGCATCTCTGCCCGCTATGGTGCTGACCCGCGCGAGCGGCGAGACATGGCGCATCGACACGGAGCAGGGCGAGACGCGCGTCATCGAGCCGAAACCGGTGCTGCGACTTTCGTCGCTGCTGATGGCGCGCGAAGCCGTGCTCGGCGACGCGGCGGAGGCTTGCTGCCGCATCTGCTGGTCGAGCCAGACATTGCGGCAGGCCGGCTCGTCAAGCTCGGCGCGGAAGCGAACGCGCCGGTCGAGATCCGGGCGCTCTACAGTTCGCGCCGCCTGTTGAGTGCGAAGATGCGGGCGTTTCTGGACATGCTGGACGGGCGTGCCAGAATAGCGCTTCAGACGAACCTCAAACGCCGCCCTTCGGTGCATCGCTCTTGTCCGGCGCGACGTCGAGCAGGCGCATGGTCTGTCCGGCGATATCGACGAACGGCGGCCCGGCGACCGCGCCGCCGAAATGCGAGCCGCGCAAGGGCCGGTCGATCGATACCGCGATCACCACGCGCAGCTGCCTGGCCGGCACGATGCCCACGAACGACGTCCGGTACTGGTGATGGTCGTAGCCCTTCGCGGTCCACTATCACCGAGCCGGGCTCGAAAATATCGGCGACTGCTCGATTGCGCACTCGCATGCTGCTGCACGCATCGCGCTGGTTGGGGTCGTAGCTCGGCCAGTTGGCCATCGCGAGGATTTCGCCGGTATGCGCCTCGAGCACGATGGCAGAGCCGAAGCGTGCACCCGTGCGCTGCACGGCGTCCTTCAGCGCTTTAAAGGCGGCATACTGGATCGGCCCGATCGACAGCGTGAGGTCGCCGCCGTTCTTTGGCGCCCGCAGGGCGAGCGTGTCGATCACCTGCCCGCGTGCATTGCGCAGCACACGGCAATGACCGTCCGTGCCGCGCAACTGCGTCTCCGCGAAGCGTTCCATGCCTTCCTGCCCGCTGCCGTCGATGCCGATGAAGCCACGGGTACTTCGCGCTTCAGGTAGGCAAATCCGCGCTTCGCCACGTAAATGCTCGCGATCTCGGCAGGATCGACGTCGAGCAGACGCGTAAGCGCAGCGGTTTGCTGTGCCGAAATGGGATCGTCGTTCGAGGATGCGTCGATGCATAGCGAGCGAACCGACGTGCTCACCGCGAGCGGCCGTCCGTTGCGATCAAGAATCCGCCCGCGCGAGGCCTGCATTGGCAGATCGCGGACTTGCCGGATATCGCCCTTGCGATAAAACGCGTCGTCCATGCCCTGCACCCAAAACGCCCGCGCCGTGTCAACGCAACGAATACTGCGGCGAACAGGCCGCTAAGTGCCGGTGACCGCCAGCGAGGCGGGGTGGTCTCCTGCACGCCGTTCTGCGACAGCGCGATATATCAGCGCGATATATTTTCGAGATGGTTGAGATGGTTTTCATCCGGCAATTATGCGGGATCGCTCTGCGTACGTGAAACGAACGCATCGCGCGGCGCAATCGGCGCGTATCCGCCGTTAATTCCTCTGATCTTACGGACATCCACATCGAATCGCAAAAAAATTTGGGGTCAGCTTAATTTTCGCCTAGCTTAGAAAAGTCCCATAGTCTCAGGTCGACCAGAATCTGTATTCAATTGTGCCTATCTGCCGGCATATCCAGTCATATCCCAATACCGCTATTTCAGACAGTGTCGACGACTTTCCACCTTCTGACGCGGCTAAGGCTAACTTCGACGCGGCAAATCGAATAGCTCGCACATCTCCGCTCGCGGCTCGCCGCCGCGCCCGCTGAATCGCCGGACTATGCGCCCCCGCCGGCTGCATCGTCCGCCACCGCTACCTCATTCATGGCCATCTCGACAACAACCGCCTTCCCGCTAAAGGCGAAACGCCTATTGCTTACGTGCGCTTACGTGCGTGTACGGTTCCGCGTGCAGCGCCGTGATCGTCGGCGCTTATCTCGCGCACGCACCGTCCGATGTGAAAGAAGATCATCCCGCCGTCTCGCTCAAGCAGAGTGCGACGCCCCCGCCACCCCCGCGGCGGTCAAACCGCTGGTATTCGTCGGGCCACCCGCGCCGGTGCGCGTGGCAGACAGCGCAACCCGATCACACGTTCTCGCAAGCCGCCGAAAGTCTCGGGCTCGATCAGGACACCATCGCTACGCTCACCAAGGCGTTCGGCAACAAAATCGATCTGACCAAGGATTTACGCAAGGGTGACACGCTTAGCATCGTCTACGACGAGCCGGAAAGCGCGAACGTGCCCGCCAACCCGCTCGCGGTACGCCTGACCACCGGCTCCAGTTCGCACGACGTATATCTGCATCGCAATCTTGACGGCAAGCCGCTCTACTACCTGAAGGACTGCGAAAGCACCGAGCCGTCGTTTCTGCGCTATCCGGTCGCGTTCACGCGCGTCTCGTCGGAATTCCCGCGGCGCCGGCTCGATCCCGTCACGCATCGGTGGGCGAGTCACGACGGCGTCGATCTCGCCACGCCCATCGGCACGCCGGTTCACGCGGCGGCACAGGGTACGGTCGAATTCGTCGGCCGTCAGACGGGGTACGGCAAGGTCATCATGCTGAAGAACCCGCCGCCTTATTCGATCGTGTACGCGCATCTTTCGCGCTTTGCCAAAGGTTTGCGCAACGGTTCGACCGGGAGGCAGGGGCAGGTGATCGGCTATGTCGGCGAGACCGGTTGGGCAACAGAGCCGCATCTGCATTACGAGGGGCACGTCGATGATGTGTCGATGGACCCGCTCACGGTCGCGCTGCCGACCGACGATGGTCTGCACGGCGTGGAGCGTCAGCGTTTCGCGAAGGAAGCGGAAAAGCTGGACGCGCTGCTGTGAGCGCGCGCGTTCAGGCTTCGATGGGATCGCCGCTGCGCGGCTGAGCGTCGGTCACGAGCGTGATCACCGGCCGGCGCTGCGCCGACCCAGCGCCGCTTGCCCGCGCGCTTCGCTTCGTAGAGCGCGTTGTCGGCGTCGCGCAGCACGCCGTCCAGCTCGTTGCGTTGAAATCGCAGTCGAACATCGCGACGCCCACGCTCGCACCAATGCTCAGCGCGCTCGCCATCGATGTGGAAGGGCTTGGCGAGTTCCTGCACCACGGCGTCGGCGAGCACCAGTGGATCGGTCTCCGGCGTGGTCACGATCACGAATTCGTCGCCCCGCCCAGCCGCGCGGTGAGCGAGTCTTCGCCGGCGATCGCGCACAGACGGCGGGCCACCAGCGCGAGCAGCGTATCGCCGACTTCGTGGCCGTATGCGTCGTTGATCGCCTTGAAGCCGTCGAGGTCCAGATAGAGCAGCGCCGCGCCAGAGTAATCGTGCCGCGCGCCCGGTTCGCGCAAGCGCACGGCGGCAGGCGAACAGGCGGCGCAGTTCAGCAGGCCGGTCAGTTCGTCGTGACGCGCGCGGCGGTCGTTTTCCTGTTCGGCTTTCATCGTCGTGACAAGTATGCCGTTCAGACACCAGGCGGCGCTTATCGCGAAGAGATAGAAGGGGATTTGCAGCAGCGTGATCCACAGCGTCGGCTCGCCCGCCAGCACCGCACCGATGCAGCACGGCCCAAGCGACAGAAAAATCATCACCGCGACCAGACGCGACGTGCCGAAATTGCGAAAGCAGATGCCGCCGACCATCGCGGCAGCGGACAGGAAGGAGAGCGTCGCGGCTACCCAGTCACCCGACAGCACGCTGACGAGCGCGCCGTAACTGACCGTCGCGCCCCATAGCGGCGCGAGCAGGATGTAGGTATCGGTCAGGGGTGACCGGCGGCGGCAACCACTAGCACGACCAGACGCGCCATGCAGACGGCGATCTCCAGCGCGAGCCAGATATGGAAGGCGAGCGTGGGATGTCGGCGCGCGAGCAGCCACGCGACGAGCACGGTATTGAGCACGCCGCCCGCGAAGATCGGCAGCGTGCCGAACAGGCTGCCGACGAGCACGATGCGGATCGCGCGCGGAATATCCGCGCCTGCATGCAGCAGCCACTTCGCCGCACGTCCGCGCGGCAGGGTAAATACCTCTGTCTGTCGATTCATGATCCGGTCGATGCAACGGTCCGGGACGGACTCCGCACTGTTTTATCGGCCGGAACGGGGCGAACTTTAGTTCAGGCAAACGCCTCGCTGCGCAACCGGAACACGCTCACCGCCTCGCGCAGCGACTGCGCCTGTTCGGCGAGGGCATGCGGGCCGCCGAGGCCTGCTCGACCAGCGCGGCGTTCTGCTGCGTGACCTGATCCATCTGCGTGACGGCGACGTTGACCTGCTCGATGCCCGACGTCTGCTCGGTCGAAGCCGACGAGATCGCGCCGATGATATGCGTCACGCGTTCCACCAACCCGACGATCTCGCCGATGATGCGTCCCGCGTCGCCGACCAGTGCCGAGCCTGCATCGACGCGCCCGGTCGATTGCTCGATCAGCGTCTTGATTTCCTTGGCTGCGTTCGCGCTGCGCTGCGCGAGCGTGCGCACTTCCGATGCGACCATCGTGAAGCCTCGGCCCTGTTCGCCCGCGCGTGCCGCCTCGACGGCTGCGTTGAGCGCAAGGATATTGGTCTGGAACGCGATGCCGTCGATCACCGCGATGATGTCCGCGACCTTGCCCGAACTGTCGGCGATACCATGCATGATCTGCACGACCTGCTTCATCATGGCGCCGCCGCGTGAGGCGGTCTATGTCGCGTCGTCGGTGAGCGCGGATGCGGTATGCGCATTCTCGGCGTTCTGCCGCACGGTCGCGGTGATCTGCTCCATGCTCGCGGCAGTTTCTTCGAGCGCGGCGGCTTGCTGTTCCGTGCGCGACGACAGATCGAGATTGCCCGAGGAGATTTCCGCGCTGGCCATGGCGATGTCCTCGGCGTTGCGGCGCACCTTGCTCATCACGTTGGACAGGCTCATCTGCATGTGTTTGAGCGCTTGCAGCAGTTGCGCGACTTCATCGCGGCCATCGGTATCGAAGTCGTGCAGATCGTGCGACAGATCGCCCGACGACACAGCCTTCGCGCAATCGAGCGCGTAGCCGAGCGGACGCGTCACCGAACGGCTGAACGCATAGCCGCCGACCAGCCCGAGCGCGAGCACCACGAGCATGAGCGAGATGCTCGCCAGATTCGCGCGATGCGCCTCGAGCGCGGCCTGCGCGGACACCTGCGCGCTTTCCGCGGCGATCTTCTGTGCCGCCTGTTCGAGCAGCGCTGCCGGCTGACGGTCCACGCCCGCGACAGCATTGTCGCCGCCGACGGTTCGAAGCCGCTCGCCTTCAACGCGTCGAACCCACGCCGGGTAGCCTTCGCCCATCGCGGAATGCGCGCTCGCGAACTGTTCGATCAGCGCGCGGCTTTCGCCTTCGGGCAGCTTCGCCTTCAGGTCGGCGGTGAGCGCATCGACGGTTTGCTCGCGCTTCTGGAATGCGCCCCAGTACTTGTCGAGCTTCGCGGGGTCCTTGCCGCGCAGCAGCGTGTCCTTCCATTCCTGCACTTGCAGCTTGAATGGCGACGAGCATCGCCGAGATGGCGCGTTCGTTCGCGACGTTGTTCTGCACCGTGGTGCCGTATGCGTCGATGGAGCGGTTGAGCGCGAAGATGCCTTACAGCGCGCCCGCGAACATCAACAACAGGGCGGCGGCGAAGGCGAGAGGGATTTTCTGGCTGAGTTTCATCGACGAGTTCAGGGTGACTTGCCGCGAGGGCCTTCGCGGACGAATCGCTGGTTATCGGCCCCCTACGAGCGTTCTAAAGGGTACATCTACAGGTTTCCCCCTTCAATCGGTTGTTTATTGACACGCGCGGTAAGCGTCTACTGTACTGAATGTACATTGGATGTAATAGACATTCGTAAGGTGGCAGCAGGAGGCAGGACGTCCACGCGCAATCCGGGACCGGACAAAAATCACCAGGAGACAGGCGATGGAGACGCGCACGCGTTGGGCTCTCGTTACCCTGCTGTTCATCGGCGGGGCGATCAGCTATATGGACCGCGCGGCGCTGTCGATCACCGCGCCGCTCATCGCGAAGAACTGCATCTCGACCCCGCGCAACTGGGCATCGTGTTTTCGAGTTTTTCGTGGGGTATGCACCGTTCTGCTTCATCGGTGGGTACTCGTCGGACCGCTGGGGCCCCAAAGCTGTGCTCACCGTGTCGATGCTGGTCTGGTCCCTGTTCTGCGGTCTCACGGCGGCGGCGCTCGGGATCGCGAGTCTTCTCTTCGTGCGCGTGATCTTCGGCATGTGCGAAGGACCGGTCTGCGCCAACACCAACAAGCTCGCGTCGAATTGGTATCCGCACGACCGGCAGGCAAGTGCGCTCGGCATCGCGAATTCAAGGCAGTCGATCGGCGCGGCCATCGCGGGACCTGTGGTCGGCCTTCTCGCGCTGGCGACGAGCTGGCACACGTCCTTAGTGATCGTCGGTGCGGTGAGCGTGCTGTGGGTCGTCGCGTGGCTGCTGCTCGCGAAGGACAAGCCCCTCGCGAAGGACAAGCCCTCCACGCCGATCGAGGAACCCGAGTCGGCGCGCGTGCAGGACGTCTCCCTGCTCGCCGAAAGCGCGCCGCCCGCGCCGCTCTCGGCCTATCTGATTGATACGCCCGGCCATTATCGCCACTGCGTTCGCGTTCTTTGGCTACGCGTACATCCTCCACTTCTTCCTGTCGTGGTTTCCGTCGTATCTGACGATGGCGCAGCACCTGAGCATCCAGAAGATGTCTATCGTCAGCGTGATTCCGTGGGCCGTCGGCATGACCGGGCTTATCGCGGGCAGCTTCGTGTGCGACTTGCTTGTGAAGAAGACCGGCCGCGCCATCTACTCGTGCAAGATCGTGCTGATCGTGAGTCTCAGCGCAGGCGCGATATGCATCGGCGTGACCGGCGCGGTGACGGATCTCACCAGCACCGTCGCGCTGATGGCGATCGCGGTGTTCTTCATGTACGCGTCGTTCAACACCTACTTCGCGATCGTGCTCGATACGATGGAAAAGCGCCGCGTCGGCGAGGTCGGCGGCTTCGTGCACTTCATCGCGAATCTGGTATCTGGCGGGCATCGTCGCGCCGGCGCTCACGGGCTTTCTCGTGCAATGGTCCGGCAACGTCAAGAGCGCGTTCGTGTTGACCGGCGTGACCGGCATGCGCCATTACGCGACCATCGAGGAACTGCGCATCACGGCGAAGAAGCGCATGCCGCGCATGTTCTACGAATACGTGGATGCTGGTTCGTGGACCGAATCGACCTATCGCGCGAACAGCGACGATTTCGCGCGTCTGCAATTCCGGCAGCGCGTGGCGGTCGATTTCAGCCGGCGCAATCTGGCGACGACGATGATCGGCGAACCCGTGTTGATGCCGGTCACGCTCGCGCCGACGGATAGACGGATATCGCGGGCATGCAGCACGCCGACGGCGAAATACTCGCGGCGCGCGGCGCAGCGCTTCGGCGTGCCGTTCACGCTATCGACGGTAAGCATCTGTTCGATCTAGGATGTCGCCGCGCACACGCAGGCGCCGTTATGGTTTCAGTTCTACATGGTGAAGGATCGCGGTTTCATCGCGGACCTGATCGGGCGCGCGGCGCGGGCACGATGTTCGGCGCTGGTGCTGACGCTCGATCTGCAGATGCAAGGCCAGCGCCACAAAGACAAGTGCAACGGCCTCGCCGCGCCACCGCGGCTCACGCTGCGCAATCTCGCGCATCTCGTGCGCTATCCGCGCTGGTGCGCGGAGATGCTGAAAACGCGCCGTCATACGTTCGGCAATATCGTGGGTCACGCGCCGGGCGTGACGAGCATCACGTCGATGGCCGAATGGTCCGCGAAGCAGTTAGACCCGACGCTCACGTGGGAAGGACATCGACTGGGTGCGCGAGCACTGGAACGGCAAGCTGATCCTCAAGAGCATCCTCGACGAAGAGGATGCGCGCATCGCGCACGGCATCGGCGCGGATGCGGTGATCGTCTCGAATCACGGCGGGCGACAACTCGACGGCGCGCCGTCCACCATCTCGATGATGCCGCGCATTGCCGACGTGTTGCACGGCGATATCGAACTGCATATGGACGGCGGCATCCGCTCGGGGCAAGACGTGCTGAAGGCGTTCGCCTGCGGTGCGCACCCGGTTCACATGGGCCGCGCGTTCCTGTACGGGCTTGGTGTGGAAGGCGAGGCGGGCGTTGCGCGCTACCTCGAGATCGTCCGCGACGAACTGGACATGACGATGACGCTCGCGGGCGTGACGGACGTGCGCGCCATCGACGGCGACGTGCTGCGCGCGGGCGGCTTCATGAGGAAGCGCTTATCGTCGCATGCATTGTCGAATCCTTCGGCGAATGCGGGCGCGAAACCCGTGCATGTTCAGGCTGCATGAATCACGTCACAAGGAGACTCGAACCATGTTGAAGTCGTTGACGCAGGAACAAGTCGAGCATTTTCGCAAGTACGGCTATGTCGCACCGATTCGTGTAATGTCCGAGCAGATCACGCTCGAACTGTGCAAACGTCTGGAGGATTTCGAATACTCGAGCAGCCCGCTCAAGAAGAAGGCGCTCAATGTGAAGAGCCATTTGCTGTTCTCGTGGCTCAATGAACTGGTGCACAGCGACAAGGTCGTCAATGCCGTGGACAATCTTTACGGCAAGAATCTCCTTGTCTGGGCGAGCAGTTTCTTCATCAAGAATGGCAACGATCCCGCTTACGTGTCGTGGCATCAGGACTCGACCTACTGGGGCTTGTCGAAGCCGGACGTGGTGACCGCCTGGGTCGCGCTCTCGGAGAGCAACAAGTCGAACGGCGCAATGCAGGTCGTGCCCGGCATGCATCTGCTCGATCAGATTCCGCACCGCGACACTTTCAACGAAAACAATCTGTTCACGCGCGGTCAGAAAGTGGCCGTCGATGTCGATGAATCGCAGGCGGTGTCGCTAGAGCTGGAGCCGGGCGAGATGTCACTGCATCATGTGCGGATCGTGCACGGCTCGCCGCCGAACACGTCACCGAATCGGCGCATCGGCTATGCGATCCGCTATATCCCGACCTATGTGCGTCAACTCGAAGGCGATGACAGCGCAACGCTAGTGCGCGGTGTGGATACCTACAAGACCTTCGAACACGAGCCGCGTCCGACCCAGGATCTCGATCCCGCGTTCGTGGCACTGCATCAGCAGATCGGCGAGCGCAATCTGAATATCCTTTACAAGGGCGCTGCGCAGACGGCGGCGGCATCGGGACGGCGATAGATGACCGGACCCACATTCGCGGCCGCGCTAATGGAGCGCATCGGCAAGCCGTTGCGTAACGCCTCCGTCAAGGCGGACAAGCTCGCGGACACCGATGTCATCTTGCGCGTGAAAGCCGCGAGCCTGTGCCACACCGATCTCGAAGCGATGCGTGGCGACCTGCGCACGTCCATGCCGTTAGTGCCGAGGCACGAGGCGGCGGGCGTGGTCGAATGGACCGGCCAGGCCGTGACGAAAGTGTCGAAGGGCGATCACGTCACATGTTGTGGAATCCGCATTACGGGCGCGTGCTTTTATTGCGAGCGGCAATTGGCGATTCTCTGCCAGTCGTATCGTGAGCGCATGGCGCAGTCGTTTCATTTCGATGGCCGGCCGCGCCTCTTTCTCGACGATGGCGCACCCGTGTCGACGATGGCGCACCCGTGCATCAACTCGCATATATGGGCAGCTTCGCAGAGATGTGCGTCGTGTCGCAGGACTGCGCGGTGCCGGTGCCTAAGGCGATGCCCTTCGACCGCGCGTACCTTGATCGGCTGCGGCGTGATGACCGAATTCGGCGCGGCGACCAACATCGCACGCGTGGAACGCGGCAGCACGGTGACGGTGATCGGTTGCAGCGCGGTCGGCTTGTCCGCGATTCAGGGTGCGCGGCATGCGGGCGCGGCGCGCGTCGTCGCGGTGGATCGCGCGCAGGACAAGCTCGCGATGCGCACGTCCGAACGCTTCGCCGAAGACGTCGCACAAGCGGGCGGCAGCACGCACGCGTGGTTCGACAGGCGCGCGACATGGTTCGCGACGCAACGCTTCGATCCGCTCGACTGGATCTGGCAGTCCGCATGCCTACGACCGTCACGATGTGGGTACCACACCCGGCTTCGACGGCGACACGGCGAAGGCGCTCGCGAGCATCGAGACGCATGCGCTGATCGGCGTGCCCGAACTCGATCTCTACAACCCCGTGGAAGCGGGCGTATGAGCCGCGCAGCAGATGAAACATGCGAGCCTGTTGCGCGTGCCATCGGCGAGCAGCCACATGATGGCGTCCGACGCGGACCCGGCCGCCGCATCGAAACTGAATGCGGAGATCGCAGCGTTCATGTGTAAGATCGGCACATCGCCATGAATACGCTCGTGCATCACATGAACACGCCGCCCCCGTCGGGCGCCGCCGATACGGACGGCTCCATTCAGCATCGCACGTATCGCCTGCTGCGCGAGATGATCGAGGACGGCCGTATCGCACCGGGCGAGAAGCTGCTCGAAGCGCAGGTCGCGAAGTCGTTCTGCATCAGCCGCTCGCCAGCACATATCGCGCTCGCGGCGTTGTGCGCGGACAAGATCATCGTCGAGAGCCAAGGGCGCGGCTATCGCGTCGCGGGCGATGCCTGCGCCGAGCGCGGCGGCAAGATGGCCGTGCTCGACAAGATGGAGATCACCAGCACGCCGCAATGGCAGCGCATGTACGCGGAGCTGGAGCGCGAACTGTGCACGCGCGTGCTGTTCGGCTCGGTGCGTATCACCGAGGAAGGGCTCGCGCAGCATTTCGACGTGAGCCGCACGGTGGCACGCGGCGTGATGGCGCGCATGCACAGCGGCGGGCAGTTGTCGAAGAACCGCAACGGGCACTGGATCGCCGAGCAGGTGACGGAGGAACGCATCGGCCATTTGTTCGAGATACGCCGGCTGCTCGAACCGACCGCATTGCTGCAGGCGGCGCGGCATGTGCCGCGCGAGTTTCTCGAAGCGGTGCGCGCGCGGCTCGTCGGCGCGATCGAGGCGGAACATCAGGGCGGGGCGGAGATTGATACCGCCGAGACCGATCTGCATATCGATCTGCTTTCACATTGCCCGAACAAGGAGATCGTGCTGGCGCTCTCGCGTACGCAGGTGCTGTTCGTGCCGACGCGCTATCTGAGCGATCCTTATCTGCAGATTCCGTATCAACTCGTCAGCGATGCGTTCACCGAGCATTTGCAGATCGTGGACTACATACTCGCGGGCCGGCCCGAGCGCATGGCGCAAGCGTTGCAGGAACATATCCGCGAGGCGGACACGCGCTGGATGCTGCGCTTCGAGATCATCCGGCGCTTGAAACAGCCGGACCTGCCGCCCTATCTCTCGCCGCTGCCTGCCGCCTGAAGATCCGCTTCGACGATGGCCTGCATCAGAAGGCGCACGCCGGAGGCGAGCGGCGCATCGCAGCGCGTGACGAGTTCGTATGGCTCGCTGCGCTAGGACAGGCTCAGTGGCAGCGTGCACACGATGCCGTGCCCGGTGCATCGGCATGTTCGCGCGATATACCACCCAGCGATACCGTGCGAGATCCTTCAGCGCGATGCGTCTACGCTTCGCCAGCGGATGCACGACGTTGGCGATGACCGCGAGTGACTCGTCTTGCACGACCACGCTATCGTACAGGTAGGGCGTTTGCGTGACGCTCGTGCGGCACACGGCGAGATCGAGCCGGCCGGCGTCGATCTGTGCGAGCAGACCCGGACTCGTATCCTCGACGATCTCCACCGACATTTCGGACTGTCGTGCGCTCATCGCGGTGATCGCATCGGTCACGAGCGGCACCGCGCCCATGATCGCGCCCACCGACACGCGGCCGCCGTAACCGCGCATGATGCCCGCGATTTCCTCGCGCAGATGCGTGAGGTCCGTATAAATAAGCCGCGCATAGCGCAGCACGCAATGACCCGCCGCGTTCGGTTCCAGCCCGCGATTGGTACGCGTGAAAAGCTGCGTGCCGAAGGTCGATTCGATCTCGCTCAAGGCCTTGCTCGCGCCGGGTTGCGGCAGCGCGAGCTGCTTTGCCGCGCCCAGCAGCGAGCCGCGTTCCTCGAGCGCGATCAGGAACGTAGTTGTTTCACATGCAGGCGCGAGATGATCGAATCGAGCGAGGGCTCATGGTCAGGGTTGAGGAAAAGTTATAACGGTATCAAAAGCCGTCAGTATCGCGTGGATGCGTTGCGACATATACTCACGAGACGCAGCACGCCTATAACCATTCGTCAAGTCATCATGTCCCTGATCAACTACATCACGCAGATTCAATTCGATTTCGGCGCGGTGCGCCTGCTCGCGAGCGAATGCGAACGCATCGGCATCCGCCGTCCGCTGATCGTCACCGATGCCGGCATCCGCACGGTCGGCCTGCTCGACCGCGTGCTGGATGCGCTGGGTTCGTCAGCGCCCGTGGCCGTGTTCGACCACACGCCGCCGAATCCGAACGAGGCCGCCGTACGCGAAGCCGTCGCGATATACAAGGAGAACGACTGCGACGGCGTGATCGCAGCGGGCGGCGGGTCGTCGATTGATCTGGCGAAAGGCGTCGCCGTGTGCGCGACGCACGATGGCCCGCTCGTGAGCTTCGCGGTGATCGAAGGCGGACTCGCGCGCATTACCGCGAAGACCGCGCCCGTGATCGCCATTCCGACGACGGCCGGCACCGGCAGCGAAGTGGGCCGCGGCGCGATCCTGATCCTCGACGACGCCCGCAAAGTCGGCGTGCTGTCGCCGTTCGTGGTGCCGCGCGTGGCCATCTGCGATCCCGAACTCACGCTCGGCCTGCCGCCGATGCTGACCGCCGCCACCGGCATGGACGCCATCGCTCATTGTCTGGAGACCTTCATGGCGCCCCCGTTCAACGCGCCGGCGGACGGCATTGCGCTGGACGGCTTGTGGCGTGCATGGCGTCACATCGAACGCGCCACGCGAGACGGCTCCGACCGCACCGCGCGCTGGAACATGATGAGCGCGTCGATGCAGGGCGCGCTCGCGTTCCAGAAGGGGTTGGGCTGTGTGCACAGCCTGTCGCATTCGCTGGGCGGCATCAATCCGAAGCTGCATCACGGCACGCTCAACGCCATTTTTCTGCCAGCCGTCATCGCCTTCAACAGCGACGCGCCGACCATGAAAGACGAAGGCAAGCTCGACCGCATCGCGCAGGCCATAGGTCTGAAGTCGGGCGGCGAGGTGGGCGAGGCGGTGCGGGCCATGATCGCTTCGCTCGGCCTGCCCGGCGGCTTGTCGCAACTCGGCGTAACGCACGAGATGTTCCCGCGCATCATCGCAGGTGCGCTCAAGGACCACAACCATAAGACGAATCCGCGCGAAGCATCCGAGGCAGATTACGAAACTATGCTCGACGCATCCCTCTAAAATTTTGGCGCGCGTTCCGGTTTTCAGGGCCGGAGCGCAATGCCAGGCGGAGGGCGGGATTTGCGGCATTGCAACAAACCATTAGGGGAATTAGGGGAAAACCTTTGGGTCTGTTGCAATGTTTCTCAAATATGAGTAACGAATCATGCGCCGCCGCTACGAAGTGCTCGAAAAACTCGCTTTTCCCTGCTTATGCTGTCCGCCGTCGTCGATGAGAGCTATATCACCTGGGAAAAGCACCGAATTTCCGCGAAAACGTCACTAAAATCGTCAAAATGAGTTCGGACCTGAACTACGCAGCGACCGCGGGCGACGGCACGCCGCTGGTCCCGATGGCGTTCAACTGATCGTTCTTCGCTCCGAAGTTTTCCTCCCGTTCGCGGTCCACGCGGACGAAACCCACGCCAGATAACAGTTATACGGCCGGCGTACGCTTCTCGGGCGCCGGCTGACTTATGCTGGCGGTTCCTTTTGTCGAGCCGTCTTGCATGTCCACCGCACTTCGCACCGCCGCCGCTTTCGGCAATCACCTCCTCAGTTTCGCTCGCGCCATCGGGCAGATCGTGCTGCAACGTCATGCGGCGACCGGCGCGCTCGTATTCCTCGGCGTGCTGTGCGCGAGTCCCCGCCTTGCGTGCGGCTTGCTGATCGGCACGCTGGCAGGCAGCGTCATCGCCGCCATAACCGATTCCGCCGATTCCACCGTCTTCCGCGACAACCTGTATGGCTTCAACGGCGCGCTTGCGGCGCTCGCCGCCTTCGCATGCATCCGCGACGATTCGCAGGCCATCGCCATGGCCATCGTCGCGTCAACGGACGCGACCTTCCTCGCGGGCGCCCTCGCGCCGAGGCTCGCGCGCGCCGGCTTGCCGATCTTCTCCAGCCCGGCGATCATCGTGACCTGGTGCTGGCTGCTGCTCTACGCCCATCGTGGCGACACCGGCACGATTCCGCCCGTGGCCGCCGACTGGCTAACCCTTTTGCAAGCCGCCTTCGCCGGTCTCGCGCCGATCACCTTCGCGACTGGCACGCGCGCGGGCACGCTGATCGCGCTCGGGCTGTTCGCGCGAGTCCGTCGCGGGCGCTGTGGGCGGTCGCGGGCAGCGCGCTCGGCGCGGCCTTGCACGGTTTGGGCGCCGCGAACGATGCGGTCGTGCTATCAGGCGCATGCGGTTTCAACGCGGCGCTGGCGGCGCTTGCCGCCGCGCCAGGCGCTTCGCGCTCGCGTCGATGGTGATCGCGGTGCTATTCGAATACGTGATCGACTGCTTCAGCATCGCGGCGCTGACCGCGCCGTTCGTGCTCACGTCGTGGACGCTCATCGCGCTGGCGCGGCAGCTGGCAAGCTCATCGAAACAAGGAAAATCGCATGTCGTCACCCACACGCCTGAGCGCAGCATCGCCGAAAACGGGCCGCGCTCTGCCGCCGAACTGGCAACGCGCGGCGATCTCGCAGCGGCATACTGGCTGGTCACGCTCAACGGCTGGGACGATGTCGTCTACACCCACATTTCCGCGAGCGTGCCGGACGAACCGGCGCTTTCTGATCAATCCGTTCGGCTTGTCGTCCGATGAAGTCACCGCGAGCAATCTCGTGAAGATCGATATCGACGGCAACATGATCGGCGCGAACGCGCATCCGGTAAACGCGACCGGCTTTGCGCTGCACGGCGCGGTGCACGCGGCGCGCGAGGACGCCGCCTGCGTGATGCATCTGCATGTGCGCGAGGCGATCGCCGTTTCCGCGCAGCCGCACGGCTTGCTGCCGGGCTCGCAACACTCAATACGCTTCGCCGGTCATCTCGCCTATCATGATTACGAGGGACTCGCGTTTTCGCCGGAGGAAGGCGACAGGCTGGTCACCAACCTCGGCCGGCATCGCGCGATGCTGCTGCACAATCACGGGCCGCTGACGCTCGGGCGTACCATCGCCGAGGCTTATGTGCTGATGGATATGCCCATCAAGGCGTGCGATATTCAGCTTCGCGCGCTCGCGGGCGTGAGCAAGATCATCGTGCCGCCGCCGGATATCGTCACGCGCGCCGTGGCGCAACTGTACGACGACGACGCGATCGAAGGCGCGCTCGAATGGCCGTCCTTGATCCGCAAGCTGGACCGCATCGATCCGTCTTATCGCGATTGAAGGGCAAACACACAAGGAGAGTCACGCAATGCTGACATTCAACATTCAGCTATTCGAAGGCCGCACGGCGGAGGAAAAGCGCAAATTCGTCGAGGCGATCACGCGTACGACCTGCGAGACGCTCGGCTGCGAGCCGAGCTCGATGGATATCATTCTGACCGATGTGAAGCGCGAGAACTGCGCGACGACGGGGAAGCTCTGGTCGGAGCAATGACGCATTGAAGGGTTGATGCAAGGAAAAGCGCGAGAACGCCAACCCGTTCTCGCGCTTTTTTGCGTCAAGCGAACTGCTTCATGGCGAGGCGGAACTTGTGCAGCAGCGGTTCCGTATAGCCGCTGCGTGAGTCCTTCGAAGACGAGCGCGCAGGCGGCCTTGAAAGCGAACAAGCTATCAACGCGGGCGCCATCGGGCTATAGACGGAATCGCTCTCGTTCTGCCTGTCGACCCACCGACGCCATGCGTTCGAGCGTCTCCTTCACCTGTTCTTCCGTGACGATGCCGTACCGCAGCCAGTTCGCGATGTACTGGCTGGAGATGCGCAGCGTCGCGCGGTCTTCCATCAGGCCGACGTCGTGGATATCCGGCACCTTCGAGCAGCCAACGCCCTGATCCACCCAGCGCACGACATAACCGAGAATGCCCTGCGAGTTTTTCTCGATTTCGCGTTTGATGTCCTCGGGCGGACCAGTTCGGCTTGTCGACCACACGGGAATGGTCAGCAGGCCGTCGAGCAGTTGATCCTTCAGGCTGTCGTAGTCGGTGTGTTCGAGTTCCGCCTGCACTTGCTGGATGTTCACCATGTGATAGTGCAGCGCATGCAGCGTGGCGGCGGTGGGCGACGGCACCCACGCGGTGTTCGCACCCACCTTCGGATGCGCGATCTTCTGTTCGAGCATCGCGTGCATGAGGTCGGGCATCGCCCACATGCCCTTGCCGATCTGCGCGTGGTCGCGCAGTCCCGTATTCAGACCGACCAGCACGTTGCTGCGCTCGTACGCCTGAATCCAAGCGGACGATTTCATGTCGCCCTTGCGCATCATCGGGCCGGCTTCCATGGACGAATGCATCTCGTCGCCGGTGCGGTCGAGGAAGCCTGTATTGATGAACACCACGCGCGGACCCGCCGCCGCGATACACGCCTTGAGGTTTACGCTGGTACGGCGTTCCTCGTCCATGATGCCCATCTTGATGGTATGACGCGGCAGGCCGAGCAGGTCTTCGACGCGAGAGAACAGTTCGTCCGCGAAGGCGACTTCGGCGGGGCCGTGCATCTTCGGCTTGAAGATATAGATGGAACCCGTGCACGAGTTAATCTTCTTCAGGTCGTGCATGGCGCCGAGCGAGGTCATCACCGCATCGAGAATGCCTTCGGGAATCTCCTTCCCCTCCCGGTCGAGCACGGACGGATTCGTCATAAGATGCCCGCCGTTGCGGATGGACAGCAGCGAACGGCCGTGCAGCGTGACCTTCTTCGAGCCGTCGGGCGACGTGTATTCGTGGTCCGGATTCATGCTGCGCGTGAAGGTCTTGCCGCCCTTCGTGACCTGTTCAGCGAGATGGCCCTGCATCAGGCCGAGCCAGTTGCGGTAGAGCGGCGTCTTGTCGGCGGCATCGACGGCCGCGACCGAATCTTCGCAGTCGATGATCGTGCTCACCGCCGCTTCCATCAGCACGTCCTTGACATGCGTGGCGTCCGTCTTGCCGATCGGGCTGTTCGCGTCGATCTGGATTTCGAAATGCAGATCGTTGTGCTTCAGGAGGATCGCGGTCGGCTCTTTCGCATCGCCCTGATAGCCCGCGAACTGTTCGGGATTGGCGAGGCCGGACTTGCCGTCCTTCAACCTGACGACAAGTTGCCCTTGCTCGACGCTGTACTTCGTGGCGTCGGCGGGCGAGCCGTGATCGAGCGGGGCGTTTTCATCGAGAAAGGCGCGCGTAGGCGATGACCTTCGCGCCGCCGGTTTCGTCGATGGCGTCGGTGCCGTAGAGCGCATCGTAGAGGCGCCCCAGCGCGCGTTGGCGGCATGAGCGCCGCAGGTTCGACAGCGGCACGACGAGCTGCGGACCGGCCTGTTCGGCGATCTCGCGATCGACATTGGCCGTGGTTGCGCGCACATGCGCGGGAGCGGGGATAATATAGCCGATGTCCTGCAGAAACTTGCGATACACGCGCAGATCCTTGACTGGGCCGGGGTGGCTGCGATGCCAGTTGTCGAGTTCGGTCTGCAGGCGGTCGCGCTCGGCGAGCAGCGCAGGTTCTTCGGGGCGAGATCATGCCCAGCGCGTCGAATCCCTTCCAGAAGGCCGTGGCATCGACGCCCGTACCGGGGATGGCTTCTTCTTAGACGAACTTCACCAGGCTCGGGGTGACCTGCAGGCCGTGTTGTTGGGTCATGTCGTTCATGGGCACTCCGGCTGAGTTGCTGCTAACAGGGGTTTGGGGCGAGTTGTGGGATATGATGAGAGCGCGGATTGGGAACGAGGCGGGCTGAGCGGGCCTTGCGAGCAGCGATAGCCCGCGCTTCATGAGCGCGGCCGCGTGCGAAGGGCGACTGTGACGATCGAACGATCATCCAACGAAAAGGCCCGATTTGGATGCTTTTCGAGCACACCACCCGGGCCGGGAACTCACCGCATACACATGCCTGTAAGCGCTGCTACAACAGATCCTCGATCATCACCGGCAACTTCCTGACGCGCATGCCGGTTGCGTGATGCACCGCATCGGTAATCGCCGCCGCAATGCCCGCCAGAGCCCGATCTCCGCAATTCCGCGCGTGCCGAGTTCGTTGAAGATCCATTTCGGCTTGCTCGCGCATACTGCGCAGCAAGGCGCCGAAGTGCGCTTCCTTGCAGGCGGCACCACGCTGCTCGATCTGATAAAGCTCAATGTCGAACGGCCCATGCGCGTCTTCGATATCAGCCGCCTGCCGCTCGATCAGGTCGAAGCAACGAAAGACGGCGGCGTGCAGATCGGCGCGACCGTGCGCAACGCCAATCTCGCGCATCATCCGTTGATCAAGGAACGCTATGCCGTGTTGTCGCAAGCGCTGCTGGCGGGCGCATCGGCGCAATTGTGCAACATGGCGACCACCAGCGGCCCCTTCCCCAACGCACGCGCTGCGTCTATTTCCGCGATACCGCATCGCCCTGCAACAAGCGCGATCCCGGCAGCGGCTGCTCGGCCATCGGCAGCTTCAACCGCACTCAGGCCATTCTCGGCACGAGCGAACACTGCATCGCGAGCAATCCGTTGGACATGAACGTCGCGCTCGTGGCACTCGATGCAACCGTCCATTTCGAAGACACGCGCGGCAAGCGCTCGGTTTCTTTCGATGCGTTCCATCTCGATACCCCCGACGCCGAAGCCGTGCTCGAAGCGGGCGATCTCGTCACGCACGTCACGCTGCCCGCGCCTGTCGAAGGCGCGCGATCGGTGTATCTGAAGCTGCGGGATCGCGCATCGTATGAGTTCGCGCTCGCCTCCGCAGGAGTGGTGATCGCAGTGAAGGACGGACGTATCGTGCATGCGCTGAAGCAGGCCACTTCGCCCGCCGTCTGAGGAGCCGAACATTTCCACCGCGCCCGATATCAAACCGTCCGTGTTCATCGGACGGCCGCAGTCGCGCATCGACGGTCCGATGAAAGTGTGCGGACGCGCGACCTATATCTCCGACGTCGATCTGCCGAACATGCTGTATGCTATGGTGGTATGCAACACCATCGCCGCCGGCCGCGTGACGTCGCTCGAATTCGCCGCCGCGCAGGCCATGCCCGGCGTCCGGCTAATCCTGCATCGCGGCAACATCGGCAAGCTGTATCGCATTCCCGGCAATTCGTTCGATGATGGGTTCGTCGACGATCAACGTCCGCCGTTCGAAGACGATGTGATTCGCTATTACGGCCAGTATGTCGCGTGCGTGATCGCCAACACCTTCGAAGCGGCAAACGCCGCCGTGCACGCCGTGAAAGTCGGCTACGAAGTGGCATCGCACGATGTGAGCGACGAACTCGGCGTGCACGAAAAGCTCGACGTGCACAGTGAACGCGGCGACGCCGCCACTGCGTTCGATCAGGCCGCCGTCAAGATCGACCAGACCTACGCGACGCCCGTCGAAACGCATAATCCGATCGAACTGCATGCGACCGTTGTCCATTGGAATGGCGACAGCTACACGTTCTATGAAACGAGTCAGGCGGTGACGAATTATCGCGGCACGCTTCAGCAAATGCTCGGCGTGCCGAAAGAAAAGGTGCGCGTGATCTCGCGCTATCTCGGCTCGGGCTTCGGCGGCAAGCTGTGGATATGGCCGCACTCGCTGCTCGCAGGCATGGCGACGAAGCAGACTGGCCAGCCCGTTAAGCTCGTTGTGAGCCGCAAGATGATGTTTCAGAACGTCGGGCATCGTCCGACCACCGAGCAGCGCGTGCGGCTCGGTGCGACGAAGGACGACAAGCTCGTGTCGGATGTCGGTACAGCACGACTTTCTGAATCATGCGGCCATCGCCAACAACTATTCAGAGGACTGCGGCGAAGCCACGCCGCATCTCTACAGCGCAAAGAATCTACGCGCGACCGGCGGCACCGTGAAGCGCAACGTCGGTTCGCCCACCGCGATGTGCGGACTCGGCGCGGTGCCCGGCCTGTTCGCGCTCGAATCCGCGATGAACGAGCTTGCCGTCGCGCTCAATATCGATCCGGTGGAACTGCGTCTGCGCAACGAGCCGAAGGTCGATGAAAGCAGCGGCCTGCCGTTCTCGTCGCGCCATCTCGAAGAGTGCCTGAAGACCGGCGCGGAGAAATTCGGCTGGAGCGCGCGCGCCGGAAGTCGGTTCGATGACGCGCGACGGTCTCACACTCGGCTAGGGCGTCGGCGCACGCAGTTGACCGGGCTTGCGCTTTTCGGCGGACGCGCGCGTCGATCTGCGCGCCGACGTCACCGCGCGCGTCGCTTGCGGCACGCAGGATATCGGCACGGGCACCTACACGATCCTCGCGCAACTGGTCGCGCGGAGCATACGGGCATCGCGCTCGACAGGATCAAGGTCGGCCTCGGCGATACCGCGTTGCCGGTCGGGCCGATCTCGGGCGGATCGGCGGCGACGGCATCGGTGATTCCCGCCGTCTCCGACGCCACGTGCGCCGCCGTGAAGATGCTGCTGTCACGCGTGGCAAAGGCGGAAGGATCGCCGTTCGCGGGCGCCAAACCCGAAGAACTCGCGCTCACCGGTGGCTGCGTGCATCGCAGGCATGAGGCGCCAGAGAACGGCGTTCCGTATCCACGCATTCTGGAGGCGACGAAGATGCATGCGGCCTCGGCGCGCGAGCGCCAGGGACGGCTTCGACGATCCGCTCAAAAAGGACTGGTCGATCCATTCGTTCGGCGCGCATTTCGCCGAGGTGACATGGGAACCGGCGACGGCGAGTTTGCGTGTGAGCCGCGTCGTCACCGTGATCGATGCAGGCAAGATCCTCAATCCACGCGCGGGGCGCAATCAGATCGAAGGCGCGGTGGTGATGGGCGTGGGCATGGCGCTGTTCGAACACACGATATACGACCAGCGCACGGGCGCGCCGGTCAACAGCAACTTCGCGGATTATGTGATCGCGTCTCACGCGGACACGCCGAAGCTCGACTTCACGTTTCTCGATCATCCAGATACGATCGCATCGCTCAAATTGCGCGCGCGTGAGAGTTGGAACATGTCCATGGCGCGCTCCTTATTCTTTGTCTCGTTGACGCTGCGTGCTGCGCACGGACTGGATCGCGGCGACGATGTTCTGATACGTGCCGCAGCGGCACAGGTTGCCGCTCATGGCTTCACGCACTTCGGCGTCGCTCGGGCCGATGGATTCATTCAGCAAGGCGACCGCCGACATCAATTGTCCGGACGTACGTGAAGCAGGTACGTGTATGGCTCGACGTTGCACGCGTGGCATGTAAGCACGAGACTGTAGATGACGGCGCTGGCTTTCGCTCCGGCGACCGTGTCGCTAAAGAGCCAAACTTTCCTGCTGGT
>LFLF01000149.1 GCA_001184395.1 Candidatus Paraburkholderia calva | reverse complement strand
ACCCCGCACCTTGATCCGCGGCCATCGCCAGCGTCTGCTGCTTCATCGTCGTTTGCCTTTCTCCTTGCACGTGCGCTCTATAACACCTGACAAGCACAAGCGGTGGACTTAATCAGCGTTGCCTTAGCGCCATTCGTGCCCCAAAGCCGGTGAAATGGCGGATTTGCACGAGAAAGTCGCACGCCAAAACCTTTACACTTATCAAAGCGGAACCAAAAGCCCGGATCGTTGCTCGCGCTCCGGTGTTTGAACTTTGAGGAGGTGATGTTCGTGGCTAACGAAAAGATGCTTGCGCAAATGGCTAAGAAAAATGGGTTCATCGCGGCTCTGGATCAGAGCGGTGGTTCGACGCCTGGCGCATTGCGGCAGTACGGAATTCCCGACGACGCCTATAACGGCGACGCCGAAATGTTCAAGCTGATGCACGAGATGCGCGTGCGCATCATGACGGCACCGTCCTTCACGGGCGATAAGGTGATCGGCGCGATTCTGTTCGAGCGCACGATGGACGGCGAAGCAGGCGGCAAGCCGGTGCCCACCTTCCTGTGGGAAGATCGCGGCGTGGTGCCGTTCCTGAAAGTGGACAAGGGCCTCGAAGCGGAAGCCGACGGCGTGCAGATGATGAAGCCGATCCCCGGCCTAGACGACCTGCTCGCGCGCGCGGTCAAGCTCGGCGTGTTCGGTACCAAGATGCGTTCGGTGATCACCGGCGCGTGGGAGAAGGGTATCGCGGCGATCGCGGTACAGCAGTTCGAAGTGGGCAAGCAGATCATCGCGCACGGCCTGGTGCCGATCCTCGAACCGGAAGTGTCGATCGAAAGCGCCGATAAAAAGGCTTGCGAAAAGATCCTGCGCGACGAACTGCTCAAGGGTCTGAACGCGCTGCCGGAATCGAGCAAGGTGATGATCAAGCTCACCATTCCCGACGAAGCCGATTTCTACCGTCCGCTGATCGAACATCCACTCGTCGTGCGCGTGGTCGCGCTGTCGGGCGGCTACACGCGCACCGATGCGTGCAAGAAGCTCGCAGAAAATCACGGCATGATCGCGAGCTTCGCGCGCGCGCTCATCAACGAGCTGAAGAAGTCGATGAGCGACGCCGAGTTCGACAAGACGCTCGAGCAGTCCATCGACGAGATTTACCAAGCGTCGGTCAAGAAGGTCTGAGCGTGCATCGCGCGTTGACGCGCGCTGAAACGAAAAGGACGGCCTCACTGACCGTTCATTCGCTCGGTATGGGCGGCGTCTGCACGATAGGCGCCACCGCCTTGAACAACTCCTCTCGCGTGCCGTTCTCGGCGAATAAATCCGCTCTCCGTTGATGCTGCGTTTCATTTCCTTGGCCTGTTCGCCGGATGAAACCAGTTGCCTGTCCCATCCCTCCGTATAGACCGCGCCCCACGGGCCGAGATCGCAGATGGTCGTGTACCAGTCGATCTCCAGCGGCAACATCTCCACGTCGAATAGATCGCTGACCGCGTTGTTGCCCGCAAAGCGGCCCATCGGCCGGCCGTGCTAGCAGGACATCACCGAAGGCCGTACGCCGTCGATCAGAATGCGCGCGCAATCGCCCGCAGCAAATACGCCGGGCACGCCTTCCACACGCAGGAAGGTATCGACCGGCACGCGGCCCATCGGATCGAGCGTGACGGGCAATTGCGCCGCCAGCGGATTCGCGCGGATGCCGCCGCACCAGACGACCGTGCAGGCTTCGACGTGCTCGCGCCGCTCGCCGTCGCTGAGCGTGATGCCTTGTCCGTCCAGCGCCTCGAGCGATACGCCCAGGCGCATCTCGACGGTGAACTTGGTCATCGCGTTTTTGATGACCGGTTGCGCGCCGCCCATCGCCTGACCGATACGTGCGGAGCGGTCCACCAGCAGGACGCGCACCTTGTCGCGCTCCGCGTCGCCGACGATCTCGCGCATCCGGGACGGCAACTCCGCCGCGAGTTCGATACCGGTCAGCCCCGCGCCGATCACGACGGCCGAGCGTCCGCTCGAATCCGGAAGCGCGGGCAGTGTTTGCAGATGCGCCTGAAGTTTGCACGCGCCGTCGTAGGTATCGACATCGAACGCGTATTCGTCGAGGCCGGGAATGCCGGGGCGGATGAGTTTGCTGCCGACCGCGAAAATCAGCCGGTCATAGTCGAGTGTCTCGCTCGCTGCGTCACTTTGCACGGTAAGGCGCCGGTTCAGGCTATCGATGGCGGTGGCCTTGCCTTGCAAAAACCGCACGCCGGTCGGTCCGAGCACGTCACCGAGCACTACGAGCGTCGGATCAAGCGGATGTTCGTAGTTGCGTACGCGTACGCTGTGATAAGGCTGAGGATTGACAATCAGAACTTCGGCCTGATCGGATGATTGATGCAGTTCGTCCAGTTTGCGCGCGGCAGAGAGCACGCTCGCTCCATAGTCCAGCGAAACCCGCGCCTATGACGACGATTCGCTTCAAGGGCCTCTCCTGATCCCGTTCGAGCGGGATCGATCGATGTGCGCCGCTTCGAGATAATGAGCAGCTTTAATCCATGTTATAATCTTTTGGTATGATAATTGCGCAGATCCGCTCCCGCATACTATCGATACATTCGACAGGCGCTATGGGCGTCGAGCGCTATTTGCCATCTGAGAAAATCGGGCCGCTATTAGTCGCAAATCCGCTGATTTTGTGGATTCAGTATTTACCCTGATGCTCGTAATTCCTAAACTCTGTTCAACGGTCGCGCACGAAGCAGAGCAAAACGGCAGTGCAGCGTGAACGGCAATCGACAACATTGAACGGAGGTAGCAATCATGAACAAGCTCATTGGAATCGGAACCGTCGCTATTGCTTTTGCAGCCCCGGTCGCATCGTTCGCGCAATCGAATCAACCGTTGACCCGCTCTCGGAAGTGCGCGCGCAAATGCGCGCGCAAATCGTGCAACTGGAAAAGGCCGGTTATAACCCGGGCTTCGTGAGCGACTCGAAGTATCCTTCCGAAATTCAAGCCGCTCAAGCGCGTATCGATGTGCAAAACGGCACGGCTCAAGCCGCTTACGGTGGCGTGACGGAAGGCTCGGCTCAATCGGGTTCGCATACGGTTGGCGCGGGTCAATATAACGTCGTGCCGACCGACGACCATCACTAAGCCAAAGCAACTTTAAGCGATACATGTCAAAAACGCGTCCGATCAAGGGCGCGTTTTTTGCCTTAACTCAGAAGCGTTCAATATGTCGTTTTCCCCAAGCAATGCCCTGCGCGCTGCCCGCGACGCCGCGCTCTCCATGGACGGGCTCGCCAGCACGATCCACGTCGGAGAAGCGGGGTCGTTCGCCGCGCTAGGCCCCGCTTTCCTGACTCGTCTTCCCGCCACGCCCGTCCCCGACCCGTACCTCGTCGCGATCTCGCACGAGATGGCCGAATCGCTCGGCTTCGATGCGGAACTCGCCGAATCGGACGAGGCCGCCGCTTTCGCCGCGTACTTCGCGGGCAATCCCACGCGCGAATGGCCAGCTGACGCGTTGCCGTACGCCACTGCTTATTCAGGGCATCAGTTCGGCGTCTGGGCCGGTCAACTCGGCGACGGCCGTGCGCTCACGTTCGGCGAGGTTCAGCGCAACGCCGCCCGCCTCGAAGTCCAGCTCAAGGGCACGGGCCGCACGCCCTACTCCCGCATGGGCGATGGCCGCGCGGTGCTGCGATCGTCGATCCGCGAATTCCTGTGCTCGGAAGCGATGCACCATCTCGGCATTCCGACCACGCGGGCGCTTGCCATCATCGGCTCGGATTTGCCAGTGCGGCGCGAGAGCATCGAGACGGCCGCGATCGTCACGCGCGTCGCGCCTAGCTTCGTGCGCTTCGGACACTTCGAGCATTTCTACTCGAACGACCGGACCAACGATCTGCGTGCGCTCGCGGATCACGTCATCGACCGTTTCTATCCGCATTGCCGCGAAGCGGACGATCCGTACCTCGCACTTCTCGATCAGGCCCTGCGCACGACCGCCGATCTGATGGCGGAGTGGCAAGGCGTCGGCTTCTGCCACGGCGTGATGAACACCGACAACATGTCCATCCTCGGTCTCACGATCGACTATGGTCCGTTCGGGTTCGTAAACGGCTTCAACGCGCATCACATCTGCAATCATTCGGATACGCAGGGGCGGTACGCCTATAGCCGTCAGCCGCAGGTCGGATACTGGAACCTGTTTTGCCTGGCGCAGGCGCTGGTGCCCTTGTTCGGCAACAACCTACCGGAAGAAGGCCGTTCGGAGCGCGTGGTCGAAGAGGCACAGAAGGTGATGGAACGCTACAAGACGTATTTCGCGCCCGCGCTCGAAGCGAAGATGCGCGCCAAACTCGGTCTCGAAGTCGCGCGCGAGGAGGACATTGCGCTCGCGAACAACCTGTTCGAAGTCATGCACGCGAATCGCGCGGATTTCACGCTGACGTTCCGCAACCTCGCGAAAATCGCCAAAGCCGATTCAAGCCGCGACGCCCCCGTGCGCGACCTGTTCCTGGATCGCGCCGCGTTCGATGCGTGGGCCGTGCGTTACCGCGAGCGCCTCGCCCAGGAGACACGCGACGACGACGCCCGCGCCGAGGCGATGAACCGCGTCAACCCGAAATACGTGCTGCGCAACCACTTGGCCGAACAGGCGATCCGTCAGGCGGCCGGGAAGGATTTCTCGGAGGTGGCGCGCCTGCTCGACGTGCTGCGTCATCCGTATGACGAACAGCCTCACTACGAAGCCTACACCGACTTGCCGCCCGACTGGGCGGGCGATCTGGAAGTGAGTTGTTCTTCCTAGCATCGTCCCCATCTACATGGCCTTTCCTGGCCGCACCCGGTCGTACGAACTGCACAGGAGAATCGATATGAAACGAAACGACACCGCCAATAGCACTACCTATCCGCTGCAGAAGGACGACGCCACCTATCGTCAAGAACTGGACGACATGCAATATCAGGTAACGCGTCACGCCATGACGGAGCGGCCGTTCACCGGCAAATACTGGGATCACACCGAACGCGGCGTGTACGACTGCGTGTGCTGCGGCACGCCGCTGTTCGAATCGGACACCAAGTTCGACGTCAGTTGCGGATGGCCGAGCTACTTCAAGCCGATCAACGGTGAGGTCATCCAGGAAAAAACCGACCGCTCGCACGGCATGCTGCGCATCGAAGTGGTGTGCAAGAATTGCGGTGCGCATCTGGGCCACGTATTCGAGGACGGCCCGGCACCGACCGGCCTGCGCTATTGCATCAACTCGGCTGCGCTACAATTCGAACCCAAGTAAGCGCGCGCCGGGGCACGCAGCGCTTGTTTCGCGCGCGTGCCTGACGTCATTTCAAACGTCATACCGAACGCCCGCGCTGTTCCGGCGGGCGTTTTCATGTGCGCCGCCGCCTTCCGTGCCCATCTCGTTGCCACGCCAATGAAATTTCTGTTCGATCTATTCCCGATCATTCTCTTTTTCGTCGCATTCAAGATCTGGGGCATCTACACCGCGACCGGCGTCGCAATCGCCTCGACGCTCGTACAGATTGCGTGGGTCGCGTTCCGTCACCGCAAGATCGACCCGATACTGTCGGTCAGCCTGAGCGTGGTCGTCGTGTTCGGCGGCGCGACGCTCGTGTTTCACAACGACACCTTCATCAAGTGGAAGCCGACCGCACTGTACTGGCTTTTCGCAGTGGCGTTGATCATCGCGCAGATGGGTTTCCGCAAGAATCTAATCGAAGCGATGATGGGTAAGCAGATCGTCCTGCCCCATCGCGTATGGGGTCAATTGAACATCGCGTGGGCGGTGTTTTTCGCGCTGCTTGGCGTGGTGAACCTGTTCGTCGCGTATCACTTCACGACCGACCAATGGGTAAACTTCAAGCTGTTCGGCGCGACGGGCTGCCTCGTGCTGTTCATCCTCGCGCAGAGCCTGTGGCTCGCCAAATACATGAAGGAGGACGGCCAATGACTTTCGACTTTATGGCGGCGGACGCGCAGCAGAAAATCGCCCATCTCGAAGCGAAATTGAACGCGGCCCTGGTGCCTTCGTCACTGCATATCGAGGACGACAGCGCAGCGCATGCCGGGCACGCGGGCGCGGCCTCTGGCAGTCATTATACGGTGACGATCGTCGCGGACGGCTTCGCCGGCAAGCCGCGCGTGGCGCGCCATCGGCTGGTGTATGATGCGCTGGCCGATGAAATGCGGCGTGGCGTGCATGCTCTCGCCATCAAGGCGTATACGCCGCAGGAGTTCGCCGAAATATTCCAATAACACGGCTGCTCCCTGGATTCTTTTCAATCGGCATAAGCCTCTTAAAACCCGCCTCATGCAGGCGTCTCGTTGCTCAGTTAGGAACCTCCGATGACTTTGAAAAAAACCCGCGTTTGGGTGTTGCTGGCTGCATTCGCGGCGGCTCCCGCGTTTGCGCAAAACATCGCCGTCGTCAACGGCACGCCGATACCCACGTCCCGGGCCGATGCGCTCATCAAGCAACTCGTCGCGCAAGGTCAGCAGGATTCGCAGCAGTTGCAGCAGGCCGTTCGCGAAGAACTGGTCAACCGCGAAATCCTGATGCAGGAAGCGGCTCGCAAAGGCATCGCGAACAAGCCTGAGGTGAAGGCGCAGATCGCCGTCGCCCAGCAAACGGTCGTGCTGCGTGTGCTGATCGAAAACTTCGTGAAGGCGCATCCGGTCACCGCCGCCGAAGTCAAGGCGCGCTACGACGAACTCGTGAAGCAGAACGGCGGCGGCAAGGAACTGCATCTGCATCACATCCTCGTGGATAATGAACAGCAGGCGAAGGACCTGATCGCAAAGATCAAGGGCGTCGCCAGCTTCGAGGACCTCGCCAAGCAATATTCGAAGGACCCGGGATCGAGCAAGAATGGTGGCGATCTAGACTGGTCGTCGCCGTCGGCGTACGTGCCGGAATTCGGCGCCACCGCCGAGAAGCTCAAGAAGGGTGAAGTCACGTCGGAGCCGGTCAAGACGCAATTCGGCTGGCACATCATCCGTCTGGACGACAGCCGCGACGCCGTGCCGCCGCCGATCGAACAAGTGAAGACGCAGATCTCGCAGCAGATTCAGCAGGAAAAGCTTCAGGCTTTCGAGGAAGAGTTGAAGAAGAAGGCTGTGATCAAGTAAGCGCGTCACACAGCGTGATCGAAGAAGCCGCCTTCGGGCGGCTTCTTCATTTCCACCGTCGCGTCATTTCAGCGTGACGCTCGCGTGCATCACCGCCCCGATGCGCGACAGCTTCGGCAACTCGCGGTTCTGCACCACGCTGGCGAAGCCCGCCCAGTCGTCCGCGAGCGCGGCCTTGTCGACCTTGTCGGTCACGCCCAGCTGATACGTCTCGCCTTCCGCATAAGACCGCTCCCATGCCACACCCGCTCAGCCAATGCCAGCAAGCGCGGATACACCATGTACTCGAACTGCTGGTCGTTGCGCATCACTTCCGCCCACGCCTGTCCCTGCATGCCTTCGATATACGGCGCCGTGCCGGCGCCCATCACGGAGAACGGCTGGCCGTCGCGGTCGCCCACGATCTCGGCGTCTGCGGAAGATTGTCGGGCGCAAGCGAGAACGCCTTGAAGACATCGGTGCCGTGCGAGCCCCAGTAGGTAGCCGCGTTCGCGCTGATCGACCGAATACGGGAAATCGAAGTACAGGTAATCGGTAATCCGGCAATTCGAGCACGGTCTTATAGCCCTTTTGCTCAAGGACTGCACGGTGTCGGCCGCGCCCCAGAAAATGGTGTCCCACATCGTCACCATCAGGTTCGACGTGGCGAAATCGCCCGGCCCGTTCGCATGCTTGATGCCATCCTGCCACGCGGCCATCGTGCCGATGCCGTTCGCGCTGACGATCTGGCTCACCTGGTACGCGAACATCGAAGGCAGTTCATCCACCGATGCCGACTTGCCCGACGCGATCAGCTTCGCACATTGCAGCGAACGTGCCCACGGCTGATCCTGCGCCGCGAGATTCACATGGCCCCGCCCGGCATCGGTGCCGTCGAGTGCCTGAAAGCCCGCGCCGAGCAGAATGTTCTTCGCCTCGTCGCCGCCGAAATGCCAAGTCGACAGCGGCGCGCCGCCTTCGCGATGCATCGCCGCCATCTCGCCGATCACCTTCGACGCAAAGCGCTTCAAGCTGTCCATGCACGGATTCAGAAAGCTGCGGCGGTCGTAGAACTGCACGGTGGTCGCGTTGGTCGTGTCAGCGGGATCTAGCAGACGGTAGGCATTCGCAGCCGCCTCATTGCCCAGCGCATGCAGCCTCCGGTAACGTGCCTCCATCGAGACGACAGCTGCGCGCGCGTGGTCGGGCATGTCGATCTCCGGCACGATTTCGACGAAGCGATCCGCCGCATAGCTCACGAGCGCGACATACTCCGCGCGCTTCAGATAGCCGCCGCCCGACTCGTTGTTGGAACCGGAACCGAGTTGCGGCACGAGACAAGTCGTCTCTGTGAGGTCGTGACAGCACTGTCCGCCGATGGCCGTTAGTTCCGGTAAGCCAGGAATCTCGATACGCCAACCCTCGTCGTCCGACAGATGCAGCCGATTGAGCTTGTACGCGCTCATCTGGTCGATCAGACACCTGAGCGTGGCCGGCTGGCGAAAGTTGCGCGCGACATCGACATGCATGCCGCAATACGAAACGGGGCGCGTCCTCGATACGCATGACCGGCACCGCGCCACCGCCCACCGGCGTGAGTAACAGAAGCGTCTGCATGGCGTCGTAGTAAAGGCTGGCGGAATCGAACGCATCGATGCTGGCACCGCCGGTTCGAGTGTCAGCCGGTAGCCGCCGGAAATCGCAATGTCCGCGGGCAATGCCGCTCCGACGACGCGCCCGCTCACGGGCAGCCCCGAGCCGTTCAGACCGAGCACCGCCGCGCGCGAGGTAAGCGCAAACGTTTGAGAAGACGTGAGACCGGAGAGTGACAAATCGATTCCGCCGATCTGGACTGCACCCTCGCCCTGAGCCGCCCGCAGCACGGCAGGCAATGCGCGCGCTGCACTTTGCTGCGCCGACGGCAGCGCCGCTTCGGCGCGCGCACGCATGATCTGCGCGGGCGGCGCGGCGAGCGCCGCCGCGTCGTCGCTGATGGGCGGGATCGCTTCGACGTACTGCGTCTCGTCGTCGGTATCGTTGTGCTTGAGAATGGCCGGTCGCGCGCCATCCGCCACCACATAGGCGCGTGGCAACAGATCGCTGTAACGCTGATACCAGTATTCGCCGACGAACGGCACCTCGACACGCTCGCCCGCCCCGAGCGTGAACGCGCCAGCGCGCGGCGTCAGCGCATAGAGGTCGCCGGTGATGTGCCGCCAGCCGATCAGGCTGATCGACCATCAGGATGCGGCGAATGCTGTGGATGTAGACGGTCCAGCTGCCCGCGTTTTCGAGAATCAGCCTGCCGCGCGCGCAACTCGCCCAGTCCGCGCCGAGGTCCGCACACCCGGTGCCGGATTTCGCGGCGTCGTTGGTGTCGATAGCGACGCGCACCATCAGATCGCTCAGCGCGGCCGCACGCGCCACGGGCGACATGTCAGCACTCCTGGAATCCGAAGCGCCGCTACATGCCGCGATCACGCAGGAAGCAAGCGCGAGGGCCGCACTCGTACCAACGTGTCGCGATAAATTCAACCATCCTAAGTAGTCGGCCCTGAATAATCCTATTAAGCGCTGCCGGCACTCATGCCGCAAGTAACTCCCCAACCAGGCGACTCAGCAAAGCGACGAGAACAAGGACGTAAAAAGCCGCAGTTTCCGGAGGATCATGCCCATGTGGCCTGCACGGCACAGCACCGCGTGAATTGCGTCGCCGCGCGCACCCTTTAGCCAGTTCCGGTCGAGCTTGCCATCCGCTTTCATGTGCCCGATGGTAGGCTCGATCGCACTACGCCTTCGGACCATTGCGCGCAACCCGCGTGTGATACCGCGCCGCAGCCCGGGTGATAGATCATCACGCCTTGCACCGCAACGCCTTTGTAGTCGCGGTCAACGATGGCAATCTCCGGCTGCACATCCTCAGGATCGCGGCCTGTTCCAAGGCCTCGGCCAGCGTGTGGCCGTCGTACGGATTGCCCGACAGAACGAGCCCCGACCACCAGGCCTTCCTTGTAGGTTGTCGTGATCGACACTTTCACACCAAACTCGTAGGGCTTGCCTGCCTTGCCTTTGCTGATGCATTCGACTTCCGGAACGTGCAGCGCATACAGCTTGTTTTTGTCCTGTTGCTTGT
>LFLF01000148.1 GCA_001184395.1 Candidatus Paraburkholderia calva | reverse complement strand
GAGCAAGGCGTCTATGGAGATAGCGCCTATGCGAGCCAGAAAGCGCTGATGCGTGGCAAGGCCGCCAAGGCACGCGACTTCACCAATCAGCGTACGCGTCGGGCGGGCGAAATTGACAAGGTAGCGCGCGGCAAGAATCGCAACAAGTCGAAGATCGGTGCTCGCGTTGAGCAGGGGTTTGCTGTTGTCAAACGCCTGTGGGGCTTCACGAAGGTGCGCTATCGGGGTCTGGCGAAGAACGCCAATCGGGCTTTCGTTGCGCTGGCGTTGACCAACGTTTATCTTTCGCGCAAGCGATTGATGGCACAGGTTCGCCCGTAATGGGGGAAAGCGGGCCGCAGGCCCAGGCGCAACACCCTGGTGGACCGGAAATCCAGGCGCAAAGCCTCACTCACGATGAATCTGCCGCTGTTTGCGCCTAAATCGATGAATACAACGACTGGTTCAGCGTTGCCTTATCCGTACGTGAACTTGGAATCCACGCATTACAGCGCGTTGACGCGATATTTACGCCCGGCGGTCAGGTCTTAGCATGGTCTTGACATGGCCCGAAGTATGCTCCATCAACGAAAGCAAGAAGGAGCGCAATCGTGAACATGTCTCTTGCCTGGGTTGCAGGCCGTAACAAAGTGCATAGCGACGGCCTTTACTGCGTGTGTCAGCGCGTTCGCATGCTGGCGTGCGCCGATTTCATCGATGGTGACGCATTGCGCGAACGGCTTCGCGAGTTGTTCCATTCTCTACTCGGCCTTTACGTGAGTCAGGCACAGCGCGAGAATTGCGCATTGCGGCTCGAGTTCGACGTCGCGACCGAAGACCTCGCATTTACCGTGAGGACACTCAAACGCGTGCTGCCGGAAGCGCGAATCGAAGCGGTCACGCCGCGTGTGTTTCCACATCGCGCAGGCACGCGCGAGACGAGCTGAAACTCGCTCACGCGTGCTGCCATCATGCGTCAAGTCGCGGCGCATGAGGCCGATCGGACACCCTTCGGTCAGCATGGCTCGGACGGACGCTCCCTGACGCGTAGACCGTGGAAGCTGAACAGCGTGAGCGGAATGCTCTCTTCGGAAAAATCGATGGTATCCGGGTCCATTTCAATGCCGCGTTGGATTTCCGCTTCCTCCTCGGGTGTGTTGAGTACGTACCTGCTGGTTTTTGCGTTCATATCTATTTTCTTCCCTATTGTTGGCGCGACGTAGACTGATGATGCGAAGCGCGCTGTTTCTCCGCGTGAATACCACGCAGAACATACGGCCGTTAATCGGTGCGAGACCGACCTCACGAACCTCTCCATAATTCCGGCGCTCGTCCACCCAGGACACGATTTCATCCCAGGCAATCTCGCGCACGAGTTCAAGTGAAACACCGTCCTGGATGCGATTCAACGCATCCTTCAAAGGATCGAACGTGATGTCTACATGCATTGATTGCGATGACGAAAAGAACGAGTGACAAGGTGCGAAAGTTCTGAATCTCGAATTCATTGATCCGAATTCCGAACTAATATCGCCACTTCATTCTTCTCCAAACCTCACGGTTTTTCTATAGACTGATCGGCCAACGCACACGTGTGATCCTGAAGCTCTTCCGCCGATGCCCAATCGCCAGTCTGCACGTGATCATCGAGGAAATAGAACGCCGGAGTGCCGTCCGCGAGAACCGCCACCTGTCAGCAGAAGCGTCTGATCGCCCATCGGCTGGCTGCGTTGCGCGGCGTACGGCGCGAGCACCTTAACGAATCGGTATGCGCGAGGTCGGCGTCGTCAATGCGGATCGCACTGTAGACATGCCCGCGCAGACGCACCGGCAACGGCACCCATTGCGTGCCGAGGCGCGGCCCCACTTCGCGCAAGGTCCGAACGACATCAGGCACGAGGCAGTCGATATGAATATGCAACTGGTTCTGTGTCCGTCCATCGGTCGAATTGATGGCGAGCGATACCTCATCGCGACCTAACCGACGATGCAGCTTGTCATCGACATAGTGAGGCGACTGCCACGCCGCGCGGAAGCAGTTGGACGAATCCGGTTCGAGCAGGGACGGACTCTCGATACCGCTCACGCGCATGGTCGAAATCAACAGATACTGCGCGACGCCAACGAGGTCCTTCAGCACGGCATAGCCGCCCGCGAGATTCACGTCCGCGCATTTTTGCTTCACCGGTGCGTCCTCGGCAGCGGGCTAGCAATAGCCGTGAGCGATCTCCCATAGCGCATTCGGATTAGCCGCATGGGTTACAGGTGCGCTGAAAAAATCAGCAAGGCGGCAAGGCTGGCGTTCAGTGTGAGTCGCATCGGCAAGCGTTCGGGGACGGAAGAAGCGCTAGCGTGCCGCATTTCGTTGTCGTGCGCAGAGAGAACGGCCGTCGGACCATCGGACGGACGAAAAAAACGCCAGCGGCCCGATGGCGACTGGCGTTTTCCACTGCTTACTGCGGTACTGCTACTGTGTTTCTCGCAACACTGCTCTTCCTGCTTAACTGCTCTACTGCAACTGCTACTACTACCACTGCTACTACTACCATTGCTACAACGCTGTTCGCTAATGACGATTCAGCCAGATATCTGCTTAGTGGCCAAAGTACACCGAATTGCGATCCGACATGTTCAGGCTCGCGCGCGGCGCACCCGAACTCACCATGCCGAACGTCGACGCACCGTAAGCGTATTGCCTTGTTGCGCATTCACGCGCGCTTCAGCGGCCTGAATCTGTTGCGGGTAGGTCGCGTGATCCGAAGACGGGTTGTAGCCCGCCTTTTCCAGTTGAACCAGTTGGCTGCGCACTTCGGCGCGGGTCACCGGACCGTTATTGTCTTGCGCAAAAGCGAATGTCGGAGCGGCCAGAGCCGAAGCGATGACGAGTGCGGGAACGAATGCCTTGATGATGAACCTTCAGTTATCTTGTTTTGGAATCGAAACTGAAGTCGGGAATTGCCTAGTTCTTTAAGCGGTTTCTGATTTCGTTTCGCTTGAAAACAGTTTAGGAAGGTTGAGATCTCGGGAAAACCCCGATTTTCACGAAACATAATTGTTCATATTGCAATAATTAATTCAGCGGGTTAGACGTTTGGAAGCAGTCGATCATTTGCTCCACCCGCTAATACTTATTGTTTTAATTAAATTTTTTGGATCCTCGACGATCCAGCCACTTGCAAACGACGCCAACCCGCATTTTTGTTCATTACCGATTGGTTAGGCAATTGCCATCGTCCCGACAGAAATGCACGCCGCGGACGATTCGCGCGTCAGAAGCGGCGTATGGATCGTCCCCGGAGGGCACGAAATTGCCCTCCTCCCATTCGCCGCCGTCATGCGCCGCAAAATGCCGTCTGTGCTCGCCAAATACGCACAGGCAGTCATGCCCCCGCTTCCGACGCGAACGCGAACGGGCTGTGCTTCGCGATGACGCCTTCCTGCACGAGCGATGCGATGGCCGCGATATCCGGCGCGAAGTAGTGGTCGAGGTCGTAATGCGGCGGCACGTGCGCGCGGATGGTCTCCATGACCTCGGCAAGCGGCGCGCTGGTGCGATGTGGCGCGCGCAGATCGACGCCTTGCGCCGCCGCAAGCAGTTCGATGGCGAGAATGTTTGCCGTGTTGCTGGCGATATCGCCGAGCTTGCGCGCGGCGAAGGTGGCCATTGACACATGATCTTCCTAATTCGCCGACGGGGGCAGCGAATCGACCGATGCCGGATGCGCGAGCGTCTTGTTCTCGGACGCCAGCGTTACCGCCGTCACATGCGCAATCATAAAGCCAGAATTCACGCCGCCATCGCGCACGAGAAACGGCGGCAGACTGGACAGCGTCGCGTCGATCAGCAACGCGATGCGGCGCTCCGCCAGCGCGCCGATTTCGGCGGCGGCTGCGAGATTGTCGGCTGCAAAGGCAGCCGGTTCCGCATGGAAATTGCCGCCTGACAGCACTTCGCCGGTATCCGGAAAGATCAGCGGATTGTCGAAAACCGCGTTCGATTCGATCAGCAAGACGTCCGCCGCGTGGCGCATCTGATCGAGACACGCGCCCATCACCTGCGGCTGGCAACGCCGGCTGTACCGGTCCTGCACCTTTTCGCAATCGATGTGAGACAGATTGATGCCCGATCCCTTTACAAGCTACGGTACGCGGCGGCCGCGTCGATCTGCCCGCGATGGCCACGCAGGTCATGGATGCGCGCATCGAAGGGCACGACGGAACCGGCCGCGGCATCCACCGACAGCGCGCCCGCCACGAGTCCCGTGCGGAACAGGTCTTCGATCGCGAAGAGGTTGTACAGCGCGAGCGCCGCCGACGCCTGCGTGCCGTTAGTAGCGCGAGGCCTTCCTTCGCCTGCAAGGTGAGCGGCTTTAGCCCCGCGAGCGCGAGACCGTCGACGGCACTGGCGCATTCGCCGCGAATCGTGACTTCGCCCAGACCCAGCAGCACCGTTGCCACGCCGCGGTGCGGTGCGCGAAATCCGGATTGACGAACAAGTTGTAATCGTCCGATGCAATCTCGCGCACCGCGCACATGAAACGTCGATTACGCCGTCGAGATCGCTCGCCTGATACGGTCTGGTTTCGATGAGCGGAAGCTCAGGCATTTCACCACCTTCGTCTGTTGCTATGGAAAACAAAACCGCGGCGCGCGCGGCAGGGAAGCGCCGCCATGCGAACGACGCGAAAAAAGAATGAGCTGGATGGGAACACGATGAGTCGGGTATCGGGTGTCGTGTATCGCACGGGCTCAGAACAGTCAGGTCACGGTCGCGATGCCCAGCGCGGTCATGAGCAGCGACGCGCCGACATGGATGGCGATCTCGCCGAGCGCCCAGCCGAGCTGCTTTTGCCGCAGATGCGCGATGACTTCCGCCGAGAACGTGGAAAACGTGGAAAGCCCGCCCATCAGCCCGGTGATGACGAAGAGCCGCCATTCCATGGCGATGTGGGGATAGCGCGCGAAGAACGCGACCGCGACACCGATGATGTAACCGGCAATAACATTTGCCGCGAAGGTGCCGAGCGGCAGGTTCGGGAAGCGCGCATTCAGGCGCAGTCCCAGCACCCATCGGAGCAGCGAACCCAGCCCGCCGCCGACTCCCACAGCGATGATCGACAAATACATGACGAGACCGTATCCAGGAATTAAGCCATTACGTTTCCGGGCCGAACTCGCCTACGCAAACCCGCCTCGCGAAATGCTCTATTCTAACGATACTTCGTCCGACTTTATGCATTCATCGCAACATAAAAGATATTGCCGAAAGGCAATTGAGCGTGCGGATGACGTGCTCCGCATTGGGTGCTTCGACTAGGGTAACCGAATCGATTCGCTCGAGCGCCGGCCATTGGCAGAAGAGGTCCGCGAACGCCGTGGATTGCGTGCGCAACTCGCAGCGATGATGCGTCGCCGATGCACGCCGTTCCGGCTTCGCTGGAATAGCTTCGAGCGATTCGCACGCGGCGCGGCGAATCGCCTCGCATGCGGTGGGGGCGTTTCTGTCACGCCGCTCGAATATCCGTAAGCGGTCTTGACGCACAGAAAGCGCGCACCGGGAAACGCGGGAAGGGTTTGCGCGCCGAACACGTCGTCGCCGGTCAGGAGCGCCACGCACGCAAACGCGGCGCTGTTGATCATATGCGCGAGGATGCCGGGACTTTGCACGCGCGCATGATAGCCGACCATGAACACGGCATCGGGCGACGCTTCGAGCGCCGCCATCATGCCGAGCGTGCGCGGTTTTCCGAGCACGAAGCGCGCGCGCCGATCGAGCAGGTCGGGCAGCAGGTTTCTTAACCCGCCATGCAAATCGTTGATCCACACCTGCGTCGCGCCGCCGTCGAACGCGCCTTGCGCCGCGGCATTGGCCTCCTGTGTTATCCAGCGGCGCGCCTGCTCGTACTCGCCGTTGCCGGGCCGCGTCTGCTCGGGATGAAACACGCCGGCGACGCCTTCGATATCCACCGAAACGAGTACTTTCATGCAGTGTCCCGAGTGTATCGTCGAGCGAGATGCGCCGATGCCCATCGCGTCCCGTGACCGTTTCCGCGCTGAACAGCGCATCGGCGATCGCGTGCTCGATGCTTTCGGCCGCCGCGTCGAACAGCGGTCGAGGCGCGCATCGTTCAGAAGCAGCGGCATTGCGATGAACGCGGCGTCGTGCGGCACAGTGTACGCAGCATAGAACGCCAGCGCGATATCGCCGCTGCCGTGCCCGAACGACGAACCTGTGCGTGCGAGTCCGGCAGCGGCCCGCATCGCGACACGGCGAAGCTGACGCGCGTCGTGCAGCGCATCGGTTGCGAGAATAATAATGATGGAGCCTCGTTCGGGCTTCGCCGGTGCATCGGCTGCGGTCGCGGCGTGCAGTTGGCGGCCGATCGCCTCGCCCGCGATCGTCAATTGCGGCAGGCGGCCGAAGTTCGCAAGCACGAGCGCGCCCACCATGTACGCGTGGCCGCCCGCTTGCATCACGCGCGATGCCGTGCCGATACCGCCCTTCAGTTCGAAGCATGACATGCCGCGCCCCGCACCGGTCGCACCTTGCGCGAAGTCTTCGCGACAGTCGGCGAGCGCTTCATCGTAATGCGCGGGCTCGACAGCGAACGCCTGCATGTCGTTGAGATAGCCGTCGTTGCATTCGAACGCGAGCGGATTGACGGACGGCCAGTCCCGCCCGATACGCGGATTCGCCGCGATGACCGCGCAAATCTGTGCCGTGGCGACCGCGCCCACGCCGAAGGTGTTGGTGAGCGCGATCGGTGTTTTGAGCACGCCCAGTTCATCGACCTGCACGAGGCCGACGCTCTTGCCGAAGCCGTTGATCACGCACGCGCCGGCCGGCATCTTCGCGCGAAAAGGATCGTCGGCATGCGCGCGGATGACGGTGACGCCGGTCTGCACCGCGCCCGCCGCCAGGGTGCAATGCCCGACCGTGACGCCCCGCCTGCAGATGACCGATGCGCTTCATGGCCGTGCGAGCTTCGGGTCGAGCGCGTCGCGCAGGCCGTCGCCCAGCAGATTGAACGCCAGCACGGTAAAGAAGATCGCGAGGCTCAGGAAAATCGCGACGTGCGGCGCCATCGCCATGTCGGCGCGTGCCTCGTTGAGCATCGCGCCCCACTCGGGCGTCGGAGGCTGCGCGCCGAGACCCAGAAACGAAAGGCTCGCCGCCGTGATGATCGACGTGCCGATCCGCATCGTGAAGTAGATGACGACCGAGGAGATCGTCCCCGGCAGGATGTGCCGCATAATGATGGTCCAGTCCGACGCGCCGATGCTGCGCGCCGCTTCGATATACGTCAGATGCTTGAGCGCGAGCGTATTGCCGCGTACCAGCCGCGCGAATGCCGGGATGCTGAAGATGACCACCGCGCACACCACGTTCACCATGCCGTTGCCGAGGATCGCGACCACGCCGATCGCGAGCAGAATGCCCGGAAACGCGAACAGCACGTCCGAAATGCGCATCACGATGCGATCCCACCAGCCTTCGTAATAACCCGCGAGCAGGCCGAAGAAGGTGCCGATCACCGCGCCGATCACGACCGACAGCAGCCCCGCCGTCAGCGAGATGCGGCTACCCACCAGAATACGGCTCAGTATGTAGCGACCCAGCGAGTCCACGCCAAACCAGTGCGCGGCCGAGGGTCCGGCGTTGAGCGCATCGTAATCGAAGAAGTTCTCCGGATCGTACGGCGCGATATAAGGTACGACGATCGCGACCACGATCAGCAGCAGGACGAAGACGGCTGCGATCATCGCGACATGTTGCTGCCGGAACTTGCGCCAGAACTCGGTCCAGGGCGTGCGGATCTCTTGCGCGGTTTTGACGGACGTTGCGGTGGTGGTGCTCACGCGATGCTCACTTGAAACGGATGGTCGGATTGATGACCGCATAAAGCACATCGACGATCAGATTGATCACGATGAACTCCAGCGAGAACAGCAGCACTTCGGCCTAGATCACTGGGTAATCGCGCATTTCGACCGCGTCCACTAGCAGGCGTCCGAGCCCCGGCCAGTTGAACACCTTCTCCACGACAATCGAGCCGCCCAGCAGGAAGCCGAACTGCAGGGCCATCATCGTGACGACGGGAATCATCGCGTTGCGCAGGCAGTGCTTCACGATGACCATCAGCTCGTGCACGCCTTTCGCGCGTGCGGTGCGCACGAAGTCCTCGCCGAGCACTTCCACGAACGATGCCCGCGTGAAGCGCGCCATTACGGCAGCGACCGCCGCGCCGAGCGTGATCGATGGCAACACATAGCCCTTCCAGGTGCCGTCGTCGGCAATGGGCAGCCAGCCGAGCTTCACCAAAAAGATTTCCATCAGTAGCATGCCGAGCGCGGAGGCCGGGAACGAGATGCCCGACACCGCGAGTGTCATGCCGAGCCGGTCCGGCCACCGATTGCGCCACACCGCCGACACGATGCCGATCGCCATGCCGAAGATCACCGCCCACACCATGCTCGCGAGCGTGAGCCAGAGCGTCAGTATGAAGCGCTCGGCGATCTCGGTCGAGACCGGCCGCTTGCTGCGGGTGGACATGCCGAAGTCGAAATGCACGACCTTGGCGAAGAAGTTCACCAGTTGCTGCGGCAGCGGCTTGTCGAGACTGAGATCGAGCGCCTCGACGGACGCCTTCACACCCACTCTTCTGCGCGGTCGTGTAGTTATAGCCGGACCAGAGCGTCGTCTCGAAGCCGTTCGGGTAGCCCGCTTCCTTTAGCAGTTCGCGCGCTTTGGCGAGATCGTACTTCCAGGGCCCGAGCTTGCTCGCGTAATCGACGCCCGGCGGCACCACGCCTTCAGCCGGCACCGTGTAGCCCGCGAACGCGCCCTTACCAGCGCTTCACTCTTCCTTGTTGATTGCGTAGTTCAGCGCCTGCCGCACCTTCGGATTGTCGAACGGCTTCTGCATCATGTTCATGCTGATGTAGTGCTGGCTGATCGACGGCGCCGCGATCAGATCCACCTTCGGGCTCGCTTTGAGCGTGGCGGCCTGTTCGAACGGCACCTGGAACGCGAAGTCCGCCTCGCCCGTTTGCATGAGCGCCGCGCGCGTGTTGTTATTGATCACGGGTTTCCAGTCGATCATGTCGATCTTGGGATAACCCTTCTTCCAGTAGCCCGCGAACTTCTTCACCTTCAGATCGTCGGTTTGCTTCCATTCGACGAATTCGAAGGGCCCCATGCCGACCGGATGAAACGCGATGTCCTTGCCGTACTTCTTGAGCGCGATGGGCGAGATCACGACCGCAGACGGATACGCGAGAACGTTGACGAATGCCGAGAACGGAATCTTCAGCATGATTTTCACCGTGTACGGATCGACTACTTCGGTGTTCTCGATCTTGTTGAAGAGGTTGTAGAGCTTGAGCTTGTTATCCGGATTGGTGCCGCGGTCGAATACGGCCTTCACCGCGTCCGCGTTGAAGTCGGCGCCATCGTGGAACTTCACGTCGTGACGCAGATGGATCGTGTAGACCTTCGCGTCGGGGCTCGCTTCGTAGCTCATGGCGAGCACGGGCTGGATCTTCATGTCCTTGTCGAACCCGTAGAGCCCTTGATAGAACGACTTCGCAACCGCTTGCGAAAGCGTGTCGTTGGCGTCGTACGGGTCCATCGTCGTAAAGGTCGAGGCGACCGCCATCACGGCAGTCGTCTGCGCGTGCGCCACGGCGGGCGCGAGCGCGCTCAGTGCGGCGAGCATCGAGCGCAGGGGAAAAGACGGCATCGTTGGACTCCTTGGCTTGGACGTTGTGGTTGTTTCAGTACGCGCCGCCGACCGACGTGATGCTCGGCAACATAATGATCCGGTCCGACCGCGACCAGTTTCACGGCCACCGGCTCGTCGCCGAGCTTGCGGATCGGGCTCGGAATCTCGTCGGCGGCGAGCATGCGAGGCGCGTGACACCGTGCCGGATCGGCCACCGGCACCGCGCTCATCAGCTTGCGCGTGTGGATGACGCGGTGCTTCGAACACCGACGCACGCGGCCCGATCTCGACGATCTAGCCGAGTACACCACCGCGACGCGATGACTCACGCGCTCCACCACCGCCATATCGTGGGAGATGAACAGATACGCGACACCTAGCAGGCTGTTGAAATAGTTTTTTTGAATGTGCGCCTACTCATTCGAAAGAGCCAACGCGACGTTCAGACCCAACTAATTTAACGCCGGACTTCGTTGATTCAGGTGCTGCTAATGTCGCATTCTTTTCGACGTTCGCTCTCATGCCGCCCGAGCGACCAGCGTTCCCATGCGCGTCAGGTTGTAAGCTGCCTGGATCAGCAGAAAGAA
>LFLF01000147.1 GCA_001184395.1 Candidatus Paraburkholderia calva | reverse complement strand
GAACCAGCGAAACAGCAGGTTGTAGAAGATTTGCTCTATCAACATGCGTTCGCTTCGAATCAAATACAGCACTTGCAACAGCAGTGCGCGAATCAGCTTCTCCGGCGCGATGCTCGGACGACCCCCCCTCGCGGCGCTCTCATACATCCGCGAAAAGACCGCGTCCATGCGAGTGAGCGCCTCGTTCAACCACAGCCGAATCGGTCGCAGCGGGTGATTGGCCGGAACCAAGTTATCCAGCGTGGTCATCATGAACATCAATTCGGTGTAGCCGTCCGCTCTGCGCATCGTTTCGGTCTCAGTGTCGTTCGATTCCTTGATTTAACGTTTGCCCCGCCCAGTTTGCCACTCCCAATCAGATCACCCGCGTATAGGGTATTTCAATAGCCTGCTAATCGGTCGATAACGGATTCCAACGTCTCCTTCTGCCCATCCGCATCAAGCGCGTCCTCGAACTCATCGCCCGTATGCGCGGTGGAAACCACTTCGGTGAAAGAGTCGATCGCGCGAGCAGATTCCAACTCCTTCTCCAGCTTCGCCAACACTTCATCGTCTGCGCCTGGACGGGCTAACGTCGTTTCTTTGATCCGTATCTGCTTTGCTGCCTTGAACACGTCCTGCAACGCACTAACCGACCGCTGACTCGATCCGGTCGCGACGATCTTAATGCGCTCGCGTCCGTACTCGATCGCGTCCAACAACGTCGGATAACGCCTCCCGTTCGCAGTCAGCAGCCCACGTTGTATGGTTGTCCATCAAAACCCTTCACGTCGATAGAGCGCCACGAGCAGCCGCGTTAAAGCGAGTTCCTGCCGTGGCCCCAGCCGAACAGATGTATGGTTTATAGCCATGGTGAGTGACTGGATGCGCTTGCGAACGCCGCCGAATTCCGGGTCCGCGCTCAACTCCAGCGGATTGAAACCGAAGTCCGACGACTCATGAAACGTCACGGACGATCCGCCATCTATATCCACATCACCGTGCCCGTCGAACACATGAAAGCGCACGCGGGCATGACCGCTTTGCGTCATAACACTGATGATCCGCCGCAATATGGTCGTCTTGCCCATGCAGCTATCCGCAAAGACGCCAATATGCGGATTTGCGATGCAGCCGGGTTCCCATACGACATCGGCCCCGTTGACGACGTTTTTACCCCAGCTGATAAGCAAAACAGAGTCTTTTTTAAAATCACTTTGCGCACCAAAAAACGGGCCGGTGAGGCTCGTTTGAAGGTCAGGCAAGTTTGTTAATCGTCGCAGCCAGGACAGTCGGCAGTTGGCTATCGTCGTCCGGCAGCGTGCCGCCCAGCACGGTGATCGACTGCTTCATTTCCTCAACCGGAAGTGACAGATTGACAGTATGCGACAAGTCGGGAAGGGCGCCGTTGTTCAGCATGGTCGCGATCTGCTGAAGGGTCAGCCTCGCTTCGCGCTTCTGTTGAGCCACAGCGCTCAGTACGCCAGTGCCGGCCGGAATCACTGCATCGCCCCCAGTGTCCTTAATTCGATCGCGCGACACTCCTGTCGTACCGGCCTTCGCCGCTGCGCTCGGGCGGTAAGTCTCGTTCTCTGGCGCCTGCTGGGCGATCAGGTCTTCGACCTTCGCCACCAATTCAGCGCTCACACCCACAGGACCAGTCGGCTGCGGTGGCGCTTTTTGTTCCACCTTCGTCGCCTCTTTGGCCGCTCTGATGTCGCCCGATGTGAGGGACCGACCTTCTGCGCGAGCCTTTTCCTTCAGTTGCTCCTGAACTTCGGGAGGAAGCGGCCGGAACTGTTCTAGCAGCGAGGCGTAGGTAATCAGCCCGAAGTCTACGACATCGGCCCACTTCGGATCGAGCAGCGCGAGCACGCGGGAGATGTACTGGCCGCTTTTGTTCATTACCTTCGCGAGTTCCTGCTTTTGAAGGTCCGGGTATTCATCAAGGGTATCGCGCAGAAACCGAGCGACTTCGAGGTCCGTCAGATCGTCCCGCTGAAGGTTTTCTGACAACTGCACGAGGCGCAGCTTGGAGGCGACCAAATCCTGTCGGACGATCGCCGGAATCGCCTGCGAGTCGGGCAGTCCGCGATCACGGTTCAGGCGAAACGCGCGCCAACGACGTTCGCCAGCGATGATGTTGTAGCGCCCATCATCGACTTCGCGCACGATAATCGGCTGCGTGAGGCCGACCGCGGCAATGTCGTCGGCCAGTTCTTCGAGCGCCGTCTGCACATGATCGTCAATGTTGCCGTCCATCGGGCGAAACCGCTTACGAGGCTGCTTTTCGTCCGGCTCGATCGAGTCGATGTCAATGCTGATGACCTGTGCCGTCGGCGCTTCCAAGCTGTTCAAAAAATCGAGCGTACCCATCAATTAATCCCTTAAACGGTCACATCAAGAACACGGTTTGCGAAGTCTTTCCAGTGCTTGCCGAGCTTCTTATCGCGCGCATGACTCCATATCGGACGGTAGTTCTGTAAAGCGTCGGAAACTGGCGTCCGAAGCGAAAATTCCTCAACGATCGTCAGGCCAAACTTCTGCTTCAATTTCTCGCGAAACTCGCGCTGCGTTTTCGATGACTTCGTGAACAGGTTGATGACCATCTGCACGTTGAGTGCTTTGTTCACGCGCTGAACACCGCGAATCGTGTCGAACGTGTCATCAAGGCCAGTGATCGCAGACAGCAACGGCTGAACGGAGAGCAATGCCGTATCTGACCAAATCAGCGGACTCGCGATGCGTGGCCCGAGCGCAGGAGGCGTATCAAAAATCACGTAATCGAAAGGCAGTGCCCGGATTCGGCCACGGATTTTAATCGCCAACCGTACCAATTCCTCTTTCTGCGCATCCAGTTCTTCGAGATGAAGATGGCCGTGAAGCACCTTCAGGTTCTCCATCGGCGTGTCGGTGTACTTCAGATCGTCATCGTCAAACAACAACTCTGCGCCGCCACGGTCTTTATTGATCCGCAGGTTCTGCGTCAGAAAGTGCGACGCATTCCCTTGTCCGCAGAAATCCACCACAAGCACCTTCGCACCAGTTTCCGCAGCAGCGAATGCCAGGTGGCACGTCAATGTCGTCTTCCCAACGCCACCCTTCTGGTTCGTCACCGTGATGATTTTCGTCGGCATTTGGCTCTTTCCCGATCCTAGTCAGGCTCGCCCGTCGTTACGGGCTAACCGATTGTTTCCCTTGTGCCTGCCGGTGCAGGTGACTCAGCTTCTCAACAACGAGTGAAGGCACGATCATCCGCGCCCGCCGCGATTCGGCAAGCTCGACAGACTCAGAAAACAAGCTCTTGTATAGCGACAGCGGAAGTCGGACCAGCACCGACTTCTTTTCAGCCCCGGACTCCGCGCTCGCCGTATCGTCGTTCTGCTCGACCGGTCCATCGCACGGTTCCATGAGCTTCGCGACAATAACTGACGGCACCGAGATCCGTATTCGTTGAACCTTCGCCACATCGACTGTTTCGGAAAACAACCAATCCTGAACCGGGAGAGGGAGCCTGATCAAAACGGGTTGTTTCTGCTCTTTTGCATCGGTCATTTCTACGCCTCTATAGCGGGCAACAATGATATCAATCTATCAACGGCCCGCAAGACATGAATTATTTATATTAGATAAAATACCCAAAAAGCCGCACGAGCGGCCTTTTCTGACGTAGGAAGCGAACAGCGACGGTGTTGCCACGTCACCACTGCTCGAACTGCAAGGCAACAAATTACTTAGGATTTGTGCTACCCACCATGTTGGCGGGCGGATAAATGAACTGGACCCACCAGAAGATGGCGGTGTAGCAAAGGCACGCGTTCGACACGCCACACATATCCGCAGTCGCCGTGACCCGCTCCTTTAGCTCCGGTGTCAACTGTATGTTCACTTGCGACCAGCCAGTCGTACCCGCCATGCCGTTAGCATAGGTCATGGCAGTCTTGGGCTTGTGCCAATGTAAGCCGTGCTTCCACGGCTGCTCGTTCAAGAACCGTCCAATCATGTCCTCGAACATCGCAGTCAGCGAAGGGGAGAGAAACGGCGTGATGCTCTTCAAATAGGTATAGATATGCACGGGACAGCGCGTTGGCACCGCTTCGAGGTCTTCCAGTCGCGTCTTGGGTCGTCCGATGCGCCCTCCGCGTGCCCCTACCGGCCGGGTATCGGTTACAACCGGCACCAATTCACGCGCAGGCTCAACGCTTTTAGCCGTCGCACGCTTTGATGTCGGCGATTTATCAGAGCTCGCCGTCGATGCCCCCGTTTTTCCCTTAGAAACCAACTTAGTTGACGGGCGCTTTGCTCCAGTCGCAGGCCGCGCGGCACTTTTCGACAGCGACTGGCGCGCGGTCGTGCTCTTTCTTGTACTCATTGTTTGAGTGTTCGTGTCCTGCATTCGACGTATCAGAAATTAAAACTTAAATATATGAGTATCTTATGGGACAACAATGGATTTGCCAATCATAAAAATAAAAACGCACAGATATGGTAAACAATACATATTCCAGTCTATTTTCGTATAGAGCAATCTTCGCGCCCGAATTCTGGCATCGGAGGCCAGGTTTCTGACGTTGGAAAAGCAAAAGGCCGCATACGCGACCTTTTGCCCCTCACTCCCCTCATTGCGCGGTCGTCAGACGCGGGACGTAAGCACCGGGAACACGATGTCTTTCGTCGCAACGATCTTGAATCGGTAGCCTGGCGCGTTGGTCAAAGTCGGCTGAATGTTCATGCCCTTTTGAATGTACTGCTGGCCAGTCTGACCTAGCCGCTATCCAACGGACTGCGTGATCGTCTGCTGGTTGCTCAGCGTTCCATATGAGCCGGTACTTTGCTTCTGCGATCGAGATACCTGCCGAGAACGCCGCCATCAACAAGGTACTTCCGAAGACCTTTGCATAGTGATTGTTCACCTTCGCATCGAAGTCTGCATTACCGGCATTGTCCTCGCCCGGCATTCCTTGCATGTTGATCGAGCTTCCGTCCGAGAATATGAGGCGGGTCCACACGACGAGCGTTCGTTCATGCCCGTAGACCACTTGGCTGTCGTACGTGCCGAGCAACTTCGTTCTTTGCGAATCAGCAGATACCGGCCAGTCCCAGAATCGAACACGTTTTCGGTCACTCGTGTGCATGTCTGCCCCGGCAGATCGGAATTGAGCCCACATTCGAGAACGCCCGGAATGATGGTCCCAGCCATCAACTGGAAAGGTGACAGCGCTGGCTTCACGAGTTCCTTCAGAACGTCGTTGTCAAGAGCCGATTGACTGGCCTTCAGGAAACCCTCTTTGCAAACCTGCTTGTTCTGGTCATCTTGCGGCTTACCATACGCACTGATCGGACTCTGACCACCACCGCCAGTTGCTGTCAGGGCATTGTTGAGCTGGTTGTTCCCGCCAATTGCGGGAACAGTACCGCCCACCCCAGCCGATCCAAGCGAACCCATCCCGCCTTCGCCACCGGCCATTTCCATGCTCGTGCTAATTGCCTTTGTGCGCGCGTCAATGAGCGCCTGCTTCCGTCGCGCCGCTGCTGCTTCTTCTGGCGTTTGATACTGCTCACCTTGCGGACCCGTGTTATGCGCGTTCGTCAATTGGAATCAACGGCGCGTCAGCGCCGACCGCGTCCGACGCGTGCGCGGCCCAAACACCCACCTGTCCGTTGCCGATGCCGCGGAGGTTCGGCGTCGCCGGTTCGACCGACCGCGCCTTCTTTTCAGCCGCCGCCTCTGGATCTTCAGTTGTTGCCGTGGGCTTGTCGCCGCTGTCCATGTTCATGATGGAAAACAGGAGGAAACCACCGACAGCCATAAGGCCGAACAGCATCAAGAGCTTCGCCTTACGCGAAAGACGCGTAACCCCCGTGCTTTTGCCTTTCAGTTGTACTGTGTCCGGGGAATCAAACGAGTTTGCCATCGTTAGTTGCCCCCCGACTCGCGCCCAAAAACTGCGCTTGTGCTACAGGTGATCGTGATCTTTTGCTCGTTCCCATCCGTTCCCAACACGAGCATAGCCTTGTCAAACAGCTTATCGACCTCGTACAGCGGGCGTCTTCGAGCGGTAGTTCACGATCGCCGGCTTGTTGTCCTTGTCGATCAACAGCAGCACGGGCGTTTCCGACACCGTAACGCCTTCCGGCAATTGAATGTAAGTTTTCAGGCCATCGTTATACACACGCGTCGGTTTGAACGCGATATCAGAACCGCCGTCGATCGAGTAATCGAAATCGAGCCGATCCACTACACCTACGGGCAACTCTGCGGCGACGCGCGAATCGTGCGCCTTTTGCTCCCTTGCCTTCAGCTTTGCCGACTCGTCCCACTCCGACGTGATTTCCTCCGGGCAGTAAAAGCCGATCATGTTCAGATAGTCTTTCTCGTTCGCGCTCGAAGAAAGCTCGATCTGGTAAGTGCGCCGATCGGTTATACTAATTAAATTGGTTTTGATATTCGTTTCAGTGGGTTTCACGATTACATGAGTAATCGCCTTGTCGCCGGCACCTGAGACTTGCTTGCTCATCATCCAGCGCGCCGCATCACCAGCCACCGGCTTTCCGGTCACGAGTTCGCCCGGTTGCAGCTGAATGTCGCAGACTCGCATAACGGTACAGGTCAGCTTCGGAAGATACTGGCCGAACGGATACATGATCCGGCCATCGTCCGAGATGATCGGCTTGGCCTGCCCCGTCTGTTGCCACTTCTTCGCTTGCGCAACAGCCGCGTCTTCCAACGTCCAAAATCGCTGCCCCGCTATCGCGTTCGTACTGAGTGCGATGAAGGCGAGCAATGCCACCCACTTTTCATATCCGAATACTCCCTATTAGCTCTGTTCGCGGCTTTCAACCCCAGCACCTTCGACCAAGTGAACTCCGTGACGAAAAATCCTGCACCGTTCACGCGAAGACCGGCTTCCTTCAAAGGAACGATCTTGTATGTGAAGACACCCTTCCACCATTCCTTGCCCAACTCAGCGCCATTCGGCGCGTGCAGCGTCTTAGTCCATTCGATCTGAAACGAATTGTCTGATACCGGAAGGCAGAGCGTGACCTGTGCATCGACCTTGTAATCCGCCGCCGTCTCGAATGGTCTGCGCTCAGAATAAAACGATCAAGTGCCGTCTTCGCGGCTGATCTCTCTTGCACCCGTGCGTACACCCATTTCTGGAAGCGCTTCCCATCGGCCTGATCGCCGACGATCAACCTGGCGTTCTCGACCCAGTTAATCATCTGTTCACGAATAACCCGCTTGTTGTCCACCGGATTCGCCCTGTCTGCCGCTCCAACGCTGATGATGTTGCCGATCTTGTCCGTCTCAACGATGTACGGAATGTACTTGCTCGACATCATGTAGTAGCCGTTGAACGCCATCGATATTGCCAGCAGCGCGGACAGAATCCGTTTTTCCACGCGATCGTTATGTCTCGCGACCGCAAGGTTCATATAACGGTCGTCGTGCTCGCCAGCTTGAGCGCGAAGGAATGGAGACGAAGGCTTTTCGCCTTTGGCCTTACTTGCCTTCGCGGACTCCGCAGGCGTGAACTTGCTGTCGTCTTCGAGGCGTTTTTACGGTTAAACACAGGGCACTCAGAATAATTTAACTATATCATTCTTGTGTGCTTCAGGTCGACATTGATGTTTGCCGCGTGTGCGCTATCTTGTGGCACGTAACTCTGAAGGTCTTGAATCCGTTTATGGAGTGGGTCACTACGCGAAGAAAACGGCACGTTATTGCTCGGCTGACCATCGCCCGCGAGCGAGGCGGTCGAGGGATTTCCACTAGGAGCATGCGAGCCCTGCGTCGTTGACGAAGGGATAGACACGAAGGGATAGACGAACCGCTCGTTCTTCCCGTAGATGCATTCGTGGTCGAACTCGAAGCTGGGCCACCGATACCGCTAGAACCGGACGGCGTGCTGATTGGCGCAGATGCATTCGACGCACTGCTCGCACTCGGCGTCGGTACGCTTGATCCGCCCGTCGCGGCTGCGTTGGATGCAGGCGTGCTCGATGAGGACGCGCCTGCGGGAATCGGCGAGGCGCTTGTCCCGCTCGATGCGCTGCTCGATGAAGGAGCAGCTGACGGCCCCGGTTGTGATACGATCGATGCGGACGACGGCTCGACCGAGCTTGCCCCTGGCGCTGCGCCCGGAATGCCGTCCGCGACGCTCGATACGCCGGATTCTGCTGCGTGCGCAGTGGCTTCTGGCAGTGACGCCGACGCAGCCTCGCTGCCTGCGGAACCTGTTTGCGTCGATCCCGAGCTGCTGCCCCCGCTGTTTGGTGCGCCTGCCGTTCCAGCCGACTGGGCGCGGCTGCAGCGTTCGACGCCGAAGCCTGCGGCACAGGAATGCCCGACACGCTTCCGCCCCGCGTCGCCTCGATGCTCGATGCAATCTTGCTGCCCGCAGACTTATCGACCGACTGCGCAAAATTCGTTCGTACCCCGCCTACCGCGTCGCCGATCGCGCCGGACGCCATACCAAGCCCATGAGCACCGACTTGGCCCAGCGAGTGCGCCGCCAGCGCAGTGCCACTCTTACCCAGGTCCAGCCCGGAATTCACACCAGCGCTTAGCGCCTTCGCCAGTCCAGTCGCGCCGGCAGCCGCTCCACCGGCTCCCTTTGCGGCGCTCATCCCACCCGCGACAGCACCAGCACCAACCATAGCAGCACCCGCCGTCAATGCCGATCCCATCATGCCGCCTGCCGTCATGGTCGGGGAACCGCTCATCATCGCACTCGCGATAGCCGGAATTTGGATTGCGAGGTAGGTATAAATGAGTACGCTACCGGCGTTCACGAGGCAGCTATTGACAAAATTGTTAGGGTCGGTCATCAGACCGCTAAACAGAGATTGCCCAGCGCCGACGATAAGGTACATTCTTGACAAGAACGACCTTGGCGACATGCTAGGCAGTCTGATTCGCAAGATGATGACGCTCGGGTTTTTCTTCGCGTTGCTGAAATTCTCGAATCAATGGATTCCGATGATCATTGATTCGTTCACGCAGATCGGCCAGGCCGCTAGCGGTGCGGGGGCATCCACCACTCCCGATGGCATCGTAAGCGCAAAGGATACAACCTTGCGTTGGGCGCATTTCAGGCGATTCAAGATCTTGGGGCGCTCGATGCCATCGCTGTAGTGATTCCTGTTGGCGCGCTGGCAATTCTGATGTTCTTGGTTTTCCTGTTTGTCGCTGCTCAGCTTCTTGTGACGCAGATCGAGTCATTTATCCGCATCGGCGCCGGTGTCATTCTCCTTGGGTTTGGTGGATCGCGCTGGACTACGGATATGTCGTCCAAGTACATGCAATACGCCGTGGCGACCGGGCTGAAGCTGATGGTTCTCTACGTTATCGTTGTCCAGCCGAAATCCGCCGCCGCAAGAGCCCAAAACAAGCGCTGCGCGTACACGACAATCTTGCCCTACCAAGTGTTTTGCAGCGGAGCGAACTTGTTTGTGACCTCGCCTATGAAGGTGAACGTATTGCTCGCTTGAGCGAGTGAGGAAAGCGACGCACTCGCAAGCACGGCCACCACAGCGAAGGTCGCCAGAAGGCGCATCAAAGCGCGAGGGTCCATGCGCTGAAAAGACACCGGAATCAGCAACCTTGTGTTCATTTCTTACTGTCCTTCAGACTATCGCTGTTAATGTTGCCGTAGACTTTGTCTAGCGCCGGTTGATGTGTAAGAGACGCCGGTTGCGGGTTCGACGCCGACGCGCCGGATGCCTGCGTGTTACTCAGATTTTTTTTAGAGCATCCGAAAATGGCAGTGAGAGCCAGTGCAATGATCAGTACGCGCATTTGTGCATCCTATGTGTGGTCGGGTTGAACTACTGCGCAGGTGTTGTATTGAGCGGAAGCACGCTGTTGCTCTTGACGTTGCCAAACACTCGGTTCGCCCCGGAATACATCGCGTCAGACGCGCTCTGTTAGCTTGCGATGTAGGCTCCTTGCTGCTGAATCTGAGCCGCTTGCAATTGCCGCAATTTCTGCATCTGTCCGATCATAGCAACCCCGATGTCGTTGCCTGCCTTAAGGCAACGTTGAACCAGCCGGTTGTATTCATCGATTTAGGCGCAAACAGCGGCAGATTCATCGTGAGTGAGGCTTTGCGCCTGGATTTCCGGTCCACCAGGGTGTTGCGCCTGGGCCTGCGGCCCGCTTTCCCCCATTACGGGCGAACCTGTGCCATCAATCGCTTGCGCGAAAGATAAACGTTGGTCAACGCCAGCGCGACGAAAGCCCGATTGGCGTTCTTCGCCAGGCCCCGATAGCGCACCTTCGTGAAGCCCCACAGGCGTTTGACAACAGCAAACCCCTG
>LFLF01000146.1 GCA_001184395.1 Candidatus Paraburkholderia calva | reverse complement strand
CGCCGTCGAAGGCATCAACAACACCATCAAAGTCATCAAACGACGCGCTTACGGGTACCGCGACGACGAATACTTCTTCTTGAAAATCCGCGCCGCGTTCCCCGGAAAAGCTCGAGGAACCTTTTTTATCGCTCCATCACCAGCAAGGTCGATGTCGCCGATGCGAACAGCCACCCGATCGACAACAAGCGCCCTTCCGCCCGCAGCAAGCCCATATCGCGCGTGATGGCCTTGTGATACGCGACCTTCAGTTCGAGCGTGGTGTAGGCATGCGTCGCGGTGAGGCAGGAATGTGCCGAGCAGCCACACGCCGAATCGAGCAGCGTGGCCACATAGCCGCCGTGCACGGCACCGATTGGGTTGTAGGTGTGGTCTCCCGAAACGTCCGCGAACACGGCGCGGCCCGACTCCACCTCGATGAAGTCGAACTCCAGCGACATGAGAATGCCCGGTTTGCGTCCGCTCGCAATGAGCTTGCGCAATTGCGCGAGTCCGTCGAGGCCGGCGGCGGTTTCTTTGATCAGGCTCATTTCGTCTCCTTCGTCGTTGTGCTTGCGGTCATCACGGAATCGTCGCCCGTCACGCTCCAGCCACCGCCCAGCGACCGATACAGCGCCATCGCTGTCAGCGCGTGATTGCGTTTCGACTGGTTCTGTGCATCGGCGTCGCACAGATAGGCTTGCTGCGTGTCGAGCACGTCGAGGAAGCTGGTCGCGACGCCCTTGTAGAGTTGCGTCGAGAGCTGGAGCGACTGGTCCGAAGAGGCTAGCGCTTCGGTCAGGTGTGCCGTCTGGTCGCGTGTGCTGACCAGATCGCTGCGCGTGTCCTCGACGTCCTTCAGCGCTTCGAGCATCGTTTGACGCAAATGCAGTTCAGACTCGCGCATACGGCTTTAGTTTTGCTCAATATCCGCCGTGATGCGCCCGGCGTTGAAGATCGGACTGATCGCATTCAGCGCCGCCGAAAACAAATTGTCCGTGAGTGTCGGTAAGCCGAGATACGACGATGCGAGCAAGCCGTCCGTTAGACGCAGCGAGAACTTCGGATACCGCTCCGCGCGCGCCACGCCCACTTCCGCCGCGCGCTGCTCGACGCCTGCGTAGGCCACCAGCATGTCGGGGTGGCGCAGCAAGGCGTCGGACGGCAGCATCTGCGGCGCGCCGTTCGCCGGTACCGGAATGGCTGGCGCGTGGCCGGCATCGGCGAGCATCAGTTTGTCGACGGATTCGGGCGTGCGTCCAGAGTAGATGGCGATCAGACTCAGTTGATGCTGGATTGTCGCCTGAGTGCGCGGAATGTGCGATTGCAAGTCGCTCAACTGGTTCTGCGCGAGGCCACGTCGAGCCGGATCGAGAGGCCGTATTGCTGGCGGCGTTGCGTGAGCCTGAGCGCGTGTTCGCGGATCGCCTCGTTGTCCTGCAATATCTTTAGTGCCGCCTGCGCCCAGCGCAGATCGACATACGCCGATGCCGTGTTCGCCGCGATCGCGGACCGCATCTAATCCGCCGCATGCTCGCGTCCGACGAGTTGCGCCTGCGAGGCCAGCAGTTCGAGCTGTTCACCGCCGAGGACATCGGGCGTCCAGCTCAGCGCGAGACCCACACCCCCTGCCGCACGTAACCGAGCGGCGGCGGCGTGTTCTGGCGCATGTCGGATGCGCCCGCATTCGCGTCGAGTTGCGGCAGCAGCGCCGCGCGACGCTGCACCGTCAGCGCCTGCGCCTGTTTCACGCGCTCGACGGCGGCCTGCAAGTCGAGGTTGCTGTCGAGTACCGAGGCGACGAGTTCGCGCATGACCGGGTCGTTGAACTGGTTCCACCATGCGGTGGGATCGGCATCTGCGGGCTGGGTGGAGGTGACCATTGCGGACAGATCGGCGTGCGTCGTGGGTTGCACGGCGCAGGCGGCCATCGCGAGACAGGCGAGTATTTCGACGACGAGTTTCTTCATGATGAGTCGGTCCGTGAGTCTGCCGGATGAGTCGGCGTTCAATGCGCTTCCAAAGAAGGCGGTGCACTGGTGATCAGCTTCGCGAAAAAACACGCTCACGATGCCGACGACGAAGCACAGCGCGAGCACATAAAAGCAATCGGCGAAGGTCAGCGTGAGCGCCTCGCGCAGCACCAGCGCATGCAGCGACGCGAGTCCCGCCTGCGAGGCGTCGAGCACATCGCCCGCAACGGAGGCCAGATGCGCGGAACTCCGCGACAACATCGCTTCGATGGCGGGACGGCCGACCGTCACGTTCTCGTTCAGACGCAGATAGTGCAGATTCAGGCGGTCGTTCAGCATGGTCGCGCTCACCGCGATGCCGATCGCGCCACCGAGATTGTGCATCAGATTGAACAGGCCGCTCGCCGATTTGAGACACGATTGCGGCAGCGAACCGAGCGCCATCGTCACGATGGGCGGCACCGCGAATTACTGGCCGAAGCCGCGCAAGGCCTGCGGCAGCAGCAGTTCTTGCCAGCCCCAGTCGTACGTGAGCGGCGTGTAGAGATAGCAGCCGAGACCGAAACACACGAGCCCGAAGACAAGCAGAATCCGCATGTCGATATGACGCGACACGAAGCCGTAGATGCCGATCGAGAGCAACTGGAAACAGCCGACCGACAGCAGCGCATAGCCGATATGCAGCGAGCGAAAGCCGCGCACGCGGCTGAGAAACACCGGCGTCAGAAACACCGATGTAAATAGGCCGATGCCGATCATGAACGACAGCAGACTGCCGATGCCGAAGTTGCGCACCGCGAGCGCGCGCAGGTCGACGATGGCTTCCTTCGCGGTCAGCGCATGCACGATGAATAGGAATCCGCAGATCGCCGAAATCCACGTGCACGTGACGATGATGTCGTCGCCGAACCAGTTCTTGCGGGTGCTTTCCTCGAGCACGTATTCGAGGCAGCCGAGAAAACCTGACATCAGCACGATGCCGAGGTAATCGCCCTTCTTGAGCAGCGACAGATCGGGCAAGTCGATATGCACGTATCTCGGCACCAGCAACGCGACAATCAGCCCCGGCACTACGTTGAGATAGAATAGCTAGTGCCACGACCATTGATCGGTGATCCAGCCGCCGATCACCGGACCGATAGAGGGTGCGAGTGACGCAAGCGCGCCGATGGTGGTCGATGCGATCAGACGCTGCTTGCCGGAAAACAGGACGAACGCGGTCGTAACACAGTGGGGATCATCACCGCACCGAGCACGCCTTGCAGGACGCGAAACAGAATCATCGAGTTGATGTCCCACGCCATGCTGCACAGCATGCTCGTGATCGTGAAGCCGACCGCCGACGCCGCGAACAGCCAGCGCGTCGAAAACACCTTGGAGAACCAGCCCGACGTGGGAATGACCAGAATTTCCGCGATCAGATAAGACGTCTGAACCCACGAGAGTTCGTCCTGACTCGCGGAAAGTCCGCCGTCGATATCCTTAAGCGACGACGCGACGATCTGGATGTCGAGCGTGGCCATGAAGAAACCCAGGCACATCAGCGCGAACGCCAACACGCATTCCTTGACCGGCACGGTGGAAGGATTGGCAAGAACGGTCTTGTTCATGACGCGCTCCTCAACCGTTGTTGTCACGCAGATGCACTTTCACCGTCGCGGACAACCCCGGGGCGCTGCACGGACCCCGCGCCCTTCGGCACATCGAGGCTAATCCGCACCGGCACGCGCTGCACGATCTTCGTGAAATTGCCGGTCGCGTTCTCGGCAGGCAGCACGCTGAAGGTCGCGCCGGTCGCGGGCGCAAGACTTTCGACCCGGCCCGTGAACGGAATGTTGGATGCATCCAGTTCGACATCGGCCTGATCGCCCGCGTGCATTTTCTTCAGCTGATCTTCCTTGAAGTTCGCATCGACCCACAGGCCACTCGACGGCACGATGTTCAACAGTGCCGTGCCCACGTTCGCCAGCACGCCGACGCGCGCGGTACGGTTGCCCACGTAGCCATCGACGGGCGATGTGATCGTCGTATAGCAGACGTTCAGTTGCGTGACCCGGCGGGCGGCTTCGGCTGTCGTGACGCGGGTCTGCGCATCGGCGATCTGCGCCTCGATCAGGGCAAGCTGGCGTCCGGCCGCGAGCAGCGATGCGCCACTGCAATTCACGGAGGCCTGCGCTTTCGTATAGTCGGTATCCGCGCGTTCGACGATCTGGTTCGACACCGCGTCGTCCTTCACCAGTTCGCGATAGCGCACGCGATCCTGCCCGCTGCGCGTCAACTCAGCCGCCGACGCGCGCACTTCCGCCTGCTGCTGGTTGATGACCGCCGCCTGCAACGTATCCTTCGCCTGCAATTCGACCACCGTCGCGCGCGCTCGACACCTCGGCATCGGCCTGCGCGCGCTTCGCGTCGTAGTCGCGCGAATCGAGGCGTATCAGCACCTGGCCGGCCTTCACGCGCTGGTTTTCCTGCACGAGCACTCGGTCACGAAGCCGTTTACCTTCGGCGCGAGCACGGTAACGTCGCCGCCCACGTAAGCGTCGTCGGTCGTCTGCACGAAGCGCAGCACTAGCGCCCAGTACACCGCCGCCGCGATCAGCACGATCACCACCGCGCCGAACGCGAGTATCATCCAGGGAATCAGGCGCGGCGGGCGCGTCAGCGCGGGTGCGCCGGCCGAAGGAAGGTCAGTCGATGGAGTTGTCATGTCGGTGTGCATATGCACCATTCCGATTGGGAAAAGGGCGAGTTATATCGCCCGTCTTAGTCCGGTAGGCTAGTTGTGCATATGCACTAAGTCAATGCGCGCCGGCGGCATGACTGAATGACGCTGGCGACAAGAATGACCGCGCCATTCGTGCGGCGCTTCGACGGAAAGCACTTGTGCCCGCACGTAGGGCCGCTCGTCGCAAAAGCGCACCGCGTGTTCGACGAACGCGCGCACCTTGGCCGGCAGCAGCGCGCGCGTGCTTGTAGGCCAGGCGGATATCGGTCGATGCGCCGACGAGTTCGTACGCGTCGAGCAATGTGACGAAACGCCCCGCCGCCACTTTGCGGTCGATCAGCGCGCTCGGCAGCACGCCGATGCCGAGACCCTCCAGCACCATCTCGCGATTGAACACCGCGCTGTTCGACGAAATGCCGTAGGCGAGCGGCACGGCCACTTCTTCCCCGCCGATGCGAAACGTAAGCGACGGCTTGCGGATCGAGGCGGACATCGGCACGCACAGCCCTGCCGTACTCGGCGCGGCCATGGCAGGCAATGCGCTGCTCGCCAAAAGCAGTCTGGAAAAAACCGATGTCGAAGCGATCAAGCTCGCCGTCAGCGAACTCGCGGGTTGCGACTACTGTGCCGCTGCGCATACGCGCCGTCGGCAAGATGGTCGGCCTGACGCAAGCGCAGACGCAGCAAATCCGCGCGGGCGAAGCGACCGGCAACACCAAGCGCGACGCGCTCGTGCATTTAGTGCGCACGCTCGCGGGCACGCGTGGCACGCTCGACAAAAGGAACTGGATGCCGTGCGCGCGGCCGACTACACCGACACGCAAATCACCGAAGCACTGTTCGCAATGAGCGTGATCAACTTCACGAACCTTTTCAACCGCGTGAACGACACGACGATCAATTTCCCCGCGCTGGTCTGATCCTCCGTCACGAATCGCTTTTGCCGAAGTCCTTGCCGAGCCGGTCGATCACCGAACTGACGATATCGGCCGGCACCGGAAAGACGATCGTCGAGCTCTTGTCGCCGGCGATCGTCGTCAGCGTTTGCAGGTATAACGCAATTGCATGGCCTGCGGCACCTGAGACAGCATCTGCACCGCCTGCAACAGCTTTTCCGAGGCCTGCAACTCGCCTTCCGCGTGAATGATCTTCGCGCGGCGCTCACGCTCTGCTTCCGCCTGCCGGGCGATGGCGCGGATTATCATCTCGTTGATGTCGACATCCTTGATCTCGACATTCGATACCTTGATGCCCCACGCATCGGTCTGCGAATCGAGCACCTGCTACACGTCGTTGTTGAGTCGCTCGCGTTCCGCCAGCAACTCGTCGAATTCGTGCTTACCGAGAATCGCGCGCAAAGTGGTTTGCGCGAGCTGGCTGGTCGCATCGAGAAAGCGCGCGACCTGGATCACCGCCTTCTCCGGATCGACGACACGGAAATACACCACCGCGTTCACCTTCACCGACACGTTGTCGCGCGTTATGACGTCCTGCGGCGGGACATCGAATACGACGGTGCGCAGGTCCATGCGTACGACCCGCTGTATGGCCGGAATGATCAGCACGAGACCCGGCCCCTTGACCTTCCAGAAGCGGCCGAGCATGAACACGACGCTGCGCTCGTACTCCCGAAAAATCCGTACCGCCGACAGCAGCACGATGACGACGAAAACCAGGATGATGCCGGAAAAGCCGAAAGTGAAACCCATGTGCATATGCTTCAGTCGATGTGTTCGTTGATCAGGGGTTCGACGGTCAGCGTGAGACCGTGCCTTGCGACGACACGCACCCGCGCCCAGCCGCCGCCGAGCATCACGCCGATGCTGCCGAGCATGGCCTCGCCGCCGGTCACAACCGGCCGGCGGCACGCCTTCAGCACGAAACTCGACACGGTGAACACGAACAGCGCCGTAAACACCGCCAGCCCCGCGATGACGCCGATGGGAATGCCGAAACCGGGCGCATCGGTGTCGATCAATCAGCGCGCCGATCGCGAACGCCACCATGCCGCCGATGCCGAGCGTGCCGAACGTCGGCAAGAACAATTCCGCGACCAGAAAACCCAGCCCTAGCACGATCAGCCCGAGTCCGACGAAATTCACCGGCAGCAGTTGTAGCGCGAACAGGCCGATCAGCAGCGAGATCATGCCCGCCACGCCCGGCAGCACGAAGCCCGGATTGGCGAACTCGAAGAACAGGCCGTAGACGCCGACCATCATCATGATCAGCGCGATGCTCGGATCGGTGATGGTCGCGAGAAAATGACTGCGCCAGTCGGGATGCAGCGTGACGACCGGCGCATCTTTCGTGGCAAGTGCGCGGGCGCCGTATGGCAGGGCGAGATGCCGGCCGTCGAGCTTCGTCAGCAAATCGTGGACGGCGGCGGCCGTCAGGTCGATGACCTTCTACGCCAGCGCTTCGTTCGCGGATAACGCGACTGCTTCGCGCATGGCGCGCTCGGCCCGTTGCTCGTTGCGGCCGCGCAACTGCGCGAGACCGCTAATGTACGCGGCGGCGTCCTGAATCTGCTTGCGCGTTTCGGTCGATTGCGGCGCGCTCACCGAGCGCGTCTGGGCGGATTCACCCGCACCCAACTGGATGGGCGTCGCCGCGCTGAGATTGGTGTCGGGAGCCATCGCGGCCACATGACTCGCATAGACGATGTACGTGCCCGCGCTCGCCGCCCGCGCCCCGCTCGGCGCGATGAAGGCCGCGACCGGCACCGCGGAGGCGAGGATCGCCTGAATAATCTTGCGCATCGAGAGATCGAGGCCGTCAGGCCTATCGAGTTGCAATACGGCGAGCTGGGCGTGCGCCTTCGCAGCCTGCGCGAGCGAACGCACCACGAAGTCGGCACTGGCTGGACTGACCGCGCCCGTCAGAGGAATCACGAAAACGGGCAGCGGTACGGCAAGCGCGCGGCATGAGCACGCCGAGCGCCGCGAGCAAAAGCAGACAGCGGACGAAATAGGCGAAACGGCGCAGCGCGAGTGTGATGTTCGTTCTCGTGGCGATGCCTGCGGGCGTCGCTTGGTCCTTGCTCGAGGTCTCGTTACTAGCTTATGCCAATTCTCATGGATGCACCGCCGTACGGTCGATCACGCGTTCGACATCGGCGGTTTAGCCAAGCGCGGCGGCGAACTGCGCGCGGTCGAAATCGCGCGACACGCAACCGTCCACATAGATGAAACGACACGCTGGATGGTCAGCCACAAGCTGGTCTTGCCGCGCCAGTCCAGCGATGCGTTCAGCGAATTCAGCCGCCGCACGACGCTTTCGGCGATTTCCTTTCGTAGTCGTAGCTATTCGACAGACGGCAGCGCCCGGCGATCCAGTAGCTATTGCTGCGTTCGATGCGGTAATGCGCGTCGTCGAGCCATTCCTGCTGCGTTTGGAACGGACCGCGCGGCGTGGGGCATGGCGCGATGGCGCTGGAAACGTGCAGGAAGGGATCGTTGCCACGATTGGCGAGACTGGCGGCAGTTCCAGCGGACGCGCACATGAGCAGGCTCAGGCTCGATGCCGCGAGTAGCACGCTTAAGCTCGACGTTCTTTTCATCGCGGATGTCCGTTTGCCTTATTCCAAAAGCATAGCTCGCGCGCCTAACAATCGACACGGCCTTGCCGGTAAACTGTCCGGCAGGCGCGCCCCCCGCGCGCATTCCTCGCACCGGGACCGACATGAAACAGGCACTTCAACATCTGACGGTCGCGACAGGCTTGCGTGGCCTGCACGAAGTCACTCGCGAAATCGATCACTGGATCGACCATCAGGATATCCGCACCGGCCTGCTGACCCTCTTCTGCCGGCACACTTCGGCGTCCCTGCTGATTCAGGAAAACGCCGACCCCGATGTGCGCACCGACCTCGAGCGCTATTTCGAATCCGTCGCGCCGGAAGCGCCGGACCGTTACGTGCACGACGCGGAAGGCCCGGACGATATGCCCGCGCATCTGCGCTGCGCACCGCGCTGACCACTGTGCAGCTGTCGATTCCGGTCGAGGCCGGGCGCATGGTGCTCGGCACCTGGCAGGGCATTTACGTCTTCGAACATCGCACGGTGGAGCATCAGCGCGAACTCCTTTTGCATCTGATCGGCGAGTGACCTAATATACACTCCGCGTATAGAGGAGCGTGAAATGGTCAATCAGCAGCAAACGGTGCTTCGCGACGCCATGCGTCGTCTCAACATGACATGCGATGCCTTCGCGGCGCGCATCGGCGTGTCCCGGTGCGCGCTGGATACCATGGCTCCTGCCCGACGAGTCGCCCGAGTCACGGGCCATGCCGGAGATTGCGACGCGTTTATATCGGCAAGATTCTCAACGGCATGCCGGAATCGGATGCGGCTACGCAGAGCCGTAGATACGATCCAGTTTGAGGGGGCGGCCGCAACTGCTTTCCATCGACCAGTTTTCGCGGGATTCCGCCGAGGCGCTGTTCCGCACCGCCGACCTGATGCAACCCATCGCGCGGCGCAGAAAGATCACCCGCGTTCTGGAAGGCACGGTGCTCGCCAATCTGTTTTTCGAGGCCAGCACGCGGACCGGCGTAAGCTTCGGCTCGGCGTTCTGCCGGCTGGGCGGCTCGGTCTGCGACACGACCAGCTTCACTTTCTCGTCGATGGCGAAGGGCGAATCCATCTACGACACGAGCCGCGTGATCAGTGGTTACGCGGCCGCCATCGTCGGGCGGCATCCCGAGCAAGGCTCGGTCGCCGAATTTGCGCGTGCGACCAATATTCCCGTTATCAACGCGGGCGATGGCTCGGGCGAACATCCGAGTCAGGCGCTGCTCGATCTCTACGGCATCCAGCGTGAGTTTTCGCGGCTGGGCAAGATTGTCGACGGCGCGCATATTGCGATGGTCGGCGACCTGAATGCATTCGCTCGCCAAATTGCTGTCGCTCTACAAGGGGCTCAAGTTCACTCTCGTTTCCCCGCGTTCGCTCGAGATGCCCACGCATATCGTCGAACGGCTCACCACCGGCGACCACGTGATCGAGCAGACCAGTGACCTGCATGCCGGACTCGCCAGTGCGGACGTGGTTTATGCACGCGCATTCAGAAAGAGCGTTTCGCGAACGAGTCAATCGAAGGCTACACGCCGGACTTCCAGATCAACCAGGCGCGGGTCGATGAAGTCTGCGGACGCGATCGCTCATCATGCATCCGTTGCCGCCCGACAGCCGCCCCGGCACGAACAATCTCGCCACCACCTGAACCACGACTCGCGTCTCGCCATCTTTCGGCAGACCGATAACGGCATTGCAGTGCGCATGGCGACCTTTGCGACGCTGCTCGGCGTGGAACATCTCATTGGGCTCTCGATGCGCGACGCGACGTGGCGATCGCCCTCTTCCATCGGCCCCGACGATGCGGTATTTCAAGGCTTCGATTGATTGGTTCGCACTTAAGGCAACGCTGATTAAGTCCACCATTAGTGCTTGATGGGTTGGGAGCGCATGCTGCGGATTCACTTCGTGCAGCACGGGTTCAATCTGGCCGATTTGGCTTGCGAAGAAGCGCTGTACGACAGCACTAGCCTGCGTCGCTTTGTGTGGGCATTGATCTGGGCTGCGAAGCCGTACCGGATGCGACAACGCGGCTCAAATTCCGGCGCCGGCGTGAGAAGCACCAGCTGGGT